>JAICQQ010000390.1 GCA_025937785.1 Polyangiaceae bacterium
GACCAAGACGATCACCACCCCACTCCAGCTGATGGAAGAGATCGTCAAGGGCGACTTCGCCCGTCGTGGCTACGCCGAGAAGGTGGTTGCAGGTGCAACCGGCCGTCTTCCGAACGCGAACGACGCGTGTCTCGTCGATGAGTTGAACACGAAGCTGACCACGGACGGCTACACAATTCTCGACCTCTTCGCTGATATCACTCAAGCAGATTCCTTCCGTCTGCGAAACAAAGCTGCAAACTGAAGGGAACCAGGAAACATGAAGAAGTATCCTCTGAATCGTAGACTTTTCCTTCGTGGTCTCGGCGGCGCGGCGGTCGCTGCACCCTTCCTGCCCTCGATCGCCGAGCGGCAAGCCAAGGCGCAAGGCGCACCGGTGACCGATCCACGGCGCTTGATCGTCATGTTCACCCACTACGGCTGCTTGACCAATCGCTGGTTCCCCGCGGTGTCCCACGGCCCGCTCGGGGCGGCGGACTACGCAGCCACGAACCTGGCCCCACTCGCCGACCACGCCGCGAAGATCCTCCTGCCTCGCGGCATTCGCGCCATGAACCAGTGGCACGCCAACAACAGGAACGCGAGCACGGCGGTTGGTCAAGGCAACGACCCGCACACCCAGGTGGTCGGCTCGTACTTCACTTGTCAGCCGGTAACTCCGAACACGGACGATCCCTTCGACCTGAACAACACGGCTGCGAAGTTCAACGCTCTGCCGATCGGGCGTTCGCTCGACCACATCGCCGCCGAGCAGGTGAACGCGGCCAACGGTGGTACCCCGCTGTTCATGCGGGTGAGCGGCGGCCGCGACAACAACCAGACCGGTATCTCGTTCTCGGCTGCAGAAGAGCCGTTCCCCGGCATCGGCGAACCCGATCAGGTGTTCTCGTCGCTCACAGGTCTGTTCCAGAGCGGTGGTGAAGTGACCCCCGATGACTACGCAGCCATCAAGGGTCAAAGCATCGTCGACCTGGTAAAGGACGATCTGACTACGCTCGAGGGCTTCGACATGAGCGCGTCGGACAAGCAGAAGCTGGCGGCTTGGAAGGAACTGCTGCACACGACCGGCGGGATTGTTACGCAGGCATGCACGGCCGACCAGGCGACAGCGCTTGGATTGGTCGCCAGCGAGCTGACTCGCGGCGGCGGCGGTGGAGACAATGTTGCCGGCAAGGTGAACGCCACCATGGACTGGGGCGACGTCTTCAATGCCTTGGCAGCGTTGTCCGCAGCGTGCGACTCGAGCCGGGTCATCTTCATCAAGTACCCCGGCAACTACGTGCTCCGCAGCCTGACCCTGTCCGACGGCAGCGCCATCACCATGGAAAACCACAACGCCTCGCACCGCATCAACGGTGCCGGCATGGGTGGTAACTGCGTCGGCGGTGTGATGGACATCCTCAACACCATCGACCAGTTCTACGCTCAGAAGTTCGCCAACCTGGTCGGAATGCTCGACAGCCTGCCCGAAGGCGACCGCACGGTGTTGGATAACAGCGCTGCCGTGTGGTTCCAGGAACTCTCGGACGGGAACGCGCACAACCTCAACAACCTCCCGATCGTACACGCCGGCTCGTGCGGCGATGCGTTCTGGACGGGTGGAGCGATCAACGTCGAAGACGGATCCGCTAGCCTGACTCCGGGCGATAGCGACAAGTACTGCAACGGTCAGGACAACATCCCCATCGGCGAGGTCGACTCGACGGGAACGGCCGAAGGCACCGCTGTTGCGCCCATCAACAAGTACTTCTGCAACTTGCTGAACGCGATCGGCGTGAAGGCGGACAGCTCTGGCTTCGCGACGGTAGGTGGCACCGAAGAGGTCACTCACTTCGGGATGTTCGACAACACCGCCGACTTCTTCGGCGGGGCATCTGCCGGGGACCCACCAGTCATCAACAACCCCGGACAGTTCGATCTCAAGACCCCCCCGGTCTGAGCTTCTGAACAGCGCGCTGCTCGCTGAGAGTCAGGCGCTCGGCGCTTGCGAAGGGCCCCTCCGAAACGAAGGGCCTTTCGTCATTTTGTGGCTCGGCGTCGCCAGCGGCTATCGTTGCGTCCGCGACACACGCTTGTACTGCGGGGCACGCCGTGGCAGTCGCTGCCGGCGCAGAAGATGCTGCGGAGCACGACGGTGTCTCGCATCGTCTCCCACGTGGCTGGGATCTCGGCCGTGCCCCTTGGTCGACGTTGCTGTGGCCGTCGAAGTCGTGGCGGCTCGAAGCCGTGGCGGCTCGAAGCCGTGGCGGCTCGAAGCCGTGGCGGCTCGAAGCCGTGGCGGCTCGAAGCCGTGGCAGTGGCAGCCGCGGCCGTCGAGTTCACGCCCGTGACGTTCCCGTGGTAGTGACGCCGTGGCAGGCCACGCCGTTGCAGGCTTCGGCCATGATGGGGTCGGAGCACAGTAGTCCGAGGGCGAGGTCGTCGACGAGCCGCCGACAGGACTGCCGCCGGCGACCCGCTCGGAGGGGCTTCGGTCTCTCCGCAGCCCACAGCCAATGAGATCAGCGAACGCAACTACGCGTAGGGCGGACGAATCGAAAGCTTCATGCCCCCCTCCCGAGCCGGTACTCGCGGGCGCGAGTCCGTCTATTGCGGGCCTACCGCTCCATCCGCGATCCACTGGCGGATCGCCTCGATCTTGTCGTCCGGAACACAATCGAAGCCCGGCTGGCAATTGAAGGGCATCTGCGGGATGCACTCTTCACCGACGACGCAATTCGGGGCGACCGCTCCGCAACCCGTAGTCAGGACATCGAGGATGGCGCTTTGGTCCGGATTGCCGGGGTTGACGACGAGCTTGTTGCCACAAAGTTCGGACGTCCACGTGGTCAGTTGGTCGTAGAGGGCTTGACCATTGGTGGTTAGATCGTCCCGGAGATCGAGGCGGTGTTCGAAGCCCCCGTGGCAATCACTGCCGGCGCAGGTGATGCTGCTATAAGTAATGGCGTATCGCAGCGTGTCCCAGGTGGCGGGCGGCGGTCCTCCCGTGGTCG
This sequence comes from Polyangiaceae bacterium, assembly GCA_025937785.1. GTDB lineage: Bacteria > Myxococcota_A > Polyangia > Polyangiales > Polyangiaceae > JAICQQ01. Next base: position 2,994 of record JAICQQ010000390.1, read on the forward strand.
ACGTGGCCGTGGAGGTTCCGGTGGTCGTGGCGACACCGGTAGTCGTGACCGTCCCGGTCGTCGTGCCACCCGTCGTCGTGCCACCACCGGTGGTGCTCGCGGTCGTCGCAGTGCTCGCGGTCGTCGCAGCGCTCACCGTCGGCGTGCCGCCGGTCGTCACCGTGCCACCACTCTCCGTGATCACACCGTTGACCCAACTCACGAAGCAGTCGACTTCAGCTGGCGTCAGATCGCCATTCGTGACGTTCGGCATCTTCACACCGCAGGCCTGAGTGCCAATGATCTTCTTCAGGATCAAGCTTTCGGAGGGAGCGCCGGGATTGATGAGCAGTTCGGGGGTGGCTTGTGGACACGACGTTGGATCCGCCACCAGGTTGTAGTTGGCGGGCTTATTGATGAGTGACTGCCCCAACGTTTGACCAGTCGGAGCATTGAACAGGTCCGTGCCCGAGAACGGAGCCTTGCCCACGCTTCCGTGGCAGACCACGCCGCTGCAGGCTTCGACCATGATGGGAGTCGGATCGCAGTACTGAAGTCCTGACGTCGTCGACGAGCCGCCCGTAGGGTTGGTGGTCGACGAACCATTGGTGGTGGGAGCGGGCTCTGGCTCGCTCGAACAGGCGCAGTTGATGAGAGCAGTGAGGCAAACGAGAGTGTAACGATGAAGAATCGAGAGTTTCACTGTGAACGACCTCTAGACGTCTAAGCGATCACGAAAGGACCGGGCTCTTGCGATCATGAGAGTAGCCGCATCCTCTGCTCGGGCCAGGTGTTTCGGCCTGTATCCAGCAACAATTCGCAGGGCTCGCCACACTTCGACTACCGCCAGAGAATTCCAATTCTTCATGATTAGCCTGTCAACTGATCCAATCTGCGCCGTGTGATCCACTCGTGCGACCGTGGTTGTTTCCACCTGACCATGGTGTGCACGCTCGTCCGTCTCACAGCCGGCGCAGCGTGTTGGCACGGCGTCGAGTGCAGCCCGTTCGGCACTGCACGAGGCCGCCCAGCACACGGGGCGTCGAGCATTTCGCAAAGGCCGGATCCGATCCACGAAAACTGGCACGTCCCGCGCGAAAACACAGGCTTCGCCGCAACGCTGCGCGGCGAAGGCGCTCGGGAGAACATGGCATTGCGAAACGTGACAGGTCGCGAAACATTGCCAGCGCAAGGACCAGCAGCGTCGAGCCGGTGAGCCTGCTGTGGATGCTTCCGTGTGATGCCCGGTAGTCCCGCCTCCGTATTTACATGTGCAGAGATTGAGACGATGGGGGCGCCACTGGTGCGCTCGAGGGTTTCCCCAAGGGCAGTCTCGGGCTGAGAGCGTCGAACCCTCGCGCGCGCGCTGCGCTGACCGTCACTCGGCGCGCGCCAATCGTGACGCCGGTCGCTTTTGCCCCATCGCCGGGGGCTTGGAACCGCCTCGAACCAGCGCGAACTTGCCTCTGCTAAAGCTCAACGGGACGAACTGCGCGGTGGCTGGGACGTAATTGCAGGAAATTCCTTCGTTCCTAATCTTTTGCAGTAATGGTGCGTGTCGCGGAGGGAGTTTGGGGTCGGGGCCGGCGTCTCCAATACAACGAAAGTGGTTGCGGGAATCACAATCATATGAGGACCACGCCGCCCCTTACCTTCACTGGCTCGGTAGCGCTCGTTGCTTGCCTCGCTGCCCTGTCAGCGGGGTGCTCCGGCAACGTCGGCAACTCGGACGAGTCGATGTCTTCTGGACCTGGGCCCAGCACCACTGGAACCGATGCGTCCGTCACGGGCAGCGGCGGCGCAACTACTGGGCCCACGGGTGGCACCACCGATGGGGGCATCGCTGGCACTGGAGGTAGCTCCTTGCCTACGGACGTGTGTGTCCCTGGCGTTCCAACGAGCTCCCAGATCGCGCGGATCAAGAACGTGCAGTACGACAACATCGTGCGCGACATTCTGGGGGTGACGGCGCTGGCGAGCGGGGCGCCGCCCTCGTCGCTGCTGAACACGGACTCGATGGGAGCGATGAACACGTTCATGTGGGAC
>JAICQQ010000360.1 GCA_025937785.1 Polyangiaceae bacterium
TATCTTGCTTGAGACAGAGCGGCTCAGCATGCCCGAATCCTCCGGCTCCGCCACCGATCGCCCCCCGCAGCGTCCCCGCAAACACGCAGCGCGAGGCTTCACTCTCATCGAGCTGGTGGTGGTCGTGGTCATCATCGGCCTACTGGCCGCACTCGCGACCCCGGCGATCAGCGCGCAGATGCGCGACCGACGCGCCAACCAGGCAAGTCAAGAGCTGGCCAACTTCTACCGCGGCGCTCGCATGCGGGCGCTGGGACGCGGGTCAGCGGTGCTGGTTCGCTACCAAAAGGACGCCACGGCGGCGCCAGCGGGATCCCTGCAGGTGTGGGAGGCGGTCGCTGGCGAAGACGGCGCCTGCGGCCCCATCCCCCGCAAGGGTTGCCAGGCGTTTGGAGCACCGGGCAAAGAGCCTGACACGCAGCAGCTGATCCAGGAGTTCAACCCAGGCATCCGCGGCGAGTACGATGGCGTGGACATCACGATGCTGGCGAGCGCCGGCGACGACGAGATCCAGTACCTCGACGTGTGTTTCACCCCGATGGGCGCGACCTTCACACGCACCGATCCCGAGGCGGTCATGGAACGCATGAAAGGCGTCCACGTGGCACAGGTCACCCGCCAGGGCCTCGACAACATCCGCCGCGACGTCTTGATCCTGTCCGGCGGGTCGGCGCGCGTGAAAGGTAAGTTCGTCCAGGAAGCGGCGGCGACCGAAGACGCCGAAGGCGACGAGGGAACCGACGGATGAGCGGGCACACGCGGACTCTGCGGCTCTGCCGCTCGCAGCGCCTAGCGCGAGGCTACACGATCGTGGAGCTGTTGATGGCAATGACCGTCTTCGCGATCGGCGTGACGGGGATTGCCGCGATGCAGAAGATCACGCTGGCCTCGAATCTGCACGCGAAGAAGCTGGCGATCGCCACGCACATCGCTCAGAGCTGGCAAGAGCGGCTGACCGCCGACAGCGCGCTCTGGCCGTCGACCGCGGTGGTGCTGACGGGCACCCAGTGGCTCGCCAACGGCAGCGCGGCGCCCGAGTGGCAGCGGGCGCCCACGAACACTGCCGGTAGCTTCGGGGGCACGTTCGATCCGCTCGGCAGGTTCACGGCGGACGTCGACCAGGCGTATTTCTGCGTCGACATCCGGCTGACCAACATGAACTCGATCTCGGCAGGCACCAACGTCATTCAAGGCAACGGGCTCATGCGTTCGGAGGTCAGGGTGTTCTGGCCGCGCGATGGCCGCGAACCCAGCGGGGACGCAGCGTACTGCGATCCAAACGCTGGTGCCAGCATCGGCGAGGGTTCCGACGATGACTATCACTTCGTGTACGACGTGGCCGCCGTGAGGCAAACGCAATGAAGCGTTCGCGAAGCGCCTGCGCCCGCAGCGCCTCCGCGCGCGGCTTTACTCTGGTCGAGCTGATGGTGGCCCTGACCGGGGGTCTTTTGATCTCGGTGTTCGTGTTCATGATGGCGAGCCAGGGTTCCAAGTTCTACCAGCAGGAAGCGCGAATTTCGAACGCGACCATCGGCGTCATGAACGGGTTCCAGCGGTTGCGCGCGGACGTCGCGCGCGCCGGGTTTCTGGCGTCACCGAACGTGGTGCGTGATCCGCTGGTGTGCAGCGGCCAGACCGCGGCCGAGGGCTGGACCAACGCTCAGCGATCGCTGCGCGAGATGGGCGGCGTGCGCATCGTCCCCGGCGGCTCGCGCACAGCTGCCGACGGCGACGACGGGCTTGCCACGTTCTGGAAGGACAACAAGCTGAATCCCGATCAGCTCATCCTCGCGGGCGCGTTCAGTTCCACCGACCAGTTCCCCGCGGCAGAGATCGGTCGACCGAACGCCGCAGGGGCTCCCAACGTGTGGCGCGTGTACCTCCAACCGAATTCCCCCGCCATGGCGCGCCTCGGGTATCGCACCGACGGAAATCAAAGCGAGGCCGCCCGCCTCGCCTTGGTTCAAGCCGCGTTCACGCCAGACGGTGCCGCGCGGGTGCTGCGGATCCTGGACAGGAAGGGGTCCCACCACTACGCCGTCATCGGCTCGGTGGGCATGGGCACGCTCGCGGGCGACGGGCAGCAGACCCCATACATCGACCTGACCGGCGCCGTCATTCTCCAGCAGGAATCTCGCACGACCGCGTGCGGCCTGCAGGGGCTCAACGTGGGGGCGACGGTGAACGTCGTGAACTTCGTCCGCTACAGCCTGAAGCGCCTCGACGACCCCCAAACTTATCCGCAATTCGCCGCCGTTTACGCGGACGAGGTTCCCGGTACCCACGAAGAGTCGCGAGCGGAGTTGGTCCGGGAAGAGTTGGACGTGACTGGCACTGCGATCACCGACACCACCGAGCTGGTGGCCGAGTACGCCGTCGATCTGAAGTTCTCCGTATCGCAACTGACCACCACGGGGACGCTGGTGGAGATCGCCGAAGGCGACGACGGCATCGACGCCGCCGCTGGCAACCCCCGCGCCGGAGGCGGCAACGCCCGCCCCGATCGCATTCGCTCGGTCCACGCGCGGTTGGCGGTGCGTTCCCGTGAAGCAGACCGCGACGCCAACATCGACTTGGAGGCGGCGAACCTGCCCGTCGGCGGTCTCTACAGGGTCGCCTTGGGCGCGAACGCTACCGGGCCGTATGCTCGGGTGCGCACACTGCAGGCCGACATTGCTCTGCGGAACCACATGAGGGCCGTCAGGTGGTGAGCCCCCACCTCAGCTTCCCCGGTACCGCTGCCCGCCGGCAACAAGAGCGCGGCGCGGCCGTCTTCATCGTGGTCATGGTCGTGACGCTGCTCACCGCGGTCGGCATCTTCGCGATACGCTCCGCGAGCCTGGTCGACGTGGCGTCCGGCTACAACCGCCAGAGCCTGCAGACGGAGTACGTGGCGGACTACGGTGTGCTGCTCACGGCGCACGAGCTCTCGACGCAAGCGGCGAGCGCGTACACCAACGTCGCGCAAACCGGCACCGACGGCTGCCTGGCCACCCGCAACGTGAACAGCGCCGTCGTCGGGCAACCCTTCTGTTACGCATTCCAGTCCGAGGAGCTCGGGCAACGCTTCAACGGTGACGACGGCCTGTTCGAGGAGTCGCAGGGACTGCCCGGCACGCTCATCGACCCCGTCGGCGCGGATAGCGACGACGTCGAGAACCTGGAAGCCCGCTTCGTGGTCGAAATGACGGAAGCCTTCCAAACCGGCAATGTGCGCGGCGCTGACCTCACTTCGAATCAGCTGGTGCCCGTGCAGGTCACGCTCACCGCGCGGGGCTTCGTCAATCCACCGCGCGCCGATGCCGCCGTGTGCAACGACGCCGCGGCCGCCGGCGGCATCCAAGAGGTGCGGTCGCACGTGGTGCTTCCCGCCGTGCCTCGATTCGCAAGGTAACCTTCATGAAGAGAACACGTTTCTTCGCATTCGCCACGCTGGCTTCGATCGCCCTGTTCCACGACCTGGCGGCCGCCCAAGAGTTGAGCGTACCGCAACCCAACGTGATGCTGTTGGTCGATACCTCGGGGTCGATGGAGTACGAAACTTCGAGCAGCGACTTCCCCACGTGCGATCCGACCAGCAGCGACCCAGGAGACAACGAGCGCAGCCGCTGGATCGGCCTGGTAGAAGTCTTGAGCGGCACCATCACGGACTATCGCTGCCAATCGATGGATCGCCGCTCCTCCGCATTCCGAAACGAATACGAGATCGACAACGCGGACCCTGCAGACTTTCAGTACCAAAACCCGTACCACCGCCCGCTCAGCGGCACCTGCGCGATAGGACCAGGCACGCTGAATACGTCGAACGCTTTCGCTTGGAGCGAACCCCAATGCCACCCGTACGACAACGTGAACGGAGCGTGCGCGGCAACCGCTTGTGAGTCCTTCCGCCAGAGCGGCGATGGCATCATCGACGCCTACGGCTCGGGCGTGCGCTTCGGGTTGATGACGTTCGACACGCTGATCAGCGAAAAGCGCGGCTATTCGGGCACGTCTCCCCAGTTCAACGCCGGCGTCGAAGGCGCCTGGAGCTACTACGTCGGCAGCCCCGCCGAGGGCAAGCCCGCCAATTGTGCAGAGACGAGCCCCTACGAGGTGGGGGGACGCAATGCCGCCGCGCCCCCGTGGGAAGGGCGCATGGTCGCCTTCGGAGACCCGAGCCCGGAGCTCTCCGACCACGCCGCGCGCAACGCGCAGATCGAGAAGATCTTGCTGACCACGCGCCCCTACGGCGCCACCCCCGTGGCAGGCCTGCTCTCCGACGCGCTGGCGTTCTTCACCGAGGACGACAGCGCCGACCCCCTGAACAATAGCTTGAAGTTCGGGCCGAAGGACGACCCCTACGTGGCGGGCGGCTGTCGCACCCAACACGTCATCCTGCTCACCGACGGCGAGCCGAACCTCGATCTTCGCCCCTATTGCACCGAGGATCCGGGAGACGGCGGCATCCCGGGCGAGTGTCCCTACTCCGAGACCCACGAGATCGCAGCGGAGCTTTACGAGAACGGCGTGATCGTCCACGTGATTGGCTTCGCGCTCGACGAGGTGCAGATCGGCGGCGACACCGTCAACTGCAGCGAGGTCGATACCGAGGTCCTGCTCGGAGCCGACGGCACCTCGGGCGTGTGCGCCGGCAACCTCACCAACGACAAGGCGCTCGGCGTGTGTTGCGAGCTGAGCACGATCGCGCATCGGGGCTCGAAAGGCGAATACCGAGCCCATTTCGCCGGCGACACCAGCGCGCTCAGGAAGGCGTTCGGGGACGTGCTCGCCGAGATCGCGCCTCGTGTCAGCTTGACGCAGCCAGCGGTCGCCTCCGGGGCCAGCGCTTCCAGCGAGTTTGCTGCCTCGATGCGGTTTTACAGCGCAGCGCGGCCCGAAAGCTTCAGCGTGTGGCGCGCCGAGCTCGAACGCGAGCGCTACGTGTGCGACAACCGCGAGCCCAAAATCCAAGCAATTGACGTAAGCAAAGGCGACGACTTCGTCGAGAACCTGCATTCCAACATCAACGACCGCCGCATCATCACCGTCGAGGCCGAGGCCGATAGCGACGACGCCACCAAGATCTACTCCGGGCGCTCGATTCGCCCGCACATCGTCGGCAGCCCCGCGGACGGGCTCGATTCCCTGGATTGGACGGACAACGACGAAGTCCAGGCGTCGCCGACCGCGCTCGCCAGCGAGGTCGACACGCGCAGCCTGGGTCTGAACATGGCCGACCCCTCGTGCAACGATCTCACCGCGGATGCTTGCGCGGATCAGATCCTGAACTGGCTGGTGGGCAAGAACCCCACCGACGACGAGCACCACCGTTGCCGCAATTCGGACGAATGCAGTCTGATGGGGGCGATCCTGCACTCGACGCCACAGGTGGTGGGCCGCCCCGACGCGCTGATCCTGGATGAGTCCTACGACGCCTTCAAGCTGACCTATGCCACGCGACCCTTGGTGCTGTATACCTCCAGCAACGACGGCTTTTTGCATGCGTTCAAGGTCGCTGGCGGCGACCCCAAGGTCGACGACACCGACGCGGAACGTGTCGAGACGAGGGCACAGAACGAGCTCTGGGCGTTCATCCCCCCCGCCGTGTTGACCGGGCTTCAGACTCAGTATCCCGGCTCACATCAGATCTTGCTGGACGGCGTACCGGTGATCAAAGACGTGGTCGCCTCCCCCGCCGACGTCGCGCTTTTCGAGCGCGACGCGGACAGCGCACGCTTCGGGACGAGTCTCTGGCGCACGGTGCTGGTACAGTCGTTCGGGGGCACGCGGGGCGGCTACTTCGCGCTCGACATCACCGATCCCGTGATCGTCGGCAACACCGGCGGCCCGCGCTTCTTGTGGCAGCTCACGACGGACAGCGACGGAAATCCCTTGTTCGGAAACGGCGGTGGCACGCCGCTCATCACCACCGTGTTCCTCGACGACAAGGA
>JAICQQ010000442.1 GCA_025937785.1 Polyangiaceae bacterium
CGCTGCGCATCGTTCAAGTGTTTACCGAGGTGTTTCCGGACCATCGCGGCGTGGCCCCCGAGATGCTCGGAGTATGCCGGTGGGCCACCGAAGACCTCGGCCACGAAGGCGGCGACGTGCCTGTGGTGCTCCGGGTGCATGTCCGCGAAGATCGGAGCGAGCAGCGCGTCGTCGCGCACGCGCTCGTAGAAACGCGCGAAGAGTGTTTCGAGCTTTTCGGTGCCGCCTACCCACGCGTGCAACGTGGGAACATCGTTCTCAGCCACCGCGGGTAAGCTACCAGGCCCGGGCCGGCGGCGCACCCACGGAGCCGCAGCGCCCGCTGCAGCGAGCGGCGCCGGCGGCGCTGGCTGGCTGGCCGCCGAAGCGCCGGCATCCCGCCGTTGCGAGCAAAACCAACTCACCGGAGCCATTCCGCCTCGAAAAGTCCGTGCTAGAGCCGCTTCCGCGCCCGCTCGCAACGTTCTATGAAAAGGAGATGAGCGACGAACGTTTGCGGACTGGCGTTCCAGGTCTCGATGCCATCGTGGGCGGAGGCCTGATCCCGTGCGCCCTGTACCTCATCAAGGGCGCGCCGGGCACCGGCAAGACCACCGCGGGTCTCCAGTTCCTGATCGAGGGCGCGAAGCGCGGTGAAAAGTGCCTGTACCTTGGGCTGTCCGAAACCAGGGGCCAGCTCGGCGCGCTCGCGAAGTCCTTCGGCTGGAACCTCGACGGTATCGAGATCCGGGACATGCGGCGCCGGGGCGAGACCGACGAGAAGCGAGCCGCCTATACCGTCTTCAGCCCGTCCGAGGTAGAGCTCCAAGAGATCGCTCAGGAGATCATCGAGCATGTCGATCGAGTCCAGCCGGTAAGGTTGGTCATCGACTCATTGTCGGAGATCCGCCTGCTCGCCGCGGATCCGTTCCGCTACCGGCGCGAGATCTTGGCGCTGAGCGACCAGATCACGCAGCGACACTGCACGGGGTTGCTGATCGACGTCGACCCCAAAGGCAACCAAGGCGGCGTTGCGGAAACCCTGGTGAGCGGCGTCATCGCGCTCGATCAGCTGTCACCCCAGTACGGCGGCGAACGGCGGCGTATCCGCATCCGCAAGCTGCGCGCGTCCGCCAGCATTGGCGGTTACCATGACATGGTCATTACCGAACGGGGTGTAGAAGTCTTTCCTCGGCTCGTCGCCTCGAACCATCGCGCCCAGCACTCGAGCGCCGAAGTGCACAGCGGTATCGCTCAGCTCGATGCTCTGCTCGGAGGAGGCATCGACCGCGGAACCAGTACCGTGCTCATGGGGTCCGCGGGGACGGGGAAGTCGACGATCGCGGCCCAGTTCGTCACCAACGCCGCCGCTCGGGGTGAGAAGGGTGTCATCCTGTGTTTCGACGAGAGCCCGACCAATCTCCAGATCCGGACGACAGGGCTGGGTATCCCGCTGCAGAAGTACGTGGAGGAGGGGCTCGTGCGGCTCCTGGCTGTCGATCCCGCGGAGTACAGCCCAGGAGAGCTCGCTCATACCTTGCTGGCACACGTGGAGCAAGGCAGCCGCATCGTGGTGATCGATAGCCTGAACGGCTACCTCAGCGCGATGCCGGAGGAGCGCTTCATGGCGGCGCATTTGCACGAGCTGCTCTCGTTCCTCTCCGGGAAAGGCGTCGCGACGATCGCCACTCTGGCTCAGCATGGGCTCTTCGGATCAACGGAGACACCGTTCGATGTCAGCTATTTGGCAGATACAGTGGTGCTTTTCCGCTATTTCGAGGCAGGAGGTGAGGTGAGACAGGCGCTGTCCGTGATCAAGAAGCGAACCGGTAGGCACGAGCGGACGATCCGTGAGCTTCGGTTCGGGCCTGACGGAGTGCTGATCGGTGAGCCTCTGGCAGGCTTCCAGGGGGTCCTCACTGGAAATCCGCAGTTCCAACGCGGGGGACTCCTGCGAGGCGAGCGTGAGCCAGCCCAATGATCGCTCGCCCGAGCGCGTGCTCGTCCTGACGCCCACAGGACGCGACGCCGCAATGCTCGAGGCGCGCCTGGTGGCGGGGGGCTTCGCGTGCGAAGTCTGCCCTGATGTCCCTGCGCTCTTGTCCGCGATGAGGGACGACGCCGGCACCGCCTTGATCGCTCAGGAGGCGTTGTACACGGGACTAGCCGAGACGCTGCTCGTCGCCCTGGAAAGACAAGAGCCGTGGTCCGATTTACCCGTGCTGTTGCTGACGCTGGCGACCTCCACGACGGGGCCGCGCGTGCCGCCGACGGCCGGCATGCTCGAGCGGGCCAACGTCATGCTCTTGCAGCGACCGATGCCCCCGCACCTCCTGCTCAGCGCCGTGCGCTCGGCGGTTCGAGCCAGGCGCCGCCAGTACCAGATGCGCGACCTTTACCGCGAGCTGTCGCGGGCCGTGCAACTGGGCGACACGTTCGTCGGCATCCTCGGGCACGATCTGCGCACGCCGCTCGGCTCGATCAGGATGGGCGCCGAGCTCATCGTCAGAACTGCGGAAGACCCGCGCTCGCTGCGACCCGCGGAGAGAATCGTGCGCTCATCGGACCGAATGACGCGCATGATCGAGCAGCTGCTCGACTTTGCGCAGGTCCGTCAGGGTCGCGGCTTTCGTCTGGAGCTCGCCGCCTCGAACCTGGGGGGCATCACGCGGCAGGTCTCGCAGGAGCTCGGTGACGTCAATCCCCGGGCAACGATCGGCGTGACGAGTGTCGGGACGCTCGACGGATACTGGGACGCCGACCGCTTGGCGCAGGTGGTCTCGAACCTCGTGGGCAACGCCGTGCAACACGGGACGGGTGGCAGCCCGATCGAGGTCGCCCTGGATGGCACGCAGCCCGAGACCGTGCGCCTGAGCGTGACCAACGTAGGAACCATCCCAGAGGAATCGATGCCCACGCTGTTCGATCCGTTCAAGCGGACGACGTCGAGCAGAGGCGGCGACCGCGGGCTTGGCCTCGGTCTGTTCATCGCTCGCGAAATCATTCGCGCCCATGGCGGTGAGCTCATTGTCCGCAGCGTCGGTCGCACCACGATTTCCGAAGTTGTCTTGCCACGGAAGGCTCGCCAGAGCTGAGGATTGTGTCGGCGCGGGGCTGGGGCGACATCAAGCCGCCGAGCCTTCGACGCGCACGCAGTCGCCCGAACCTTCGAGGCGCCCCGTTCCCACCCCCTCAGCGGCCTGCCGCCGATCACGCTCTCCCGCAGTCCAGTCATCCCGCCGCTCGCTGGGTCCCCCGCGCCGCTCGCTGGGTCCCCGCGCCGCTCGCTGGGTCCTCCGCGCCGCTCGCCGCGACGCTGGTGGAAGCCACCCGCACGGCGTCTTGCAACCCGTATCGAGCGAGTGGTTCCCTGACTTTCAGCGGCTTCCGCGCCCGCTGGTGGGCCATGAAGCCTGTGCCGTAGTCGCGATCGGCTTCCAAAGCATTATGCGCCGGGCACCTGAG
>JAICQQ010000180.1 GCA_025937785.1 Polyangiaceae bacterium
GACGATCCGCGGCGACGACGGTGTGGCCGTTACGGAGAACGCCGACAACGAACATATCGACATCGTCTCGACCATCACGGGCGCGAACGTCGGGACTGGTGCCGAATCGTTCCGCGACAAGACGGGTGGCGACACGCTCAACTTCCGGCGCCACACCGGTCTGAATGGCATCTCGGTGGCTGAGGACGGCAACACCATCGAGCACGACGGCGCAGCATTTCCGACTTCCGTGCTCGGTCTCGATGGCGTGGACCTCGATCTGACCACCCAGATCATCACTGGGCGCCGCTCTCGGCAGCGCGCGTTCCTCGAGCCATCGGCAGACATCATCGACCAGTCTGGCTGGGGAGCGATCGACGAGATCGACTTGTACCCACAGGTCGACGGGCTGTCGTTCCATTCCCTCGTGGCACCCGGGGCGAGCGACACGACGGAGATGCACGTCCGGAACCGGTCGGAGCTCTACGGGATCACGCTGCCGCACGAATCGGCAAGCGGGACGGTGCTCTACAGGTTCGCATGCCCGCAGATGCTCGACTACGTACTCGGGCCCGGGGAAAGCTGCTTCATCAAGTACGCCAGCAACGCCCCGGCGCGCTGGTGGGTGACGGACCGGGCGACGGGCGACAGCGTTGCCTTCGAGTCGCGAGCGGGCCTCGGAGCGCTTGGTAGGTTCCTTCGGATCCAGTACCTGACCGACGAGTCGCCGCCGGCGCCGGGGGTCGAGACCGAACTGATCTTCGTCCCTGGCCGGAACGAATGGATCAAAGTCTACCTCGGCACGGTCGTGGCTCCGGGTTACCTGCATTCCGAGGGGGCCCTGGCGGTGCAGTTCCTGCGCGATGCTGGCGAGGGCGGCGAGACAGCGGCCGCGCCAATCGAGGCAGGTTTCGGTGGTTTCAACGAGGTTGAGGCCGCAACCGGGTTGCCCCCGGGGTCGCTGTACGCCTCACCGCTACGCTCTGAGGTCATTCCGGGCGACACGCCGCGCATCCTGGTCACCTACGGGCGCAACGACAGCGGCGGCTCGTCGTCGACGCGCATCATGCGCTCGGACGACGGTGGCGTCACATGGGCAACCGGCAACTTCGCTGCGGCATCACAACTCGGCGCTCTGTGCCTCATCTGGACCGGGACCAACGTGGTCGCTGCGTTCGAGGACGGCACGATCGAGTACTCCACGGACAACGGCCAGACGTTCTCTGACGCGAGCAGCCCGACGGGGCAACCGCTGCGCGTGCCAATGAGCAATGGCGAAGGAACGGTCGTGTTGGTTGCGCACGGCTCTGGGGTCTACTCGACCGACAATGGCGTATCGTGGACGGCGTCCACGTTTCCGATCTCGTTCACGGTCCGCGGCGGAACCTACTTCGCTGGCACGTGGTACATCTTCACGGCGGACAACGACGTGCTCACGAGCACGGACGGGATTACGTGGGTGGACACGGGGACCGTCGACCTGAACTGCCCAGGGTGGGAGACGACGACGCTGCTCGACACGCACCGGGGGCTCGTCGTTTGCGGCGACTACATGGTGGGGCTGTTCGTCGACGACGACACGGACGACTACTACAAGAAGGACTTCTTCTGGTCCCGCAACGGGATCACCTGGACGCGGTCGTGGAGCTTTGGCGAGGGGCCGGCAATCATGGGCCCTCTAGACGATTCGCCGGTCGTCCAGCTGCCATGGCGGGTGCGGGTGCACTGCACGAGCGCGCGCACGCCGGCTCACACGGCGCCCCCGTGGCACCAGATCATGGTGGTGCCGGCGACCGGCTATGATGGAGTCGGCGGCTTTGCGGACGCGTACATCGGCCCCCGCGACTACGGCGGGCAGCTTTTTGAGCAGGTCATCACCGAGGCCACTGTGGGACTCGACGACCCGGAGCCGGTTGGAGGCGCCCCAGGACCAGGAGCCGTCACAGACGAGTTCGCGCCGGTGGCCCACGTCCATGACCTCGGACGCCGCGGCGCGGACATCGCTTCAGCGTCCACCATCAACCTCAACACGGCGACCGGGGACTACACGCACGTCACTGGGACGACGACCATCACCACGGTCACTCTGGCCGACGGGTTGCGTCGCGAAGCCGTCATCGTCGATGGTCTGACTCTGGAGCACTCCGCGAACCTGATTCTTCGCTCCGGTGCCGACGAGACGGCTCGCGCTGGCTCTCTCTGGCTGTTCCGTGGCGAGGGCAGCGGGGTGGTTCGGGCGTGGGAACTGACCCGTGGCGCCAGCGCCGGCGAGTTCGACTGGCTGCACGGCGGCACGAGCGGCACCCCGGACGACGAAGAGTTTCGGATCGTGGGCGACGCGCTGCTCGTCTCACCCAGGACCATCTCCGCGGGCCACCAAGGCCTCGCGATTCTGTCGCGGATGGAGCGCGGCGGGTTCGCTCACTTTGCGCGCGATGGGGCACCAGCAGAGTCCATCGAGTTCCGTGTGGGCCCACCGACGAACGAGGTCGACTACCTGTCGTTTCCGGTTCTCGATCGGTTCTCGACGAGAACCGCGTTCGGTGTCGACCAACTGACCGTGGATGAGGAGTGGTTCTTTTCTACGGGGACAGCCTGGCGCCCGCGCCCACGATTCGACCCAACGGGGCACCATGCGCTTGTGGTGTTCGACGACGGCGCGAAAAATCACATCGAGCAGTACTACTGCACAGTGCCGTACAGACTCACAACCGGGGTCTTGTTGTTTTCCTACGACACCTCTGGCATCGACGGCACGGCGGCCACGGCGGTGTGGGGGCACGACGGGACATACATCTTTTGGCAGGGCGCGGCGAGCACTGGCACGCTGTACCAGTACGACTGCGGCGCGCCGTACCAGATGCTCGGAGGAGCGGACAGCGGAACGACGCTGGCGGTCGCCACGCTCACAGACTTCGATCTGTCCTCAGATGGCGCCTCGCTGGTGCTGCTCATCAACAACGTGACTGGCTCTCGGTATGACGGAACGCCTGGAACCCTGAGCTCCTTTTCTTCAGCCAGTGACACAGTAGATGTGGCAGCCCTGCTCACAGGAGCGACGCCTCCTACGGCCGTCAAGCTTCATCCGACCGACGACACGGTGATGTTCGCGCTCTCGAAGGACGCAGATGAGTTATACCTCCACAAGGTCCAGCTCCTAGGCGCTGCGGAGATGGCGGGGGCCACTGAGATTGACGTGAGCGCCAATCTATTCGCGTTCGCAGAGGACTCACGGACCCTCGATGTGTCGCGCGACGGGCAATATTTCTTCATTGGCGACCGGGACGCGCAGAAGATCGTGCGCTTCAACACGCACGCGCTCACCGCGGCCGTGGTGTACCGGGCGGGGTTCTTTCCGGAAGAACGAGCGCCCGAGACCGTGCTCAGCTTCGACGACTCGCTCGAATACGATGGGCTTGCGGGCACGTTCGCGAAGGAACTGTTTCACCCGAACGCCGTCAGCTACTGCCGGGTGAACTTCGCAGTGGGAGCAGCAACCGGAGAGGTTGACGAGGAAGCCAGTGACTTCGACTTCGGCGGGTTCCTGAACGTGATGGTGCAGACGAATGGCGGCGAGATCACTAAAGTGAACGACACGCTGTGGTCCAACAGCACCGGGGGCACCGCGATGGACGAGGAATGGGCGTTCATGGTGGCCAACGACGCGGAGAACCCGTTCTTCTCAACGCACAACGCCGGAACAGACGGCAGTTTCCTGGCCGCGGAGATCTCTGGAGGCGGAGATTTGCGCGTCTACGTCAGGGGAAGCTCGACCCACGACTACACGAGCGGGGCGGAGGCAGGCGTCGCCACGCTGGACATTTGCGCGCAGTTCAAGCGTGCGGAGCTACCACCAACATGAAGGCATTCACGCTCGCCACCGGGGGATATGCGCCCCTCGCGCGCATCACGGCAACTTGCTTCGAGTGGGCAACCGGGATTGCCCCGACGGTCATCACGGCAACCTCGAACGGAGCGCACGCCGCAAAGCTCACGCTGCCGGACGAGAAGCAGTACCTGTTTTTCGATGCTGACATCCTGTTCCGGCGCAAGGTGCAGCTGCCAGAGGTTCCGCCTGAGGCCTTCGCGGCAGCGCGGTTGGGCTTCGGGTTGCGCGGACAGAGGGAGCTCGCGGAGCGGTTCAGGCTGCCCCGCCCGATGCTGTCGACCGGTCTGTTCATTGCGAGTTCGGCGCACCGCGCCGTCATGGGCAGGGCGACCGAGCTTCTCCACGAGTCACCGGTGCAGGTCAGCGGGCACGAAGAGCCGTGGCTTAACGTCGCGCTGGCGGAGCGCTCCACTCCGCTGCGCAGGCTACCGAACGACCTGAACCAGCAGGCGATCAAAAGCGCCTTCGCTACCACGCTGCACTTCTGCCAGGAGCCCGGACCGTCCCGAAAGCTCGCTGCGGTGCACTACCACCTGAGCCGGCACGCACCAGGCGAACTGCGCGCGTTTCTCGCCGAGCGAGGGGTCTGGGGGACTCAGTGATCAGCGGACAGCACAGCGGCGCACTCCTCGCCGAGGTCCGGGAGCCCGGGCTCCGGCACGCACCCGTTGGCGGCGCGCAGCTCCTCGTCGGTGGGGCTGAGCGAGGAGCAGGCGACCGTCGGCTCCATGGCGCCGCCGGCAAACGAGTGCCCCAGCCCGAAGGTGTGCCCGAGTTCATGGGTCAACACGTCAATCAGGAGCACGCGGCGCCCGGCGCAGTCGTGCCCATCGACAAGCGCGTCGCTGTCGACCCGAAGCGCGAGGACCCACTCGCCCGGCGCGTCTTGCCAGGAGCACGCGTAGCGACACGAGCCATCAGAGACGATCGGAGCGCTCTCATCGATGCCGACGATCGTCAACGCGCACGGCTCGGCGCCGAGCGGCTCCCCGTACCAGCGCCACCAGCGGCCCGCAGCGTTGACGAGCGACTCGTCGACACCGGGCCACCGAGAGTGAACAGCGGCGTCCACTCGAAAGCAAGGCGAGCGACCGAAGCCAGCGGGTTCGAGCCGATGCGCGGGGTTCGGCGTGGAGCCCCTGAACTCCTCCGGCGCCCCCGTCTCCCCGAGCGCCTCGACACTCTCGTCACGCCCTTCCGGCTCGGACATCTCCGCCGTTTCGACGGGCGCCCCACAGGCGACCAGCAGCACCCCAAGCGCAGCTCGCATCCCCCCACGGTGCATCCCCACCCGCCCAAGTCAACCCCCTGCCCCGGAGCCGCCTGAATGGCCACGCAACCCATTGAGTTCCCCCTCGTCGCTGGTCAGGACGAGGGCAGCAATTCCAAGGTCTTACCCATCCCGCGTCTCAAGCGGGCCGTGAACCTGCGCCGTCTCAAAGAGGGACGCTTCGAACAAATCCGCGGGACCGCTGCCATCGGGACGGCCACGGTCGACCCCATCGGCGCCAGCTCGGTCGCTCCGGAGGGGCCTGTACGGCTGTTCACGCACGGGTCGCAGCTGCTCGCGTGTGGCGAGTCGTCGCTGTTCACACTTTCCGAGGCGACCAACCCGAGCAAGTGGGAGGAGGTGGAGGACGGGGTCGAGACGACGCTGGCGGGTAAACACGTGCTCGGCCACTACGGGGCGCGCGACGTCGTGACGGCGGCCTGTGCGTCGACCTCGACGTTCACGGTCTACGCGTGGATGACGGCGCAGTATGTGGCCGAAGCGGTCGCGTCGTTTCATCTGCACGTGCTCACTGTCGACAACGCGACCGGTGCGGGTAGCGCGGGGACGCGGGTGACGATTTCGACGGAGAGTTCGGACGAGATTCTCCCGAGCGTCAAGGTTATCGCGCTCGGAAGCAAGTGCACGGTGTTCTGGAGCGAGTTCGAAAACGGCGGTCTGCGCATGCGGTACCTCGACGTCACGAGTGCGACGAGCGGGCCGTATGCGACCGGCACGGACCACGGCACGAGCTACATCAGCGGCGTCACGTGGCCCACGGCGCAGGCGTTTGACGTGGCGAATCACGGCAGCGGGTACGTGATCGCGTACTGCGGCGACCTGGCCGAGGAGGTCCGATTCGCCCGCTACAACGCCGCCCACACCCTGCAAGCCACCGACGCCCCGATCGCAATCACCGGGACGGACGCGCGCATCGGCATCTGCGGCAATCTCGTCGATGGGGACGCGACGATCCATCTCGCGGTGGTCAGTGAAAATGCCGGAGCTGGGCGCCTCGAAGTCTATGGGCTCGACGACGCGATGGCGACGCAGACGACCTACACAGCGACGAGCGAACCGGTCTGCCTGGGCATCGCGATGGGCGAATTCAGCGACGGCGCCAGGAGCCAGCTCGTCTACACCGGTTCGAGCGTCAACCCGAGGACGCGGCTCAAGTATTTCACCGCCGGGGATCTGGACTCACAGTCGGGCAACATCCCGGACGCCTACGTGTGCGGCAAACCGATCGGACGCAACGGCAAGAGCTACTTCGCGATCCAGTACTACACGAGCCGACCGAACAGCAGCGCGGCGCTCGTCCGGATCGATCCGGGTTTCGGGACGCCCCGGGCGAACCTGGTGGCTCGCCCCGAGGTGCTACTGAACCAGGGGCGCGGCGTGCGGGAGCTGTCGACTGGCGGAATCATCGTGGGCGACGCGGCGCATTCTGTCGCGTGGCTGAACGACGAGCTGGTCGTCCCTGTCGTGACGGTCGACAGGTACTCGGGGCCGACCGTGCTGGAGGACCCGACCGGCGACGGTGGCGAGGGGACGACCAATGTGGTCGAGCGCATCGGCCTCGACGCGTGGCGGTTCGCGTTCGGCGAGCGCGACAGGTTCATGACGGCGAAGGTGGGCGGCTACACGTTTCTCGGCGGCGGGACCGTGCTGCAGTTCGACGGCAAGCGCGCGGTGGAGCTTGGATTCTGGTCGTATCCTGACATCGACGAGGGCGATCTAACTGTGGCGCTCACCGGCGGCAACCTCGCAGATGGGACGTACACCTACGCGTTCGTTTGGGAGTGGACGGATTGGCTCGGAAATCGGCACCAAAGCGCGGCGAAGATCATCAACAAGGAAGTCTCTGGCGGCGGTGGCTCCGCGGCCATCACGATCACGCTCCCGCCCGGGATGCCGCTCACGTTCAAGCAGTGGCGCATTCAGGGCGAGGACTCCAGGCCAATCACGCTCGCGATCTACCGCAGCAGGTCGACCGAGGAGGACGTCGACACCGGGGCGGTCGTCACGCTGCATCGGCTCGAAGGCGACGGAGTGCAGCCGTTTCCGGAGAACGACCCGAACGAGGAGGCGTCGCTAGGGGACTACGTGGACGACTACAACTCCGACACGATCGCGCTCGTCACGCGCGAGCTGCTCTACACATCTGGCGCGGGCAGCAACGAACTCGACAACGTGCCGCCGCCACCGTCGCGGTTTCTCGTCGCGCACGACTCGCGCCTGATGGGTATCGACGACACGAATCCTCGGCGCATCTGGTACAGCAAGCAGATGTTCCCGGGGGCCGCGGCCGCCTGGAACGAGTCGCTCTACATCCCGCTCGAAGAGGACGGGGTTGCACTCGCGAGCCAGGACGGGAACTTGCTCGTGTTCACTGCGCGCGGTGTCTACACGGTGATCGGGAGGCCCGCGGACAACACCGGGAACTCGACCGGCTACGAGCCACCGCAGCGCCTCTCGACTGAGCTCGGCTGCAACAACGCCCGGAGCGTCCTGGCCACGCCGGTCGGGACGTTCTTCGAGTCCGAGCGCGGGATCCATCTGCTCCCTCGCGGTGGCATCGAGTCGAAATACATCGGCAAGCCCGTCGAGGACACGCTCGCCACGTATCCGACCATCACGAGCGTCTGCCACGTGCAGGAGGAGGCGACCGTGCTGTTCGCCTGCGTCGATCAGGAGACGACGCCGACGACTGCGGCGGGAAGAGTCCTCGCGTACCAGTACGACATCGACCAGTGGTTCGTCCGGGAGTACGCGAGCAAGCCCGTCTCCTCGATGGTGGTCCACGGCGGGGATCTGACGCTCGGAATCTACGAGGCCGCCGACGACATCACGGTGTGGCAGGAGGATGCCGGCTGGGACGACGCGGAAGGCGGCTTCATCGGGTGGACGATCGAGACCGGGGATGTTCGGCTCGGCGGGATGGGGGGGCGCCACAGAATCAACGACGTCCACCTGCTCGGGGAGTGCTTCGCGACGTGCCGGGTCCAGATCCGAGAAAAGGTCGATTACGGCGCGTGGCAGTCCCCGGCGACCTGGACGATCATCGGGGCGGAGACGGAGGTCGCGAGGCGGTACCAGACGCGGCGACCCCTCGGAAACGTGCACAGCTTCGAGCTGTCGCAGCTGCAGCAGGGCGAGACGGTCGACTCCCGCGGCGTGGCCCCGACCGGGCTGGTCATCTACGGCACCCCGCTCGGGGACAAGCGACTCTCACAGAGCAAAACGCTCTGAACCGGTTGCGCGACCGGATCTGCTGGTGTAGGCTTTTTCGCAAAAGGCGCCGCGTCCTTTCCAACGCGAGTTTTTCCGGGCGACCAGGTGTCTGGCCGCAGAAAGAAGACTCGCGATGTATCAGTACGATCCGAACATGGCGCCGGCCTTCAACCAGCGCATGGCCGCGCTGGATGCTCAGGGCCGGGGGGATCAGATCGGAGCGGCGTACGCCCAGGCGGCGAACGGTGGCGTTGCCCCGGCGCAACCCGCCATGCCGGCGCTGACGTTTCAGCGACCTGCGATGACGGGGTTTCAGTCGCCGCGGGCCGCGGGTTTCGCTCAGCGGACGAACCCGCTGATGCAGGGCGGCGACCCGCGGTCGCAGACGCTCGGGTACATGCTGCGCGGTCAGCAGATGCAGGCGCCGACGCTTCAACGTCAGGCGATGCCGCAGCCGAGCGCCTACCAAGCGGCGGCCAGCCAGCTCAACAGTGCGCAGCAGGCGCCGGCGAGCCAGGGGCAAGCCTTCCAGGCGTCGAACTACCAGGCGCCCGCGCCGGGTCAGTCAGCATTCTCTGGTGCGGAGCGGCGCGCGGCACGGCTCGAACGGGGGTACTAACCCGTGCCCTACCCAGAGCCCCCGCCTCCCGAGCAGCCGCCCGGTGTGACACCGGTGCAGGTCAACCGCACCCCCGAGGAGGAGAGGCGGCAGCGAGAGATCGACGACGCGTACATCGAGCAGCAGGCAGCGGAGGCCCAGAGACCCCACGACAACGCGACCGGAGACCTCTGGATCGGACGGGGCCGAGCGATCGGAGAGACCGACATCGGGCGGCGAGGTCGCGCGGCCTTCTCGCCGATGGACAACCGCCGCATTGCCGGTGGCTTCGACCCGTTCGCAGACACGCGATACCGCGGCGTCTACCAGGATGCGCGCGACATGGGGCGCGACGCCGGGCGCTCGCGCTCGACGCTCGAATACATGCTGGGCCAGACGTTCGAGGCGCCGCAGTACCAGGCCCCCGGAGCGTATCGTCCGGAGCGGGTCGGCACACAGACCCCCGGTGCGTCGCTCGACTACAGCCGCGCGAACGTGATGGACGTGAATCGGGCGATGAACGAAATCACCGGGTCGCGTGTCGCACAGGAGGGCGTCATGGGGACGGCGCTCGACTGGGCGCAGGGGCAAATGCCGTCGGTCGGTCGAGACGTCGCGAACGAGGCGGGCGTCGTCGCGAACGAGCAGTTTCTTCGCGCCGGAAGCGAGGCGAATCAGGCGTACGGGCTGGCTTCGGCCGAGTCGAACCGCGCGTACCAGGACGCCCTGGCGCAACAGAACTTCGCCACCCAGCAAGCCGCGCAGAACGCCGCGCGCACGATCGGCGAGTCGTCGTCCGATGCCGTGCTGAGGCAAGCCGCCCTGGTCGCAGGGGCGCGCGAGGGAGGCATCGGCCTGGCCACGCGGGGCGCACAGAACAACGCGGCGCTGCAGGCCGCCTCGGCTGGTCGCGACGCTTCGCGCATCATGTCCGACGCCGACCAGCAAGCAGCGTTCCTCGCGGCTCAGGGGCAGCGCGCCGCCATGCAGGCCCAGACGCAGCAGGGGCTTGCGACCCAGGGCGCTCAGGAGCGGGCAGCCAGCGCGGCAGCCGCGGCAGAGATGCAGGCGCGCCTCCGTGGCGCTCAGATCGGAAGCCAGGAGCAGCAGAACATGCTCGGTCTCTCCGCAGACATCGCGGCCAATGCGCGCTCGGCAGACATCGGAGCGGTCGGGGCGGCCGTCGATGCCGGGCAGTTCGGCCTCGGGATGGACACGCTCGCGACCAACGCGAACCAGTCCGACGCGAACCGCATGCTCGAAGGCGACGTGTTCAACGCCAGCCAGGCGCAGCAAAACGCTCAGTTCGGTCAGCAGATCGTGCTCGACTACGACACGCTGAACGCGCAGAACATCATGAACACCAACGCGCTGAACAGCCAAAACTGGAACGCGTCGGCGGGGCGGTTTCAGGGCGATCAGCAGTTCGGGCTCGGCATGCAGCAGGGCATGGTGCAGTTCGATCAACAGGCCGAGCAGGCGCTCGCTGCGGCTCAGATGGGGAGCGAACAGGAGCTCGTCCAGTTGCTCGCTGGGCTCGACGAGAACAGCCGGAATCGGATGCTGCAAGAGTTTGCGTACCGCATGGAGGTGTTGCGCGCTCAGGACGCGGCGGCGAACGCGAGCCGTGGCCAGTGGATGCAGCTCGGCGGGGCGGGGCTCGGAGCAGCAGCCACCATCGGCGCGGGCTTGCTCTGGGGATTCATTGGCGGCAGCGAAACCGGCGCGGCGCAGGAAGGTTTTGGCGGCGAGTCGGGCGGCGGGGGCTTCGGCGGAACGGCTGACGGCGGCGCTGGCGCCCAGTCCCTCGATCCGACCTACGACCCCTACGGCTACGGAGGAGGGCGCCAGTAATGCCCTTCCGCCTCGAAGGAACCGAGAGGTTCGGAAACCTCACCGCGTACCGGATCGGAAACCCGGACACCGGCGACTCGTTCTATCTCGAGGACCCGGCAGAGGTGCAGCAGGTGACCGGGGCACCGGTCCCCGCAGAGCCGGAGATGGCAAACTTTCTCGGCCCAGACATCGGAGCGCCGAAAACGCCCGATCGCCGCCTCGCGATGGCCGAGCCGATGGGCGAATCGACCGGCAGCACGACGCCAGCACCGAAGCCGGCAGAGCGCGCAGACGTCAAGCCGCAGATGGTCGCGAACGAAGCGGACGACGACGGGCTCGTGTTCATGGACGAGGAGCCGGCCGCGGGGGGTCAGGCACCGAGCGGCGGGACTCAACCGCAGCAGCAGCAGATGTACCCGTCGAACACGAGGTACCCGATCGGCATTCCCGCGCCGCAGCTGCAGAACTACCGCATGGCGCGGCGTGAAGCTGGTTTTTCGCCTACGACAGAGAAAACGAAAGGGGACCCGGGGACCGTGGCGGATCTGCGACTGCGAGCCGCCAACCTGCTCGATGCGCAGCAGGCCACAGCGGAGGCCGACGCGGAGATTCGCGCGCAGCAAGCGGTGCGAGCCAGGAACCAGAACGAGCTCCTGGCCCAGCGCAACCTGGAGAAGCAACGGGAAGAACGCAAGCGTCTCGCCGAGGCGCAAGACTGGCAAACGAAACGACTCGCGGAGCTCGACGCCGACTCGAACGCCCTCGCGTCGAAGCAGGTGGACCAAAACCGCTGGTACAAGTCGGCAGGACCGGGCGGCATCATCGTTGCAGCGCTGGCGCAGGGAGCTGGGGCAGCAGGAGCCTCCCTCGGAGGCGGGCCCAATTACGCCATGCAGCTGATCGACAATTTCATCGCGGCAGACATCGAGAATCAGAAAGAAGAATGGAGGTCGGCAAGCGACCGGCTGAAGGTGAAACAGAACGCCTACGCGCGGGAGCTCGAAAACGGCCTGAGCCCGCAGGCAGCAGAGAAGAAGCTGGAGCTACTCGAAAACCAGGCTGTCGAGTACATGCTGCGCGACGACGACCTTGTGCGCACTCTCGAAGCCATCGGCGTCGACACTGCGAAGGTTCAAAACGACTACGCCGAGAAGAACCTCAACCTCCGCGCGAAGCTCGAGGAGCTGCTCGGCAAGGAAGCGGAGTTCAAGTTCCACCAGGCCTCTGGCGGTGGCGTGAATTACCGCCAGTATCTCCAAGACCTCAAGCTGTACGGAGAAACGAACGCTGCAGTCGGAGAAGGCACCGGGCTATTCCCGCCGGAGTCGGTGCAGTTGGAGCTTGCGAAGCGGGACCGCGAGAACAGCGGCCTCGGACCGAGCGGTTTTGCTCCGGGCACGAAGCAGTCCGAGGCCGAGGTCAACGAAGTGATGAAATCCGTCGCGGACAAGCGAGGAATCACGCTCAGCCGGCTCCATCTACAGGCGCAGCGTGTCAGGGAAAAGATGGGGGCCATGATCCAGAAGTACGGCGGAGAGGTGCCGGGTCGCGGCCTCACCGAGGACTGGCTGCCGCAGCTCCTTGGAGAGGAAAGCGCCGACGCGCGCGCCCTGGAGCGTGAGGTCAACCAGCTCATCAACTTCTCGGTCCGCGACGAAAGCGGCGCGGTGCTCGGGGAAATGGAGAAGGCCGACAAGGCGGCCATGGTTGCCGCGCGTCACGCGAATGCCTCGGTCACGGACGAGGAAGTCATCAGAGCCACGTCTGGATTCCTCGAACAGGTGGACAGCGCGTGGAACGGTGTCATGGCTGGGCACCGACCGGAAGCCGTGGCCGAATACGAGCGGCGCCTGCAGGAGCGCCAGCGCGGCAATCGGATCGACCTTTCACAGGAGGGCTCCGGCTTCGAGCCGGTCGAGTAACCGATGGAACCTGCCCCGCAGCCAATCGAGAAGCGCGTCCCGGTCAAGATCACCGAGACCGGGCAATTCGGCACCGTGCCGGTGTCCGAGTTCGAGGCGCGCCGTGGCACCGGGTACTACACTCCGGTAAGCCGGGACGAGTACAAGCGCGCAAAGTTCGTCGCGTCGACTACCGACAACCCGCTGGAGAAGGCCCGGGCGACCGCAGAGACCGTTGGCGCCAGCCTCGGGATGGGGCTCCCCGACCTAGCCGCAGCCAAGTTCCTCGATGACGAGAGCTTCGAGGAATACCAAGCGCGCCGTGACTGGGGCGACCGCAAAGGCATCGGCACGCTCACGGACCTTGCCACAGCCGTCACCGGCGTCGGTGCGCTCGGGAAAGCGGTCGTGGGGCAGACGGTCAAAGGCGCCGTCAAGCAGGGCATCAAGGCTGAGGTCAAGAAGGGCGTTCGCGGTGCCGTCAAGGAAGGCGCCGAGGAGCTTGCCGAGCTCGAAGCGAAGCAGCTGGCGAAGGAAGGCGCCGAACAGGTCGCGACGCAATCCACGGACGATGCCCTGCTCGCGATTGCTCAAGAGGCTGGCGACACCCCGCTTGGGCGCTCGCTCACGAAGCGGTTGCTCGGCGGAGCAGCCAAGGTGGCGGAGTTCAGCCCGACCGGGCTGGCCGTCAAAGGGGCGGTCAAAGCTGGCGAGGCCGCCGGTGCCGCAGCGGGCAGAGTCGGGTTGGGGGCAGGCGCTCAGGCAGCGACACGCCTCGGTGTCGAAGGCGCCTCGGAAGCGGCGCTCTACCAGATCAAAGAGAACATCTCCGAGGCGTCGCTTGGCAATGAGGAGCTCACCGCGGAGCGGCTCTTTGCTGGCACTGGCGAAGCAGCGCTCACCGGTGGAGCATTCGGCGGGGCGCTCGGGCTCGGCGCAGGGACGCTCGAAAAGGCGTTTTCCAAGGCCAAGCACCTCGTGCCGGACGCAAGCGCGATCGACGACCTGAACTTGGGTGGTGACGTCGCGGAGAAGGGGAAGCAGTGGCTGCTCGAAAAGAGCGCCAGAATGTCTGGGGAGACTGTCGAGGACCTGGAGCGCGCGTTTCGCAAGGACGTCCGCGGCGACCACCTGCACCAAACGGCCGTCCGTGAGGACATGGCGAACCGGTTTCGGCAAGCTTGGGACGACGCGCATTCGGTCGACGCGGTGCAGCGGAGTTTGCTTGCCGGTGAGCTCAAGGCACAGAACGTCGCCAAGACGGTCAAGCGTGGGCCCGAGACGCTCGGGGCTGCGGATCGCATGATGACCGAGAGCACGAAAGGACTGCTTAGCAAGAGCCCGTTCCTGTCGAAGCAGGCCGTCGAAGCGTTCGGCGCGAAGGAACTGAAGGGCCTCCGAACGATCGCGGAGACCGCGCAGGGTCGCATGGCCGCAGCCCTGAAGAAGGGCGACGAGGCGCAAGCGAACCTCGCGCTCGAAAACCTGAAGCGGGACCTCGACGCCAAGTCGAAGGCGGCGCAGCAGTTGCTCGCCCGCGGCGGGGCAAAGTCGACGCTGCAGTCCGAGCAGCTGGTACGCCTGGCCGAGTACGCCGAGGAAGAGGCCCACCGCGTCCGGAGGTTCCTCGAAGACGAGGAGGTGTGGGGCCTGGCTGGCAAGAACCAACGCGACAGAAACGCCGCGTTCCACGAGATGTTGGGGCCAGCGAGCGACGTCAAAAACCGGTTCGTCACGAGGCTACGCGAGGGCGCCGAGGACATGCCGTTCGCCCCGAACACATACGGCACGCGCAAGATCGAATACGCGGACCAGAAGAAGATCCAGTCCTACCTGGGTGAGATTCAGGATACGGGCCGCGACGTCATCCACGACCAGACCCGCCGCTACTTCGACTCGCGAGAGAAGTGGCTCAGCACCGTGATCGAATCCGGGGAGCTACCGGTCGAGCTTGCGAAGGACTTCAAGACTGCGCTCGAAGCGACACGCAAGGCGCGAGCGACCATCAACGAGGCGAGCGAACGGGTCGCAAACATCAACCTGCTCGACGGGATTCTCAAGCGCGAACAGGAACGCAGCGGCGCCGGCCTCGGCCTTCTCGGCAGCACCGCAGTGACAGCGTTCGCCGGCGGGCCCAAAGCAGCCGCGATGAACGCTCTGGACCACCTGGCGAAGGGCACCATCAGTCGCCCCGGGTCCATCGCGCATCGGCTCGCGGTCATCGACGGCATGGCGGACAGAGCGTCGCAGGTCGAGCGTGGCATGCAGTCGCGAATCGGGGGCTTCGTGAAGGGCGCCACCAAGGTCGCAAAGGCCGGGGCGGAAGCGGTGGGCAGAGGAGTGGCCCGAGCCGGCAGGGCCGGACGATCGGCAGCGGTGCCGGCCTACATCGAGGCATACGGAGAGGACGCGGAGAAGCGGCAGCAGAAGATCGAGAAGCGCCTGGATCGCCTGTTCGAGATGCACGCCGACCCGCAGCTATCGTTGCGCTACGCCGGTCACATCACACGCGGGATGGGAGACACAGCCCCGGCCGTCACAGCTGCTGCAGTGGCCAAACACCGCACCGCGCTCGACTACATCACGAGCCGTGTCCGCCCGATGGGGAGCGTAACGGCCTCCCTGCTTCAGCCCGGGCTCGCGCACAGCGGCTACTCCGAGCAGGAGATTCATCAGATCGCCAAGATGCTGACCGTCATCGACCGGCCGCTTTCGATCTTGGACGACCTCGAACGCGGCACCGTGTCCCCTGTCGCGGTAGAAACGCTCAAAGCGGTCTGGCCACAGCTCTACGACGACATCCGGCAGAAGGTGATCCAGGAGGTCGGCAAGCAGAAAGAGCCGCTCAGCATCGACGCGACCATCCAGCTCTCGTTGCTGCTGGACCTGCCGGGGCGACCGTCGATGACGCCGGAATTCATGCAGCGGCAGGCGGGACGGTACGCGCAACAGCCGCAGCAATCCGCGCAGCCGCCACAAGCGCCGACAGGTGGCCCGGCGCCACGAGTCGGCGAGAACTCCGCGACGCTCTCCGAGTCGATCGCAGCAAACCTTTAGGAGCCAGCCATGAACGAACATCGATTCAACACCACGATCCTCCCGAGCCGGGGGCGCTCACGCGGCCTGGCCGTGACCACGTCGCAGAGCGACTGGGCGTTCACGGATCTCTTTGGAGAGGACGCGACGGACGGTCAGTACTACACGATCATCTGCACGCAGAACTTCCACGCGCAGACGTCAGCGGCCGAGGCGGACGAGATTCATACGACCGATTCGCTCGTGGGGGACGACTCTGACGCCGGTGAAGACCCGGACCGAAACCCGGGGCTGTTCATCGCGAACGTCCAGTACCGCGTGCTCGCGGAAAAGGGCGACGCGTACCTGCACGTCATCGCGGCGAACAGCGGCACGCTCTGGATCTGGAAGAGCAGCTCGAGCAAGGTGTAATGGCCTACGCTGACATCGAACTCAACGTCGGGTCTGGCGGCCACAAGCCAGCGGTCGACAGGATTTCGGACCGCGACTTCCAGCGCGTCAAACCCGCATTCGGCGTGGAGGGCAGCGCGGTCGACGTCTCGTCCTCGAA
>JAICQQ010000270.1 GCA_025937785.1 Polyangiaceae bacterium
CGGATCGTCCAGCGTCGGGGGAGAACGAAGCCGCGGTTTGAGGGGGGGCGGCGGGGCATCGGTCAGCGAAAGAACCGCGTGTTGACCACTCTCGACGGTCCGCTGCGGTCCGTGCGCGGAACGTATCGCTCGAGGCGCTCCAGCGCCGCCTGGTGGCGACGTGCAGCCGCCTGGTACTTGCCGCTCTCCTGCATGCCGTCGTCTTCGAGCAGCCTCATGACGACGTCGCAGACCACGTAATCAGCGGTCCCCTCGTAGAGAGAGGCCTCCGCGCCGGCATGGGTGAGCTCCGCCGGCTTCGACGTGTAGGTGATGACGAGCGTGTGAGCCGCATCGCTCGGAGGAAAGACCCGGAGCACCCAGGCCTCGTCGTTGTCCTGCGAAAGCCGGTACGCCCGAGGCTCCCCGGTCGTGGCGAGCAGGTGCTGCTCGGCCTCGCCAGCCTGGTTCAGGTATTCCCTGATGTCGCCCGTGACCAGCACGACGCTCTTGAGCGCCTGGAAGTCCGCGGGGAGGGAAACCGCCTCGTTCGCAGGCCAGCCGTCGTCGTCCGTCGTGGACGATGAGGTCGTGAGTGTCGCGCGCTTCTCGCGATACGCCGGGTTCGCGTCGACCAGGCACGAATGATAGGCGTACAACGCCTCGTTGATGAGCGCGTCGACCTTCGTTGGCGTGTGCCGACTCTCGCCGCTCACGTCGAGCTGCGTTGCGTCGATGACGCGCTGGCGAAGCTGTTCGAGCGTGAGGGTCTGCATGGTAGGCAATCACCGGGGCCGCCCGGAGGACACAGGGCAGCCCCGGCGATCGGTTGGGGTTCAGCTCTCGGCGGTCTGGATGTAGATGACGACGTCGACCGTCGCCGAAGCGAGGGTGTTCGCCGTACAGCTCAGCGTGACCGTTCCCGCAGACGCGCTTCCCGAGACCGAGACGTTCACCGTCGCGGCCAGGTTGTGCGTCACGTTCGCCGCTAGGAAGCGCTTGTAGCTCCCGACCGTGATGACGTAGAGGTCCGGGGTCCCCTCCGTCAGAGCGATCGAGATCTTCCCGTCGTAGTCGTAGACGAGCGCGGGGCTGCCACCTGAGTCCGCGCCGGTGGTGAACCGGCACGGGATGGCGAGCACCTTGCCCTTCGGAGCACGAAGGATGCCGGCGTGCTGAAACCGAGCTGCCGCAGTAGGAGGAAGTGCCATTTCTGGTTCCTCCTATTACGATGTCGGCAGCGTAACGCGGCCGTGGGCGCAGGGCTTGTTGATCTCGAGCTGCGGGTAGGAAACGTAGCGCGCCTCGTACCCGGCAGACGTCGCCTGGCGCAGCATCTCGAGACCATCCCCGACGTTCATGTTGTGGATCATCTTGTTGACGCTCACGAGCTTCATGTGGGCCTTCTTGAAGAGCCAACCGACCGCGAGCGGACAGTGCGCGTCCGCCATGATCGGGATGACCCCAGCCGAAGTGATCAGCTCGAGCGCGCTGTAGCCCCAGGTGCCGTCCGCGTTCTTCTTCTCGACGGGCCGCACCTGCTGACCAGCGAGCTCACGCGAGAGCGCCAGCCACTGGTCGGGATGCACGTATCCCACGTCGCACGCCGACTGGTATCGAGTGCGCTGGTGGTTCGCGAGCGCCTGCAGCCGATCTGCCACGGTGCCGTCGGCAGAACCGACGCCCATGAACAGCCGGGTGTTGACGTTACGCGCCACGCCGAAAAACGCGGTCGAGCTAGTGGTGACCGACGGCCCCCACGCCTGCATGCCCTTCATGATCGCGTTGATGTTGACGTTGCCGCCGAACGTGGCCTCACGGAACAGGTAGTCCCCGCCCGCGATGCCGGTGATCGTTCCCGTGAACGTGAACGTGCCGGCGTTGTAGTCGACGTTCGTCACCGTCGCGGCTGCACCGCTGTCGCGGAGCGAGTGCGAGCTGACCGAGCCGTCGTCCGCAGACGCCACGAACTCCATCCCTCTTTCGAAGTTGATGATGTCGTTCGGGTTGGCGAGCGTGATCGTGCCATCCGTGTCGGTCGGGTTCGTCGCGGACGCTTGCTGTCCGAGAGCGCCACCGCCCGTGCCCCAGAGGTGGGCGTCGAGCACGTTCCCGAATTGGCTGAGACCCTCTTCGATCTCCTGCTTTTTCAGGTTGATGTACGCCTTCGCCGCTCCCTGCGAGCTTTCGAGCGCCTTGTTGTCGAACGGGATGACCATGTAGTAGTCAGCCGTGTCGAGCAGGAACTTGTAGCCGACGGAGTTGTTGGCGTTCGTCTGTGCGGTCGAGAACGCGGTCGAGGCGATGCCCTGCGGACCCGTCCCGAGCACCGGCACTTCCTTGTAGGAACCGCCGTGGGATTCGTCTTTGGTGATGTTGTCGAGCAGAACGTGATCGCGCAGAGTTAGGCTCTGGAGATTCGGCGCGAAGTAGCGCTTGAGCATGAACTCGAGCGCCGAGAGTGTTGATGCAGCCATGCGAGCTCCTGTGGAACTCGCGCCGTGCTCACCTCATTGTCGCAGTGCTTCACCCAGCAGGGCTTCCCACTGCTCATCGCGGTTCGCGTAGGTGCGAGTCGCCACGCCGTCCGCCGCAGCAAGCTGTGGCAGAACAGTTGTGGGTTTCACAGCCGCGGCTCCGGGCTGGGCGGGAGGACTCACAGGCGACACGGCCTGGGCGGGTGGACTCGCTGGATTGGCTGCCAGCGGGGCAGGTTGCGCGCCACCGAAAATGGCGTGCAGTGAATCATAAAAACCACGGAATCGGTGGTGGAGCAAGGAGAAATGCGCGTCGACGTCCGCCTGCGGGTTCGCGCGGTACGAGTCGACCAGCATCTCGGCGGCCCCCGGGATCTCGGCGAGTTGCGGCAAATGCTCGTAGTCCGTGGCTTTCTTCAGTTCGGCCTGAGCCAGCTGAATCACCTCGAGGCGCTCTCGCTCGGCCTGTGCCTGCTGCGCCATCCGCTGGCTCGCTGCCTGTGCCTCGGCGCGCTCACGCTTGAACTGTGCGAGCTCCTCCTTCATCGCCTCCACAGCTGGATCGCGCGGTGGCAGGGCACCCTTCGCCCGGAGCACCTCTTGCTGCAGGTCGGCGAAGCTCTTCACGCCGAGCAGCTGGATCGCCTCGTCGTGTTTGCCGGCTGAACGCAGCGACTCGAACCGCTCACGGAACGCCCGTTGCTCGTTCAGCTGCTGCTGCGTCTGCGCCAGCTGCTGCTGGTAGTACTGCTCGATCTGCTGCGCACTCGCCGCAGCGTTTCGGTTGCTCTCGGAGAGCAGAAACCGCTCCTTGACCGAGGTCGGGCGATGCTGGTCTTCGATCGGTTTGTACGGCTTGAACTTCGGCGCCTCCGCTGGCGTCTGCGGGGTCGTCGTGTCGAGCGCCGGCGTCTCGGGCTGTCCCGGTGTGGCGGTCGTCACCGGCGCAGCTGCTGCGGGCGCATCGGTCTGGGGGGGCGCGTCTCCTCCCGCCAAGATCGAATCGAACGCCGACATGGCGCTCTCCCACGACATGGCGCCGGAGTCCGGGGGGGCCGTCGGGGTCGGCGCGGGCGCCGTGGTCGTCGCCTCTGCTGCCGGCGTCGCAGTGGTCGCTACGGGAGCGGGCGCTGCTTCCGGGGCAGCCTGGGGGGCCGCTGCCGGCGCTGGCGCAGCTGGAGCCGCTCCGGTTTCGGCGGCGACTTGGTTGTACAGGGGTCCTCGGGTCAGATGCATGGTGTCCTCACATCATCGGGGGAGCCGCCGGCATGTCCGGTGGCATGGGGGGCATCGCCATCGGGTCACCCATCGCTGGGTCCATCATGGGATCCATGGGCGGCATGGCTTCGGGTGGCGGCATTCCAGGCGGTCCAGCTGCCGGCGCTGCAGCTCCGTCGCGCTTGGCGATGAGCGCGTCCGCTTGTTCGATCCAGTCGAGAATCAGGCGCTTGTTGGCGTCGGGTGCGCCGTCCGCCTTGAACTCGAAATAGGCGTCCGTCATCGTCATGATGCCGAGCTCGAGGTTCATCAGTGGATCGGGGGGCTCGAACACTTCCTGCGAGTCGTCCTTGCCCGGCTCGAACTCCTCGAACTTCGCGATCAGCTGCTCGAGCCAGCGCTGCTGGGCCAGTTCGCGCTTCCCCAGGGCCTCGACGTCGACGTTGACGCTCTGCAGGAGCTCCTCGGCCACCTCTGGCTTGATGTAGCCGGCCTCGGCGAACTCGGTGATGAGTTGCTTTCTCGCCGCGAGCGTGTCGTCAGAGGCGCTCGCGGGCTGGATCGTTACCTCCCCGGCCTTCACCGCGTCCCGGAACTTCATGAAATCGACGGTATCGAGCCCACCGTTCCGCGGCATGGTAGCGATGACGGAGATTCCCTGTTCAGCCAGCTCGTGCGCTGCTGCCAGGTCGAGTCGCAGCACGTCGACCGCAAGCTGCTCGAACGCTCTTGCCTGTGTGAGGAACCGCTCTGTCTGAATGTCGTTCATCGTGCGGAGCGCGACGTTCGCGGTGATGCCCGGGTCCTTCCGCCCCTGCGCGCTCATCTCGTTCACGCCCGTCATCTCGTAGGCCATCCCGCGCAGCATCTCGATGAACTGCAGCACGAGAGGGTGGAACGGCGCCGGCATGTGCACGTTGAGCGGCGCTGTCCCGCTGCGTCTCCACATGATCTTCAGCGCGGTGTTGCTCTGCACCTTGGCCTCGTCCACCGAGTTCTCCTCGGCGTCGATGAACCCACCGCACGTGGCCTCCACGTTCTCTTCGAGCGCGTTCAGGAGCCCTGCGCAGCACGCTTGAATCGGCGCTATCACGTCGATGAGCGGCGTCGACCAGATGCCGGTTGCGTTGCGGTCCCAGAGCAGCATGGCGAACGGGAATTCCTCCCGCGTCCAGTCCTCATCGACCAGCAGACCGTCCATCGCGTCGACCACGATGACGTGCCGGCCCGGGAGGCTCGGGGACAGCGGCAGCCGGTAGCAGTCGTAGACCGCGACGTGTTGGTCGGCGCGCTCGACGTTGCCCTCGCCCTCGTACGGATACGACTTGGCCTGCATGATCGCCTCCCGGTGCTTCGGGAAGCGGGCCGCGAGGTTGTCGCGGTCGTACCGTTGCATGTGGATGAGCGTCTGCGGCTGACCGAACTCCGCGTCGTACTGGTCGACGAGGATGTCGCGCGAGAAACAGCGCTCGTGGATGATGGTTTTGCGCTCCTTGTCGCCGTAAACTTTCACCACGCCGGCCTCCCAGCGCATGCAGTCGAGCATCAGCTGCACGAACAGGTCGAAGCTGTTCGCGAACGCGCCTTGCCGGTGATGCAGCAGCGCTTCGCCCCACTTCGAGGCCCGCTTGGCCATCACGCGGGTGTGAAACTTGGCCCCACGGGTGAGCACGACGCCTTTCGGTCGCTGCTTCGCGGCAATCTTGGCCAGTGCGGTCTGGATGATGCTCTTGGCCAGCTGCACGTCGAGCCGCCACGCCTGCTGTGGGCTGATCTCCTGCTGCGGACCCTTGAATCGCTCGACCGTGTTGGGGTCGGCCTGCTCGCCATTGTAGATCGCGATGGCCGCCGCGTCTTTCGTGCGTCGTTCGGCCTGTTCGTCACGCAGACGATTGGCCAGCTGGCATGCTGCCTGCCCGATGTTCTCTGGTCTCTCGCGAAACCACGCGGTCACGTCTGCTCAACCCCCGCGAGCGACCAGGTCCCGGGCGAGAACAGCGCGAAGGGGCGCCCGTTTGCCCCGCGGTCGCGCTTGGTGATGAGCAGCGACCCGTCCGGCAGACGGTCGAAGATGAACGACTTGGCATCGTAGCTCGTTACGTTGAACGGCGGCGCTACGTGGCGCATCGCCTCGATGATTTGAGCCCGCTTGAATTCTGGATCGGGCGGCGTTTCCGGTTTCTTGGTCACGTTGTCCTCCTACAGAGCCTCGGCACGGTCGATGTCGCCGGCCAGTTCGAGCAACGACTCGCTCACGAAGATGCGCTCGGTGCCCGCTCGGCCCGTGTCGGTCGCCCTCACCTCGAGTGCGCATGCAGACCTCGGGATGACGACGCGGTCACCCGGGGCGAGCTCGCGGCACTTCGGTCCGCACGCGACGACGGTCCCGCGGAGCAGGCGGGAGCGCTCGACCTTGCCGTAACCGATCAGGATCGATCCGCGCCGCTCGATGTCCGGATCGATGTCGACGATGACGATGTCGCGGAGTGGCCTGACGACACGTTCCCGAGCGAGCGCTGGCGTGTGCTTGACCCGACTCAGGGCCAAGTACTGCTCGGCCGCGGTCAAGCGTCACCCCTCGAAGCGGCTCCGCTCTGGGAATTCCCGATGGACCCACGTGAGAAACTGCGAGTCCCCGGCCATGTGGTCTGTCGACGCGCACCAGCCGGAAGGCACTTTAAAGGTTGCTCGCAAGACTCGGTCTTCAGTCTCGATTCCAGCGAGGCACTCAACGCGCGCATAGACTGTTCGGTAACACTGAACTGGCCCGCTGTCCAAAACTTTCTTGAGCGGCTCACTCAGGAACAGCATGGGGCGGTGCACCTCGAAACTCGGCCCGTCCCCCCAGCGCTCGATGGTGGCCTGGGCCGCGCGGCGGTACTCACCGACCAGTCTCTCGGCGAGATTGCTCAGCTTTCCCGCGGTCCGGTACTCGTCGAGCCGCTCGCTCGGGTCGAGCACCAGCATGTCGTCGTTCCAGAGGAGGAATTCCGGGACGAGTCGCGTCGCCAGCTCGAGCTTGCGGTGCACGTTGCCGAGTCTGCCGAGCTCGGCGCGGTCCTCGTGCGGATGGACCTCGACGCCACGGAGCCACGCGGGGGGCTGCCCGATGAGGATGACCCGGGCGTCCGGGGCGACCCGCTCGATCGACCTGAGGGCGAAGCGCAGCTCGTGGTCCCCGTGGGGCGGCAGGTAGTAGGGGATGACGACGGTCACCGCCTCCTCCCGCGCTTCCCACCCTGGAGCAGCCGCCGTACCTCGGTCCGTGAGCCCTCGTGCATGATGCGGATCCGCTCGGCCAGCTTCGACTTGTACTCGCGCATCTCCTTGTCGATGGCGGCGGGGGTGCCGGGTGTTGGGGGCTCCTCGTCCCAGCGCTCCCAGATTGGCTGGGCCCTCACCGCGTAGAGCAACGCGTCAGGGCAGTGGTCCGAGTAGCCCTTGCGGTGGTCCTTCCGGTCGTCGTCCCATGGCAGCACGCTCCACTCCGAGATGAGCTGGGCCGCGCCGAGGCCAATCGGGTCGTCGGGGTTCGCGGCAAACGGGCAGACGAGCAGGCGCGCCGAAAGCAGGGCGTCCCGCACGACGCGGATGGCCGCCCCCTTGTCCTGCTTCGTCGCTCGCTGTGACCCGACCCCGTAGGTCTGCGCCAGGTCGTGAGCGAGGGCCGCACCAAGGCCCCCCGTATCGAACGCTACGGTCGCTCGCTGCTTGAACCGCTGCTCCAGCGCGTGCTGGATCCGCATGATCTCCTGCGCCCGCTGCGGCTGCGTCATACCAGGCGCTCCCCACGCGCGGACCACGTACACCTGCGGCCGTCCCTTCGCCACGCACGTCAGAGCGAACGCCGTGTCGTCGAGATGCCCCACGTCGACACCGAGCGACCACTGCAGATCGCCTTTCGGCAGCTCGAAGAATGCGTTTTTCGCCCCCTCGTAGCGGTAGATGAGCAGGTCCGGGTCGCTCGCCCACTGTCCACGCCACTCACGCAGATACGTCGGATTGTCGAGTTCCCATCCCTTGCGCAGCCGGTACGCCTCGAGCGCTTCTTTGCCACCGGGTTGCCCGTAGCGGTGATGCGGGTTGCTCGTGACGCTCCACTGGTGCGTCGACCACTGCGGCCGCTTCTCTCGACCATCGGTAAGCCGCGCGCCTGGCGTCGTCACCTCGAAGAAAAAGCCCGCGGCCAACACGCCAGGCGTGCCGTTCAGGATGAGCGTCCCGTCCGTGTCGCTCAACCCCGGCTCGATCACGTCGCCGATGAAGTAGCTCAACACCTCGTCCGGCCACGCGCCGGTCTCGTCGATCTCGAACTCCCACCATTTGTTGCCGCGCCAGCGCTCGGCTTTGCGCAGGTCGTCCACGCCGCCGACCCACAACCTGTGCCCGTTCGCGTGCGTGAACGTAATCTGCCCGTCGTTCTCGTGCTGAGTGATCGGGAGCTTGTACTGCGCGATGAGCGCCCGCATCGGCCCTTCGAGGTTGCGTCGACTCTGGGCCTTGGTGAGCGTGACGTACCCGCTCCAGGAGTTCTCGCCTGGGCGCTTGCACATGCAGATGGCCCGCCTGGTCGATGCTGCATCGGTCTTGCCCGCACGGCGTGTCGTGATGACTGCCTTCTGCTTCGACGGGTCGCGATAGACCGCGAGCTGCCGGTCGAACATCCGCGCCTCGAGCTGCGCGATGTGTTGCGCGGAGGCCGCGTGTCCAGCGGCTCGGCGGGCGCTCAGGTACTCGTCACACGCGCGGAACGGGACACCCACGTCACCCCGTCTCCCGTCTCCTGCACCAATACACCCGCTCGACCGGCCCTGCGCTGTCCTCCCAAAGCGTCCGCTCGTCGAGCACGAGCCAGCCTGCGTTTTCCAGCGCCGTGGGCATGTCGGCAATCTTGAGCGTGTTCGGCCGCGGCGGTGCTTCCGGGTGCTTACTCGGCGCGTTGCGGCGCATCGAGCAGACGAGCCATGGGGCAACGTCGCGCATGCGTTCGAGGGCGAGGACGGGGTTGTGCAGGTATTCGAGGACGCCGAGTAGGGCGACGACGTGAGGCTGGCTCTCCTGGTGCACCGGGAGGAGACAAAAGTGGTCCGTCTCGATGTCGAACCGCTCCATCCCCGCGTCGCAGGGCTCCTTGTCGTAGGACCAGTAGGCGCACCCAGCATGCAGGTACCGCTCCAGGTCGCGCTTGCCAGCTCCGATGTCGGCGACGCGCGACCCCGGTGGGATGAGCGACGCGGCCATCGCAAGCCGTCGGTGCCAGATGGCGTCGCCCCAGGGGTAGTCAGGCATGGGCACGTAGCTCCAGCAACTCTGCGTTGAGCATCTCGTTTGCTTCGAACTGGCGCAGGGCTTCCTCGTCGCCGCTCGCTACGGCTTTCGCGGCCGCGATCAATCCGTACGCGCACCACCCGTTGCCGCTGAACTCGTGAATCCCGGGCGGCGCTTCACCCTCGTCGAAGAGCCGCCTCACCCACCCAGCATCGACCATCCACTGCGGGCGTCCCTTCCACTCCCAGAATGCAGTCATCGCCGATCGATGCGTGTGCTCCTCGACGAGTTGCAGGATTTTGGCGGCGTCTTCAGTGGTCACTTCACCATCTCCTTCAGTGGCCCCGCCGCCTCGATCAACCGCCGCTGAATCCCCTCCAGGTCCGGGATGGGCGGCAAGAACTCGTACGGTTTGAGACACGCTGGGTCACGCCCGGTGCCGAGCAGGTAGTCGCGGAACTTCAGGTCGCCTCCGATGACGCCTTTGCAGGGCACCCAGGCCGCGGGGATGCCGTAGGCTTCGGCGCAGACGATGGCGTGGAGGGACGAGGAGTAGATGCGAGCGCAGCCGCTGACGCTTCTCGTCACGGTCGGCCATGGCCAGGTGACGTCGATGAACACTGAAAGCGCGTCTTCGTGGAATGGCGAGTGGCCGGCGCGCCCGAGTTGCTTGTCCACCATGTGCGGCGCTAAACCGGTGTACCGAGCTGCGGGTTTCGTTCGCTCCTGTATCATCGGCAGCAGCAACCCCGGGTCCCCGTACACCTCCGGCACCTCGGCATTCCTGACCCGCTCTCTCGTGAGCGGACCGCGAACGGCCAGCCACCTCGCCCCAGCCCCATCGACGCTTTCGATCTCCGGCCGCATCCAACCCGAGCCCCAGACCGTATCGCCTGGCTTGACCAGATGCGTGACGCTGCCGACCGCGAGGACCTTGCCGGAATCGCGACGGTCGGCAAGCGTGGGCTTTACACCGGTGAGCCATTCGAGGATGACCGGCGAGAGCATGTCGCCGAAGTTGTTCTTGTTGTGCCACCAAAACGCCTTCATCGCTCAATCCTCCGCGCGTCCGCCCGTCTCGTCGTGCTCGCGTTGTGCTGGTGCACGCTCGCCGCCACGTATGCCTGGGCTCCACTGTCCGCCACGAATCTCCGGTGCTGCATCTGCTGTCCAATCCGTTGGTGGCTGTCATCGTAGCAGAACACGAAGCGCTCGTCCGGAACGCCTGGTTGGTACAGCGCGTAGAACGGCGAGCCCTTCTCGGTCGAGTAGCGGTACTGGGACTCGATGAGCTCCAAG
>JAICQQ010000347.1 GCA_025937785.1 Polyangiaceae bacterium
ACGGCCTTTCGAGGAACGCTCGAGGTTCGAGCCGTGGACCGTGCTGGTAACCGCTCCGAGCCCATCCTGGTGTCCGCTTCTGGGGACCACCTCACCCAGGACGAAGGGTGTACGTGCTCCGCCGCGGGCAAGCCTTCCAACACCTCCGGTGGAGTCTGGGTACTTGCTGTCTCGATGCTGCTCGCCCTACGACGAGTCCGTGCCCCAAGGCCCTGCGTGAGCTGATTCGGCCTTTCGCTGGACGACGGAATGAACCCGGAGTCGGGGGATGAGGGGTTGTCCCGACGTCGGGACATTTGTCGGAGGACCGTCAGCGCGAACAGCAACTTTGCTGCGGTCACGAAGCCTCCTGCCCCAATCGCTCGGATGCGTGGGAAGCCTGCCTGCATGCTTCGGTGCTGCTCACGGCTACGATGGTGCGCACGGCCTGGTTAGTGCCATCCGCTATTTGCTCGATAATGCACTTTCCCTGCGCATCCGTTTCCTGCTGTCGATCGTCCGAAGCGATGGTCTGTCGGGCCTCCTCGTCGTACTTGGCGCGCCGACGGTCGAATTCCTCATTTGCAGCCGTTAACACGTCTGGCGGACGCTCGTGCGCTGGAAACGGCTGAGCCGAGCATGTCACCGTTCAGCATGCGTCCGTAGAAGATCCAGCCGGCTTGCGGCGAGCAACGTCGAGACCAACGTGCCGGTCGCCATCGGGAGCTTCTCGAGCCATGCCTGCGCTCGCGTGCACCAGCCCGTCAGCTTGCAGGAGCATCCATTCCACGCCGGCCAGAAGCGTGGGCTCCGGGCGCGAAGAGGTTTGGTCAGAACGTCGCTTACCTCCTGCAAAACTCGGCGGATCCCGCCATGCGAGGCGTCAAGCGCACTTGACGCCTGCTTGGTCAACCGCGCCACTCTTCGCGCGGAATCTCTGTGTGCTTGGGCAGGACTGCTGGGTCGGCTGGCTCTGCTTGCCGAAGGCAGGCATGTCCACCTAGGTTGACAGGCGAAGCACTGCTGGGGCGAGCGTTAGTGGCTTTACAGTGCGTCTGGTGTTGGACTATTGGTAAGGGTCCGATCGGCAGTGCACGCGCACTGGTGCGCGAAGACTCGGGGTGCGCATGGGGACCACACTGAAGGCGGCAACTCTCGACCATGCACCCTGCCGACCGCCGACCGCACACAGGGAAGGCCATGAACACACTACGCATCGGATCCATGGGCGAGGACGTCGAGCGCTGGCAATACTTCCTCAGGGGAGTCGGCCTCTATCTGGGGGAGGTGGATGGCACGTTCGGCGAGCTCACCAAGGAGGCGACGCAGGACTTCCAACGCCGGCACGGCTTGGTCGAAGACGGCGTCGCGGGGAACCGCACCATCGGCGAAGCGATGCGCGTCGGGTTCGACGTCGTGACCGAGCACCTCGACGCGCCCACTGCCGCCGAGATCCCGCCGAGACCGAACTTCGCGCGGCTCGACCAAGCAGGGCGCGAGGCGGCATTCGGGCGCTACCCTTTCGTCAGCGCGCCCGTGCCGGGCAACCCCGAAGCGATCCGCATCGGGTCGAACTGGGCTGCCGAAAACATCGTGGTCGTAGAAGTGCCGCAACTCGCAGGGGTCAAGGGCGCTCCGGCGAGCGGCAAGGTGCAGTTGCACAAGAAGGTAGCGCCGCGCATCGTCGAGCTCTTCGAGGCGTGGGACAGCGCGGGGCTCATGACCCACATCCTCACCTACGGTGGATCGTTCGTTCCCCGCTTCGTGCGCGGCTCTCGGACCACGCTTTCACCTCATGCGCACGGGAGCGCGTTCGATATCAACGTGGCGTGGAACGGGTTCGGAGCTGTGCCGGCCGTTCTCGGTGCCAAAGGTTCCGTCCGCGCGCTGGTTCCGATCGCCAACGAGTTCGGCCTGTACTGGGGCGGTCACTTCACCAAGCGCGACGGCATGCATTTCGAAGTAGCACGTTTGTAGGAGACGGAACGAATGGACCTGGCAATACACGACGAAATCCTGTGGTGCGCTTGTGTGAAGGCGAGTCGCCGGCTGACGGCTGCCGGGAAGCTCGCCGACCCAGCGCATGACCCCCGCTCGCTCTTCCCGTGGATGGTGCGGGGCAGCTGGATGAACGACATGAACCAGGTGACGCCGCTCATCGATTTCGCGCAGAACCCGAACATCGGACCGCAGCAAGATACCTTGTTCCAGGGCTTGTGGAAGGTGGCGGTGCAGGATTTGCTGCAGAATACCGCTCATCGCTACGCGCACAACGAGCCCTTGCTACAGGCAGCTCCCGGCATCATCGCCAGCAAGAAGCACAACATCGACGGCTTTGGTCACTACAATCGGTTCGATCACTTGGATGTCGAAGAGAATCACCCAGCCACCGAGTACGACGGCGCCTGGGCTTCGAATGCGCGCTTGGGTCGCGCACGTACCGCACACTTTACCGTCACCTCACATGTTCGCGTGCGTCTGACCGGGTCGTTGCTCGACGACGACCGGCTCGAGCCTCGCTCTCTCACCTCGCTGGGTCGCGCGTTGCACACCGTCGCGGATGTCTTCGCCCACTCGAACTACGTCGAGCTTCTGCTGTGGTCTCTCGCCTGGCGGGGCCGCCTCGAGCCCGACTTCATCAACGCCTTCAACTTCGACGACGGCTCCGACAACGCTGCCGGGTCTCTGCTGCGGTGCCCGCTGCCCGCCCACGGTCCGCGGGCGGAGAACCTGCTGCGCAACGCCGTGCTCTGGTACGGCGACTCGCCCCAAGAGACACCGTTCGTCTCGGCCTTGTTCGACAAGAGCGACACCATCTTTTCGCTGCTCCACATTTACGCCGCGCACCTGCTCAGAACCGACGGCAAACCCCAAACCGAGCCCATGCTCGACATCGCGATGGCCCTCTTCGACATCCAAGGCGCCAAGCTCATCAAGGGCGCCTGGGCCGTGCTCGAGGGGATCGGCAACGTGTTCGACGCCATCGGCCAGGGTGCTCGCAACTTGCTGGCCCGCGGTCTAGATAGCGCAGCCGATCGATCGACAAATTCGACGGCTCGCGACTTGATGCATGACACTGCACACCTCGTGCGTCACTACGACAGCAAGAAGGCCAAAGATTGGGCCGAAGCAGGTAGGCTCAACTTTCTGGCTCGAGAACTCCAGATCCAGATGCTCGAGGAGCTTCGCGGACAGTCGCCCGCGACCAAGCTTCTCCCACACCACGCGCTGCTCGCCAAAGATCACGTGGAGGACGAGGCGGGCGGACGCATCCGGTTCAAGCTCGGGTGTCTGCTCGCGACCGAAGTCTCGGCTCAGATCATCGAGCGCCACTTTTCCCCCGAAGAACCAAGTCTAGGCGATTACGATCAGATGGCGAGCCGAGTCCTGATCCACCCCTGGTGGCTGCTGGAACAGCACCCCAACTTCGACAAGACACTCGCTCCGCTGGTGCAAAAGGCCGGTGGCCACGAGCGCTGGCAGGACCAGTCCATCAGCGGCCTCGAGCTGCTGGCGGGGGTCCTGTGAAGTCCACGCAACGCATGGCGCGCACCGCTCTCCTACGAGCGGCGGCCCCGGCACTGGTCCTGGTCGCTTGTTGTCGCACTGGCCCGCCGCCGCCGCCGAAGCAGCAGCCCGTAGCCTCTCCAGGGCCGTGCGGGCTGACCGATCAGACGCGGTTTCCTGACGACCCCAAGTTCGCCAGAAATCTCGGCCTGTTCACGCCGCCGCCCGAGCCCAGCGCCGACGAGCTCGACGGACACTGCCGCGCCGTCTGGCAGACCGCCGTGGAAGAGAAGCACTGCGGCGACGTCGTCATCCCCGAGTTCTGCGCAGCCTGCACGCCCGCGGAACAATCGAAGTGCACCGAGGGCAACGGCCGGGGGAGGGTGATGCAGCGCTGCCGTGAAGAGTCCCTCGCTGCCTTCCAGTCTACGTACACCACCTGCAAGGACTTCGTCCTCTGCGCCGGAAAGCTCCAACCGAAGACAGCGGAATGCAAAGCGGGGAGGCCCTAAGGCTTAGGGCCACTTTGTCGAACACGAACTCGGCGCGGCTGAATCCCGCGAGATATGGCTGATTATCGCTGCGGGCCGCTTGTGCGAAGCATGCTTGGTGCGCGCGGTCGCGGCGCTCGCTTTTGAAATGCGCCTCGATGTCCGAGCGGTACGCGGCACGTTCCGGGTCGGATCCCGGGTGCCTCGAAGTAGTGGGGGGGGCAGGTTGCGAGCGTTGTGCCCGAGCTCAGTCTTTTCGAGCACGCAGACGCTCGAGCTCCGATCGAAGCTCTGCGAGAGCAGCCTCTGCGGCTTCGCGCCGGCGTTGCTCCTCTTCGCGTCGGCGCTGCTCTTCGACGAGCTCCGTCTCGAGCTGCTGCACGCGGTTCTGCGCCTCCGCGGACAGGCGACTGACGCGCTCGAGGAGCTCGTCCGCATACGGTACCGGAGCATCGCCGACCGAGAAGCGCAGGCGGTCGCTGTCGAGCCACAGCTCGAGGCCGAGGACGGGCGACTCGTAGCGGGCACTCTGCGGGACGCGTCGTCGGTAGCGCTTGCCATCGAGCTCCCAAGCCGCCAGTGTCATGCGCCTTCTGTCGAACAAGTAGTACTCGGGGATGCCCAACGCGGCGTAACGTTCCACGTTGCGCTCGAGATCTTTCTTGCGGTCACCGCGGACGACGATCTCGATGGCAACATCGATGCCTTTGCCCTCAGCGTCGACGATCCAGCTGTCTCGCTGCCGCTGCTCGGTGTTGTCAACGGCGATGAGGTCCGGCGAAAACATTCGTTCGCCGGGGTAGTACACCGGGAGATTGCCGGCGACGTAGATGCGCCGGCCTCGGCCAGCGTACCAGCGACGGAGCGCCTCTCGGGCACCCGAGAAAGCATCGAGATGATCGTCACCTTCCGGTGGACTCGCCTCGGATACAGGAAACTCGCTGGGCAACATCGCGATCACGAGCGCTCGCTCCTCGGCGCTCATGCTCGTCCAGATTTCTGTCGGGGGGGCGCGCGGGTCCTCCGGATCAATGGTCCAGCGAGAGGGTGCGGTGCTCACTCGTCATAGCATAGCCACCGTTTGCCCCGGCTCGCCAGCCATCGTGGCGCTCCCGGGCGTTTTTCCGAGCCAGCGGCCCCGCCAAAAACGCCGCCGGTCATACCTTCGGCGAGGTCGCGCATCCATTGTGACGCGATCCCCGATTTCAGCGAAGTTGGCGCCACGCCTGGCTTCTCGGCGCGTGTTGTGGGGTGGGAGCGGCTCGCGACGCGGCACGCCCGCTGGTCTTGACAATGTGTAACCAACTTGTTACATATTCGGACGTGGACGCCGTCGTTCAGGCTTTGGCGGATCCGATCCGCCGCGAAATCCTGCTGCTGCTGGCCAAGAAGCCCAGGAACGCAGGCGAGATCGCGGCGGCTTTTTCGGTGAGCCGACCGGCGATCAGCCGTCATCTGCGCGTGCTGCGCGAAGCGGGCTTGGTGAGCGACGAGTCGATCGGGCGCGAGCGCAGCTACACCCTCCGGTTAGCGGCGATCGCCGCGCTCGAGGCGTACCTCACCAAGCTACGCGCGGCCTGCCGGTGGGAGCGTCGCTTAGCGGCGCTCGAAACCGAAGTCCATCGCGTCAAACGCGGGCGGCGTCGCCAGGCGCGCGTTCGCCACGACCACAACGCAACGAAGACGCAGAAGGAGACCGCATGAGCCCCCAACCCACCGGCCACCTGCATGGCAACGATCTGATCCTGACCCGCACCTTCCGCGCATCGATCGACGACGTCTGGACGAGCGTGACCGATCCCGAGAGCACCGCGCGATGGTTCGCGCGCTGGGAAGGTGAGGGCGGCGCAGGCAAGACAGTGCGCCTCCAGCTGGTGCACGAGAAGGGGCAGCCATGGTCCGAGGCCATGATCGAAACCTGCGATCCCCCGCATCACCTCGCGTTGGCCATGAAGGACGAGTTTGGCGACTGGCGGGTCGAGCTTTCGTTGACGCAGACGGGCGACACCACCGAGCTACGCTTCGTGCACCACCTGACCGATCGCAACCTCGCCGGCGAAGTGGGCCCCGGCTGGGAGTACTACCTCGA
Source organism: Polyangiaceae bacterium (assembly GCA_025937785.1). GTDB lineage: Bacteria > Myxococcota_A > Polyangia > Polyangiales > Polyangiaceae > JAICQQ01. The sequence goes on from JAICQQ010000347.1 coordinate 6,067, forward strand.
CATGCTGGTCGCCGCCCGCGAAGCCAAGCCGTTCCCCACGTTCGACGACTACTACCCGGCGCAAAAGGGGTACTACGTGGAGGGAGCAGATGGCGGTAGTAGAACGTGACGCCGCGCTGGGCCTCAACCCTTGGGCTCGGATAGGTTCCGCGCGCGGAAACGGGGTGCGTCGAGAGCGAGCATGTGGGGCTGGATCGTAAGTTCGAGACCGCTCACGCAGTTCGGAGCCGTTTGGCCATGCGCTCGGCGTAGCAATACTTGCAGCCCGGTCTTACCCTCGTGCAGCTGGTGACCGGTTCCAGTGGACTGGGTGCATTTCATGCCGAGCCCGGGGTCATCAGTGGAATAGCGGGAGGTTCACTTGAAGTTCCAAGTCTGTGGTGTGGCGATCGTGGCGGATCACTCGAACCGCGCGCGGAGGTCAAGAACCGTTCGAGGCAAGCGGACCGTGTCGCGACATGTTCTTCGCGGAGACCCCGGACTGAGCAACAGCACCAGATCAAACGTCGAGAACGCCGAAGGCGGGCTGAGACGCCGGACGCCTCGTTTTGAGGCGTCCCCAGCTTGGAGCCTCTGTTCTAGGGCCTGTCCCTGAATTGGTCTGGCCCGTGAACGTGAACGTGTGCGTGCCCGTGCCCGAGAAGTCGAGGAAAGAGCTATCCATGGCGGTGGAAGTGTGTTCCATGGGTAGGCCAGCATGGTTAGACAGCAGCTG
>JAICQQ010000405.1 GCA_025937785.1 Polyangiaceae bacterium
ATCCTGGCCTACCCATGGAACACACTTCCACCGCCATGGATAGGTCTTTCCTCGACTTCTCGGGCACGGGCACGCACACGTTCACGTTCACGGGCCGGACCAATTCAGCGACAGGCTCTAGCCGCCTGAGGCCCGGTTGCGCGGGCCCTGGCCCGGTGTTATTTTCTGAGCCGCATGGCAGTTCGAGAAATCCTGGTCTACCCCGATCCGCGGCTGCGCGAAGTGGCCGAACCCGTCGCCGAAGTGGATGACAGCATCCGCGCGCTGGTCGAGGACATGGCGGAAACCATGTACGCCGCCCCCGGTGTCGGTCTCGCCGCCAATCAGATCGGCGTGCTGAAGCGGGTCTTCGTCATCGACATCGCCGACGAAGAGGAACCGAGCAACTTGATGGTCTTCATCAATCCAGAGATCGTCGACACCACCGGGACGCAGACCTACCAAGAAGGCTGCCTTTCGTTCCCCGGGGGTTCCGAAGAGATCAAGCGGGCGGAACGCGTGCGGGTGCGGGCGCTCGACGTGAATGGCAAACCCTTCGAGCTCGAGGCCGAGGGCCTGCTCGCGGTCGCCATCCAACACGAGAACGACCACCTGAACGGGGTCCTGATGATCGACAAGCTCGGTCCTCTCAAGCGTCGCCGGCTCGGGCAAAAGATCAAGAAGGCTCGCGAAACCCAAGCGGACGCCTGAGGCGACGCGCGCCCGGCGAGCCTGCTCGGCGACGCGCTCGGTTCCTGATCAACGCGACTGAATCTGCGAGCGGGCGAACAGCGAGGCATCCGTTTCGATGCCCACCGACGCCATCTGGTCGACCACCTTGGGGCGATCGCCGGCGACGAAGCTACCTTCGATCGCTCCCCCCGTGGCCACGCGTTCGACGACGAACCGGAAAATGTCGACCAGCTCCAGCCCTTGCGGACCGACGTCGCCAAACTCGGCGATGCGAAGCACGCGCAGCCGGCCGTCGCGCAGGCGCATGACCTCGAGCACCACGTCGAACGAGCTCTTCAGCCACTCGCGAGCGGCCTCCAGGCTGAGCCCCGCGCGCGCGACGCTGATGTCGGCCGGCAGCCGCGCCATGGCGCGCCGCAGGTCCGGAGCGCGGAACGCGGCCAGCACACCGTCGATGCCGTCGCCGATGGCCTCGATCGCGGCGGCGGCGTCTCTGCCGTCCGCCAAGGTCGCGACGACGCGAGCCTCGGGGATGCGTGCGGCGACTTGCAAGAGTTGGGTAGCGTTGACGCCAGCTTCGGAGATGTTCAGCCGCGTCGCCGATTCGGAGTGTGCCACCACGTCGTCGATGCCGCTCAATGCCACGAGGTGTTCGCCACCGCACGCCGCCGACAGCGCGCTGAGCAGCGTGAGGGCGCCCTCTTCGCGCGGGCCCACGACGAGCAGGTTGAGGCGGGCCAGCACGCATTGGCCCAGGAACGTGGCCATCGCCCGCGAAATCGCCCCGCGGCGCACCAGCTTCTCCAGCGTCGAACTGACCCGGCGCGGCTTGCGCACCAAGAGCAGCGTCCCCGTCGGAGCTACCGCTCCGCGCGCAGCGGCCACTCGTGTGCCGTCAGGCAAACTGAATTCGATCAAGCTCTCGGACTCGGGGAGGCGGTAGCTGGCGCGCGCTGCCAAACGGCGCAAGGCCGCGTTCAGCGACCATTCGCACGAGAACGTCGGGACCTGTGGCACCAAGCGCCCGGCACGCGTCACCGTCAGCTGATCGTAGCGTGGGATCGCGATGTGGTTCACGCTCGCGTCCGTCAAAAGCGCCCCCAAGGGCCCGAGCTCGAGCAGCTCCGCCGCGGCATCTTCGGCCGCCCCCTCGGCGGTCAACCCCTCGCTGAGCTCGCGCCCCTCTGCGAGGCTCTTGGCCTTGTCGAGAGCCAGGGCCCTGACCCGCTGCGCGAGCCCCTCGGGGACCTGTTCGAAGAGGCTCGCTTCGTCCATCACGTCGAGCACGTGGCTGACCACCGCTTGCACCGCGGCACGCTGCCGCGCGGCGGAGGGAGAATACCCCTGCTCCGAAGACGCGCTCACCGAGGAGGCCGCGGCCTCGGCTTCCGCCAGGATCATGCGCTCTCTCGCCGCGAGGTTCGGGGTCGGGCCGTCCGAATCGGCGTGCAATCCCGAGGCAGCGGGTAGCTGCGTCAGCTCGTCCGGCGATGACGGCGTGGCGGGGGCCTCCTGCGCGGGCAGCCTCAAGCCCGGATCGGACGACGAGCCACGATCGGGCACGCTCGGAAAGCTAGGGCGCCCGGTATTGCCGGTCTTGTCATCGAAGGTGTCGAGCGCGCCAAGTTCGATGCGCAGCACGAAGTCCCCGATGTAGATGCGATCACCCTCGCGCACGATGGTAGCCTGCGCGATGCGGCGCCGGTTCACGTAAGTGCCGTTGGTGCTGTTCAGATCGGTGACGATGAAACGGCCATCTCGAAACAGCAGGCGAGCATGCCGCTTCGAAACGTTGCCTTTCGGCAACATGAGCTCGTTGCCCTGAACACGCCCGACGTTCAGCTCCGTGGTGTCGAACGTCTGTCTGCGTTCGGCTCCACCCTTTTCGCTAACGACGACGGTGAAGGGATGGCGATCGACGTCTGGGGGGGAGTTCACAGTCGGATGGCCTACAGTTTCCGAGCCGGGGGTGTCGTGTCAACTCGTGTGCCCCCGCGTGACCCGGAAAAACCGGGGGCGGGCCATGAGTTATCGAACCACGACCGCTGAAGCTACCGCCACACTGCAATCATCCCCACGACAACGCCCTTGTCTCCGCGCGCGGCTGATGCAGCCTTCGGTAACGAGCCACGGGCGAGGTGCTCTGGGAGCGTTGCGCTCGGACCCTGGAGTCGAACCCCAACAGGCGCGGCGCCCTCGAGGTCAGACCCGAGCTTCTTCAGCGCGCTGCTCTTGCACTTCGCGCGTCACGAGCGCGAGCAACTCGCCCGCCAGCGACATGACGTCCTGTTCCGAAAACCCATTGGCTCGGAACTCACGGTAGATGTTCTTGGCGAGGATCCGAACTGCACGGGGATCTCTCTTTTCGCTCATATCGAATGGCTGAGTCATTGGCTTGCGTTCTCGATGCACGGTGATTCTGCCGTGCTAACGGCCGCTGTCCTAACCTATTTTGGGCGCGCGCACACAAAATCATGATGACGCACTGCGCACGCGAATCCCGCTACGCACTTCGACTCCCCTCCGAAACCTGGAACGCGCAAGCCACTTCGCGGACAGGACACTGGTTGAACAAGTCCGTTCCGCTATGGGTTAAACGGCTTTGGGATAGGTGTCCACGACCCGCTTCGCCGGGCGTTCCACCGTGCAGAGCCGGCTGGTGATGAGCTCGCGTCCCTCTTCATCGCTGAAGTAGAGCGCTTCACCGACCTCGGGCAGCTCTGCGATTGGAATCGCAGTCCCGTTGGGCAACACACGCACGCCGCCGGTGAGCTTGCGACGCAGAGCGAGGTGCGCATCGAGCCACGTGTTCGTCCTGCGGTCCTTCACCGCGACGCATAGGTTGTCCCGAAAATGGTACTCGGTGTTCCGCGTGATGTACATGCGGTGGCGTCGCCGCTCTTTGCCCTGGTACTTCAATCCCATGGTCGTTCCCTTTCGGGGGTGAGCTTCTCAAAGCTCCGCGCTCGGGACCAATTTTCTACAGGTGCACCGAGACCACCTGTGGAACCTGCCACGCCTTTCAACCGCCAGGACGCAAGACCGCCAAGCGTACGCCAACAATTTTTTTGTTCATGGCGGGGGAGCGACTGACGAAAGTTTGTCCTTCCGTTCCAGAGTGTGCAGCGGTCGCGCTCGCTGCTTTTTTCACAGGAAGACGGGCAGGACGGGAACAACCTCCTGTCATCTCTATTTCTTGCTCCGCAGGCACGCAGCAACGTCGTCGCGAACCGACCACCGCCAACCTCGAGCATCGAAAGAAAATGAACAGCGCAGTTGGCGTTTTCACCCGACCCGATCGCGAGGATCAGGGGCCTTCCCGTCTTCCCGTGAATGAATACTTCGCCGCAACTAGGCTTGTCCCTGAATTCGGATGATGGCCCCGTAAACGTGCCCGTGCCCGAAGAAGCGCAACGGATGCCGAGGTGGGGCCGATGGGCTGGAGCATGACGCTCGATCATGAGGGATTGGAAGTGTATCAAGTCGCGCTGGATTTTCTCGTTATCGCAAACGCGATCATAGAAGGACTACCGCGAGGACGAGGCCACCTGTCGGATGAGTTCAACCGGGCGTCCTCGTCAATCGTGTTGAACATCGCCGAGGGCGCCGGGAAACACTCCAAGCCGGACAAGCGA
>JAICQQ010000095.1 GCA_025937785.1 Polyangiaceae bacterium
GACACAGCTGATAACCTTGGCCTCAGGTGCCCGGCGCATCATGCTTTGGAAGCCGATCGCGACTACGGCACAGGCTTCATGGCCCGCAAGCGTCAACCTTCTTCTCGAGACTGCGCCACGCGGCCTGCCAGAGCCTGCAATCAACGATTGCGTGGCGCTCAGAGCCATCTCGGCCCGACGAGCGCTCGAAAGGTTCTTGATCCAGGTGGTATGACCGCGACCCATCTACCCGAGCCTTCGAACCCACGACTGGAACGACTGAGCGACCAGGCGCCACTGACTGGATTCAGCGAGCTGGTACGGCAAGATCACCTCGACGCGACTCGGACCCACGCCGCTCGCTCCGGGTCGCTACGAGTTTCAGGTCACCGTCAACCAGAGCACCCGCGACAAGCTTTAGCAGCTCCAAGACTTGCTCGCGCACCGGAGCTCAAGCGGGGACCTGGCGCTGATCCTGGAACGCGCCTTGGACGCGCTGTTGGTCCAAGGCGCGGTGCGAGCAGGGTGGGGGGCAGCCATTGGTGAAGCGCTCGTTGTCGCGCGCACGCCACATCGACACAGCTGACAAACATCACATGGCGAGATCCGCCAGAACCCGCTGTGTTTTGAGGGCGTGCGTCCGCCAGCTGATCGCGACCTCATCGCCGATGTTTTACAGTCATCCTTAGTGCTTTTACGCGACGACCCGTAAATTGCACGCCCCGTCGGAGGCGCATCGACTCAGTGAGAGTGACTCCGACTCCGACGGCACTTGGCACCTGTTGACATTTGCGTCAACCTAACCCGTGAACCGCAGTGGGCTCGAGGGTGCGCTTCAGAAAACTGCAACGGCACGGCAAGCAAGAGCAAAGGGAGTGGGGACAAGGACCAGCACTTATCAACCGACCGGACATTACCGTTAGCCAATCGTGAATTGGCGGCCGCAAGCTTGCCCCGGTGCATAGAGGAGACACCATGGACGACAAAGAAATCATCACCTCCCTGTACGGAAACATCGACGTAGCCCCTTGTCCCTTCACCACGGCAGAACGCCAGGAGCTCGATCAGCGCGGCGAAATGCTCGTTTACCTCCCCGCCGGCATCAAACCCGCGGAAATGTGCAAGCGCTGGGGCATTCGCGCCAACATCGACTTCGAGAACGAGAAGATGATCCGCACGGTGATGAACAGCGAAGACCAGTGGTTCGTCACGTCCAAGGCCAAAACCCCCGAGCTGATCTACCACAGCGCCCAGGCCGCGAGTCGCATCTACGAGGATGACGGATTGCATGGGATGGACATGCGCCGTTACCTGGCCTTCGCCGCGACGTTCCGGGCTCGCTTCGACGCCTTGCCGGACCGCCTCTACTGGGTCTTCTTGCATTCGGGTTCCTACGACCGCAGCGGTATCTCGATCGTGGGCTTCGACGCGCACGGGGTGTTGAACCACCACGGCTGGATGAAGAACTTCAAGGCGAAGTTCTGCGGCTCCCGGTACGTGTGCATCGCGCCGCGCATCGAGGTGACGCTGGATACGGAGACGCTGCCGCGCGCGTACCGTGCCCGGCCCGGTTGGCAGGGCCAAGAAGCAACGATGGACTCGTAGGGTGCCCAGGGGTCTTCGGTGTCTGCCGTAAAACAACCTGTCGTGGCGTACGATCTGGCGTCGCCACTCTTCTTCTCGGACCCCGAGGCGACCACATTCGCGCGGATGCGCGCACGCGACCCCATTTACTTCGATCCGGGGTTGTCGGCCTGGATCCTGACGACCTACGAAGACGTCAGCCGAGCGCTGAAGAGCCCCGATCTCTCCGTCGATCGTAACGGAGAGATCGGACGGAGCAGCAGCCACGGCGTCGCGCCGCAGCTCCGCAGCGTCAATTCCATCGTGAGCCAGTGGATGATCTTCAGCGATCCCCCGCGGCACACGCGCCTGCGCAGCGTCGTGGCCAAGGCCTTTCAGCCACAGACGCTGCGAAGCCTGCTGCCGATCATCGATCAGACCGTCGACGATCTCTTGGACCATGCCGAGCGCGAAGGAGCATTCGACGTGCTCACCGATCTCGGGGTGCCCGTTTCCGAGCGGGTGACGGCTCACCTGCTCGGGCTACCGCGCGAGAGCCCGAAGCAGCTCAAGAGCTGGACAGAGAACATCTTCGGCTTCGTGGGGGCGGGAAACGCCAGCGACGACGTCGTTTACGCGAACGCGGCGGGGATCAACGCCTTCCGCACGTTCGTGGCCGAGGTCATCGATGCCCGCCGCCAAGCGCCCGGCGACGATCTGGTCACGCAGTTGCTTCGGGACGCGGGCAGCGACTACACCGAAGAAGAGCTGGTGGGCTTGGTGATTACCCTGATCGTGGGGGCGTTCGAAACGACTTCGTACTCCATCACTAACGGCTTGTATGCGCTGCTACGCCATCCACACCAGTTGCAGCTGCTTCGGGCCCAACCAGAGCTGATCGAAAGCGCGGTCGAAGAGACCCTACGCTTCGACGGACCGGCCCTCAGCGTACAACGGCGCGCAAAGTGCGACGTGACAATCCGCGACACTTCGATTCGTGAGCGTGATCGCATCTACTGCATGCTGCACGCCGCCAATCACGACCCGGCTCAGTTCAGCCGGCCGAGTCAGCTCGACATCGCCAGAAATCCGAAGCAGCTCGGGCTGGGTCTCGGCCCGCATTTCTGCTTGGGTGCGTGGCTGACGCGACTCGAAACACAGCGCGCGATATTGAAGACGGTGCAGCGGTTTCCGAACCTCAGGCTGGCCGAGGGCTCTCAGCCGCAGTGGACCGCTAACTTTGCCATACGTGGCCTGCGACAGCTGGTGCTCTCGACGTCGCTATCAGGTTGGTTCAAACGCCCGGACAATTGAGTAGAATTCGTGGTGGTCCAGAGGGGGCCACCGACCAGGAGTCAGCAACGTGGAACCAATGATCCGTGGATACTCTGTCAAACAACAGCTCACCTTTCTGGAGACGCAATACGAGCCTGACGTGAGCAACCGCCTGCTCGACAGCATCCCCGCCGACGTTCGTGAGGGGCTGCGCGATCTGAAGGCCGCCGAATGGTATCCGCGTGCGTATTCAATCGCCGTGTTGCGCGCGATCGCCTCCAACCATGGAAGCGACGAGAAGGGCGTCTACAGCGACCTCGCGCGCTGCGGTACGTTCATCGCCACCGAGGCGACGAACACATTCCTCAAGCTATTGATGAAGATTCTCACGCCGACGTTGTTCGCGAAGAAGATCCCGGAGTTTTGGAAGCGTGACCAAAGCGGTGGACACTTCGAGGTCGATACTTCGGGAGCCAAAGACGGCACGCTCAAACTCGAGCTATGCGACGTCGAGGGGTTCGATCACATCGGTGTGATCGGTATCGGTTGGCTCTCGTACGGCTTGACCGCGATGGGCAAGAGCAACGTGGTCGTGTCGCAAACGGGTTGGGCCCTCGCGACCCCTGCACCAAAGAACATTCGGTACAACGTGAGCTGGACGTGATCGGACCAGAGGCTGGGTGCCTGAGTGACCCAGCCCTTTTACTGCTCGAAAGGAGCAAAGAAGCATGGAGCACCTCCAATACATCATCGTCGGGGCGGGTCCCGCTGGACTCCAAATGGCCTATTTCATGGAGCGCGCCGGGCACCGCTACTCGGTGCTCGAGGCTGCTCCGGTACCCGGCGCATTTTTCCAAACGCAACCGCGGCACCGCATGCTCTTGTCGTTGAACAAGCGCTTCAACGGTTTCCCCGAGCAAGAGTTCAACATGCGACACGATTGGAACTCGCTCCTCTCGGAGGAAGGCTCGCCCCTGTTTCGCGACTACTCGGAGGACCTGTATCCCAAGGCCGACGACTACGTTCGCTACCTGGCCGACTTCGCCGTGCAGCACCAGCTTCGGATTCGGTACAACACACGCGTGGCCTCGATCACGCGCGACGCGCAGGGTCTGTTCGTGATCAGTGATGCCGATGGGAACCAATGGTCGTGCGATCGAGTCATCATGGGCACGGGAGCGTGCGCCCCGTTCATGCCCTCGGACATCGACGGCATCGAATGCGCTGCGGGCTACGAGGACCACGACATCGACCCGGCGTTGTATGAAAACAAGACCGTCCTGATCATCGGGCGTGGCAACTCGGCCTTCGAGGTCGCCAACCATCTGGCGGGGCGCGCCGCCATCATTCACGTCGCGATCGGCAACCGGCCCATTCAACTGGCATGGGAAACGCACTTCGCCGGCCATGTGCGTTCGATCAACAACACCATGCTCGAGATGTTCCACGTGAAGGCGCTGCATGGCGCTCTCGGCCTATGCGTGCGTAAGCTCCGGCGCACTGACGACGGGGGCTACGACGTCGTCGCCGAAGAAGAAGTGCCGCACTGGCGCGAACCCGGCATGCTCGAGCTGCAGCTGCACTACGACCACGTGATCCGTTGCACCGGCTTCAAGTACGTAACGCCGGAGCTATTCGGCGATGAGCTACGGCCCGAGTCGTGCAAGAAGAACAAGTATCCTGTCCTCGACAGCGCGTGGCAGAGCAGCGTACCCGAGCTCTACTATGTCGGAACATCGATGGGGGTTCGCGACAAGCAGGCGGCATCGTCGTTCATCCACGGGTTTCGCTACAACATTCGCGCGCTGTTCCGCTTGCTCGAACATCGCTACCACGGCAAAGAGCTGCCGCACACCGAGTACCCGCTGCAATCCGCCAGCGACCTCGAGCAACTCGCCTCGGCTCTGCTCGAGCGCCTGAGCAACACGGCCGCGCTGTATCAACAGTTCGGCGTGCTGTGCGACGTCTTGGTGTTCGAGGACGGACGTTGCACGGTATTCCACGAGCTACCGGTAGCGTACGTGCTCGAGCAGGCTCGCTTCAGCAGCCACGCCAACATCATCGTCGTCAACTTCGAATATGGCTTCAAACAGTACCCACAGGGGACGAACCCGCTGAGCTTCATCACTCAGTCGGACGAAGCCTCCAGCCGGCGCTGCGCGGCCTTCCTGCATCCGGCGTTCCGACACTACCGCAATGGTCAGCTAGTCGAAGAGGACAACCTCGGTGATTCGTTGACCCTACGTTACAGCCGTCACCGCGTCCACAACGTGATGCAGACGCACGAGCCGATGACCGATGACGTCGAACGGAACACGGTCATGAACATCATCAACCGTGCCTCGAACACCACGTCCGAGGTGTTCTCCGAAACCGTTCACCTGGTGAACCACGCTTTCCGCCCATGGCCGAAGGACCGCCCGCTGGACACCAGGGGGCTGCCTCGTTGCCCGATTTCGGAGCCCGAGGCGGCCGAATAGTCTGCGCCTGTGCCGCGAAGAAACGGCGGGGTTGGCCCGCCGTTCCGCAGCGTGCGAGACTGAATCCTCATGATTCAGCCGGCGCAAAGCTACACGACGTACGAAGCGTACCTCGAAGCCGAGAGCACCAGCCCCAGCAAGCACGAATGGCTGGACGGAATCGTCTACGCGATGGCGGGCGGCTCGCTGGAGCACAGCCGGCTGGCTGGTAACCTCCACGCGGCTCTCAAAGCGAGCTTGACGAAGTGCGAAGTGTTCCAGTCCGATGCCATGCTGTTCGTTCGAGCCAGCCAGCTGGCGACGTACGCGGATATCACGGTCGTGTGCGGCCCCATTGAGTCGCAGAAGGTCGAGCGAAACGGCCGGGTTCTCGGGGAGGCGCTCGTCAACCCGACGCTGATCGTCGAGGTACTCTCCGATTCGACCGAAGAGTACGACCGTGGTGAGAAGTTTGCACACTACATGAAGGTGCCGTCGCTGAAAGAGTACGTCCTCGTCTCACAGGACGTCGCCAGGATCGAAGTGTTTCGGAAGCCCGACCGCGGCCACTGGGTGCATGAGGAGGCCCGAGCCGGCGGCACCTTACAGATTCTCGGCGCGCCGGTGGTGGTCGACGATGTGTACCGTCGGGCGGACGCTTGACCCGTTGGCCTTGCCGTCGCCGGCCGCGGCCCAGCTCGCCTCACGCCGCGGCACTCAACCGGCGAGGGCATCGACGCCGGTCGCGAACGCGGCGAGCGCCGCGCAGCGGGCCATGATCGTCCGGTTGGGCCACGGTCGTGCCACCAACGCAACCGCGGTCAGCAGCGCCAGCGACCCGCCCAGGAACCAACCCATGCTCAGCTCGGACAGGGTCAGCACGCTGTAGAGTCCCCAGAGGGCGAGGATACCGGGGCCGCATCGCGGCTCGCGTAGCAGCAACCACCAGAACGTAAAGACGAGTATCGCTTCCCATCTTTCGAGGAGCCGCGCGAACCACGGGAGATCCTGAACCAGCGAGGCTCGTGCGCCGTCGAACGAGAGCGGCCGCCACAAGGCCCATGCAGCAGCGGCGGTCAGCGCGACCGCCAGCGCTCCTACCCGAACACCGAGACGCGACGTCATGGTGCTTGCGGCTTCGGCTCGGGTTCGGCCAAACACTCGATCGCCTCTGCAGCGGTAGCGGCGCAACCGAGGACCCCCAGTGCGGCCACGGGTGTCAGCGCCTTGGTCACGAGCACCGTGACGCCGCAAGTGGCGACCGCCTTCAGCACTTCTGTCGTGCAGTCCTGGGCTTCGACCGGTGCCGGTGGCGCGTTCGGCGTGCCACCCGCCCCTTCAGCCCCCCGCCCGGTAGGGCCGGGCCCTGCGGCCGCTGCGGCGTGGCAGAGGTCGTGGTCGGCGTCGTAGGGCGTGTAATCGAGAGAAGCGTTGAAACCAACGGGTTCAGTCATGAGATTCTCCTTTCACTCGCCTCATCGGGCAGCGGCCCGCGCCAGTTGCGTCGAATCTGCGCCGGCCGAACCCATCTCGGACACATCGTGAGATTCCATGGAAAGCACTGCGGCGCCGCCGTCACCTTGTTCTTCGTGGAGCTCTGGATTGCCCTGTTCGTCGACGACGCCTTCGTGCGTCCCTACCTGGGCGACGTTCTGGTCATCCCCGTAGTGTACTGCGCCGTCGCGACGTTCTTCGAGGTCCGGCCGGTGGTGCTCGGGGTCGCTGTATTCGCCTTTGCGTGCGCCGTCGAGTTCGCGCAACTCGCCGATTGGGTGACCGCTCTAGGTCTCGCGGAGAACCGGGTGGCGCGCACGGTGCTCGGTACCACATTTTCGACCCACGATTTGGTCGCCTATGCGGCCGGCAGCGCGCTGACCCTCACAGCTCACCTGGCCGCGCGACGCTTGCGGGCGCGTTTGCGCCGCCGCTAGTGCGGCTCGGGGGCGAGGGCCATCGCGATGGAGTTTGCTGCGGGGTCACCCTACGCGCGCATCAGCATCCGCGCGCCGACGGCGGTGAGCAGGACGGTACGCGCCATCGGCTTCGGATTCGACGTAGAAACCCTTTTGGTTCGCAGTCTAACTGCCTTTGATAGAACGAGACTTCGAGAACGAGTCGTGCCCCGCGTGGAGGCTTCGACCAAGGGGGGAGAAGAACCTCCCCCGCTCACCTCTGTGTCGCGCGGCAGAATTCACGACAATTTGGCTGTCGCTTCGACAAACCGTTCGAGGTTCAGAAAATGCTCCAACGACTCCAGCCCTTCTCCTCTCTAGCACTCGCGCTGCTCGTCGCCGGTTGTGGTTCCGACAGCGACTCCGCGAGCACGACTGCCAGTGCCCAGAACCAACAGTCGAGCAGTGGCACTCTCGGTTCGAGTTCTGACGCTGGGCTCGGCACGACTACCTCGGGCGGCAACGTCACGACCACCTCGGCTACAGCCAGCTCGAGTGATACGAGCGGCGGCGCGGGCGGCGCGGGCAGCGCGGGCAGCTCGAACAGCACGGCCGCCGGCGTCGAAGGCGCGAGCAGCGTTTCTGGAAGCACCGCGACTGGCGCCGGAGGCACGGGTTCAGTCACCGATGTTTGCCCGAGCCTTGCTCAGGCGTGTTACTACGTGTCAGCCGGTGGCAGCGACGAAGCTACGGGCAGTGTGGATGCTCCGTTTCAGACGCTGACCCGGGCGCGCGATGTGGTGCGGGGCGTCCGCACCGACATGACCGGCGACATCCACGTGTACCTGCGTGGTGGCGACTACAGAATCACGAGCACCATCGTCTTCGGCCCAGACGATTCCGGAACGAACGACCATCGCATCCACTATGAGGCCTATCCCGGCGAGAAGCCTGTCCTGAACGGATCGACCCAGGTCGCGGGCTGGGCACAGCATGAAGGCGACATCTATAGCGCTCCCTTGGAACGCAGCACCAAGCTGCGCAACCTGTACGTGAACGATGCGAGAGCATTCATGGCCAGCAAGAGCGTCCAGTCGAACGGAGGCCATGGCACGTTTTCGGTGACCCAAGGCGAAGCGAGCTGGGCATGGGAGAGCGGCAGCGGCAGCGACGGAGTCAGGTACGCCGCCGCGGACATTCCCGAAATCGCCACCAACCAGGACGATCTCGAGATCATCAACGGCACCACCTGGAACGAGAACATCGTGACCGTGCGGGCGGTAGAAACTTCGGATGACAATCGCGTGCTCTTGTTGCAGCAGCCGTATGGGGCCATCGCGCAACTGCCGGGCTGGAACTCGGGCTTCAGCGTTACCGGCAGGCACATCGTCGTCAACGCCTACGCCTTCTTGGACGAGCCGGGTGAATTCTTCTTCGACAAGACGGCCGGTACGCTGTACTACATGCCGCGCGCCGGCCAAGACATGGCGACGGCGGAGGTGGAGGTTCCTTTCGTGGAGAAGCTCCTCGAAGTTGCCGGGACGTCGAGAACGGATCGCGTAAGCAATCTCACCTTCCGCGGCATTACGTTCGCGCACACTGACTACAACCTGTACCAGGTGGAAAACTCGCGAGGCAAAGCGACGGTTCAGGGGTCGACGATCTGGACTGCGTACGGCACGGGCGATTGGCACGCCTTCAGGTACGAAATCAACGACACACCGCCGGCGATGATCAACGTCGACAGCGCCGAGTCCATCGAGTTCATCAGCAACGTGGTCAAGCACAGCGGCAGCGAAGGCATCGCCATGCACAACGACGTCGTCGACTCGAGCATCATCGGCAACCACGTGACTGACACGGCCGGCAGCGGCATCACCATCGGTCACCCCCAGCACATCTACCTCGGGGACGGTGGAACGCACGCGAAGTACACGCCCGAGGTCGAAGGCATCTGTACCAACATCACGATCGACAACAACCTGGTGCACAACGTGAGCACGGTCCCAGGCTTCGGGGGGCATTCCGGGGTGCTGGCGTTCTTCGTCGACTCGGTCAGGATCACCCACAACTACATTCACACGACCGGCTACAACGGCGTGAGTTTGGGCTGGGGCTGGCGAAACTTCAAAGACTCGACCACGTGCCAGAACAACGTCGTGAGCTACAACCGCTTCAACAACATCATGGCCAGGCTTCACGACAGCGGGGCTGTCTATACCATCGGTCAGATGCCGGGAACCCAGATCCATCAGAACTACGTCAAGGGCATTCCACCCGCTACGTCGGGCCCGACCTATGGTTTGCACAACGACGAAGGCACGGCCTACATCGAGGAAAACGACAACGTTCTCGATATCGATCCGGGCGTCAAGTACACGATCAACTGCGAGGACTTCGGCGAAAAGCACGATCTGACGATTCTCAGAACGTATGCCACCGTCAACAAGATGGGCATCGACCCACCGAACAGTCAGGTCGATACGCCGATCGTGGTTGCCGACGCCGTCTGGCCGGTGACTCAATACGGCTACGCTCTGCACTCGGGTATCGAGGAAGAGCACCGAAGTATCATACCGAGGGAGCTGCTCTCGCTAGAGGACTACGTGTTTCCGGCCAGCTGCGAGGCGCCTCGGGCGACCATGCTCGATATTAGGAGCAGTGGCGACCCCGCGAATGCCGTGTGGTTTGCTCCGGCAGACAGCATCAACTTCGTAGAAGGGGCCGAAATGACGCGCGCCGCAGGCGATGCCACGTCGATCGCGGTCCCTGCAGCTCCAGGCAGCTACAAGCTCTTCGTGCTGGATGCGACGGGACAAAAGCTAGGGGAGTCTGCCGCGCTGTTGCGCGTGGTCGGAGAATGATGACGATGAGATCTGAGCAGCGACCCTGAATCTCAGCCGTCCGGCAGCACCACCGGCCGACGCCGGAAGATCCGCGGCGCCCCCAACCCACCAACTTCGAGCAGGTGCTGCTGCTCCACCCCGGTCCTCAGCTCGCGCAGTTCGAATCTGATGAGCAGGCCTTCGTGGATGCATGACGCACCTTCGAGCAAAGTCAAGACAGCCTCCGGCGCGAAATCGAGCAGATCAGAAGCCAAGACGAATTCCCGCGGGTCATCGCGATCATCAACACGGGGTGCATCGTCTCCTCGCCAGGATCGGGATTCCGGACTTGTACCCAGTCGAGATCGAGGGCTCTGGGCGCTGCTTCCGTCGTGCCGGGTGCTCCGGCAGCGCCGCTGGGATTCTCGAGTTCCGGGGTGCGTCGGCGCCCCCACACATCGCAACAGCCGCGGGCGAAGGTGATGCACTGGGCAACGGCGCTTGATCCGAGTCCGCTAATGACGCAGGTTCGGTGCCGCACAATCCACGAGAGTCGTGTGCGGAGGAGCCGAAAATGTCAAAAATTCTTGTGGTGCCCGTCCTGTTGACCGCCCTCGTTATGGCCACGCCCCGAGCGGGAGCCGAACCGGGTGACTGCTCGACGCCGCGCAGCGCAGTCCAGTCGGTTTTCGAGTGGCAGAACCCGGCGCAGCGTGACTTGGCGCGCGCGACGTCGTGTCTCGAGAGGGCTGGACGCAGTCAGACGGCCGCCGAGAAGCTCGCCCAACGCATTCACGCCATCTACGCGGCACGCGGGCTCGTGGTCGACTTCGAACGGTTCAGTGACGACAAGGACTGGGTCGATCCGGAAACCGGTCGAGCCGAAGTGACCCCGCACCCGTCTCTCCCGAAAATCATCGTGCGCAAAATGCCCAGTGGTCGTTGGCTCTGGACGTCGCAGGCACTGATCGAAGTAGACGCGAGCTACGAGAGCACCCTCGGTACCCTGGAGGCTATCGTATCGCGGCTGCCAGCGTGGATGCGCGCGGACGTTTTTGGTCTCAAGTTTTGGCAACTGCTGGCGCTTTCACTGGTGCTAGTCGTCGGTTTGGTGGTGCGGAAGATCATCGAATACATCGTCAAGGCGCGTATTCGGAACCTCGTCGAGAACCTGGGCCAACGCTGGGCAATCCGCTTGGTCGATGTCTTCGCCTCCCCGGGCGCGACAGTCGTGATGGCGTTATTGCTCAGGATTGCCCATCCCCATTTAGCTCTACCGGCGGCGGTATCGGCGGCGGTAGAGGTCGCGGTTCGCATCATGGTCACCTTTTCGATGGTTTGGGCCATCTACCGATTGGTCGACGTGTTCGCGGAGCGGATGGCCGAGAAAGCGGAGCGCACCCAGTCCAAACTCGACGATCAGCTGGTGCCTTTGGTGCGCAAAGCGCTCAAGATCGTGACGGTGGTAGCGGGCACGCTTTTCGTGCTCCAGAACCTCAGTGTCAACGTGGGTTCACTGCTGGCGGGACTGGGCATCGGAGGCGTGGCCATAGCCCTGGCAGCAAAAGACACGGTCGCCAATTTCTTCGGAAGTATCATGATCTTCGTCGACAAACCTTTCCAGATTGGCGACTGGGTGGGCATCTCTGGGGTCGAAGGCATCGTGGAAGAAGTGGGCTTCCGCTCGACCCGCATTCGCACGTTTTACAACTCCTTGGTAACCGTCCCGAATGCCAAGTTCACGGAAGCCAGCATCGACAATTACGGGCAGCGGCACTACCGCCGCACGTACGTGACGCTCAACGTTACGTACGACACCACGCCGTCGCAAATGCAGGCCTTCGTCGAAGGAATTCGAGCGATCATCGCCAGCAACGAGTTCACTCGCAAGGACTACTACGAGGTCCACATGTCGGGCTTCGGTGCGAGCTCGCTCGACGTCATGGTGTACTTCTTCTTCAAGGTGCCTTCTTGGTCCGAAGAGCTCCGCCAACGACACAATGTATTTCTCGAGATCATGCGTCTGGCTCGCGACCTTTCGATCAGTTTCGCCTTTCCAACCCAGACACTGCACGTCGAGTCGCTGGCAGCTCCCGGCGCGGAACGACAGCTGCCGGAACCCCCGCAAGACAACGCATTGTCGGCAGTCGTGCAAGCTTTCGGCCCCGGCGGCACGAGGGCGAGGCCGCGCGGTCCTCATTTGACGGACGGCTACTTCGCGGGGACGGAACACCGCGGGGGCAACGCTGATAGCTGAATACCTGCCACCGACCCGCAAGTTCGCGGTAGCGCTGGTGTACTTCGCGCATATGGGAAAGGATGGCCCCCCGGAGCCATGACGGAGGAGCCGCTCGAGCGACAGACTGCCCGCGGCCGTGATCGGCTGCGGCCTCACGCCACGACCAGCGGCATATTGTTGGCCGCGGCAGCTGCGCCGTTTGCGATCGTGCACGGCACGACCGGGTCGCTGCTCTCGGCGCCACGCTTGCTGCAAGGAGGTGCCGCCGGAGTCGGAGTACTCCTCCTCCTGGCCGCGGTGACCATCCTGCGGCGCCCGCCGCTCGGACGGACGCTCGCTACGCTGGGCCTATTGGGCGGCGGCGTTCTGGGACTGCCGCATTGGCTCGGCTCGCCGCTAGCGACATTGTCGGCGCTCATCGTCGGAACGTTCGCTCTCATGTCGCTCTGGAAGGTCGGGGCTCCGCTCGTCGAGCTCGAACGCGTGCAACGGAGACCCGTACGCGAAGGACAAGCGCAGGGCGCTGCCGTGACCGCGCTCGCTCTCTGGATGCTGTGGACTTTCATGGGCTTCGAACGCTGCCTGGTCGGTATTCTGACGGTGGGATGGGCTGTCGCCTGGTCCGTCTTCCTCGGGCTCGAATGGGCCTTCAGCAAGCTGGCGATCCATCGAGTTCGAGCCGTTGCCGTGATTGCCTCGCTAGCTGCCGCGGCAGCGCTGACCCCGGTCCTGTCGCAAACCTGGTGGTGGATGATGAGCGTGTTCGTTGGCTCTGCCGCGACCGTGGCCTTGGTCGCTCGTGGCGCGCCACAGCTCGAGATGGAACGGACGACCTGGTGGGAGCCACTCCTCGGTCACCCCGAGCGCCTTTTCGTGGGAACCTTCGCTGCTCTATGCCTGGGCGGGATGGCGCTGCTTGCACTCCCTCAAAGTGCGACGTCTGGACAGTCCATAGGCTTCGTGGACGCTGCCTTTACGTCGACTAGTGCCGTGTGCGTGACGGGTCTCATCGTGCTCGACACTCCGGTCGACTTCAGCGCCTTCGGCCAGTTCGTAATCCTCCTGCTAATTCAGGTTGGGGGACTCGGCATCATGACGTTTTCCACCGCGGCGCTATGGGCGCTTGGACGCAGAATGAGCCTCCGGCACGAAGGGGCCGTCGCTAGCCTCATAAGCCCCCAGGACCGCGGCCGCCTCTTCGCCACTGCCAAGCGCATCCTGCGGCTGACCATCGTGGTCGAAGGCGCGGGCACGATCCTGTTGACGGCGGCGTTCGTCGCCGAGGGCGATAGCGTCGCTATGGCCCTCTGGCGCGGTGTGTTCACGTCGATCTCCGCATTCTGCAACGCGGGTTTCGCGCTTCAGAGCGACAGCCTCGTCCCATATCAACACTCGCCACTGATTCTCCATACCGTCGGTGCGCTGATCGTACTTGGAGGACTTTCCCCTCTGGCGGTATTCGCGTTGCCCGCTGTGCTTCGGCGCTCCCCGGCACCTGTATCTGCTCAGGCGCGTTTGGCCTTGAGCGCCGCGAGCGTGCTTCTCGTTGGCGGTTTTCTGTTCGTCCTCGCGTTCGAGTGGAACGATTCCCTGCGGCCCCTGGACATCGGGGCCAAGGTTCACAACGCTTGGTTCCAGTCCGTGACTCTCCGCACCGCGGGATTCAACTCGGTGGATATAACGTTGGTGCGCCCCGCGACATTGATCTTGATGCTGCTGTGGATGTTCGTCGGAGGCAGTCCCGGCAGTACGGCCGGAGGTGTCAAGACGACGACGGTCTCCGTGCTGGCATTGTCGGTACTTCAAGCGATGCGCGGCCAATGGACCCTCGAAGCCTTTGGCAAGAGGATTCCCGAGCGCACGCGCGCCAAGGCGGCTGTCGTGGTTTCCATCGCCGCGCTGACGGGCTTGATGGCTCTGGTCGCTGTTCTACTGACGCAGAACATGCCGACGCGGATGGCGGTGTTCGAGGTTGTTTCGGCGCTCGGCACCGTGGGACTTTCGATCGGCGGTACAGGGGAGCTGGACGGCATTGGTAAGACGATTATCATCGTCTGCATGTTCGTCGGCCGCGTCGGTGGATTGACGCTCTTGATGTTCCTGAGAGAGCGACGTGCACCACCCACGCTCGGTCGTCCGGAGGAAGAGCTCGATGTGGGTTGACCATTTCCAGAGAGAGCAATGAGACGTCAGGCGCTCATCATTGGCTTGGGTCAGTTCGGCATGTCCGTCGCGCGAGCTCTCGCCGCGAGGCAAGTGGAGGTTCTCGCGGTCGACGTCAGCGAGGATCGCGTGAGGACGGCCTCTGCCTTCGTGACGGAAGCTGCGTGTTTCGACGCCACCGACGAGGCTGCTCTCGGAAGAACGTCGCCCGAGCGTCGAGACGTGTGCCTGTGCGCCATCGGGGACGAAGCCAAAGAGGCGTCCATCATCTGCACTGCGCTCCTCAAGCAAATGGGCGCCCGGCGCGTGATCGCGCGCTCGAATGACGACCTGCACGCCAGAATTCTCACGCTCGTCGGCGCAAACCAAGTCGTGAACCCCGAACGGGAGTTCGGCGACCGCTTTGCCAATCAGATCCTGCACGCGGCGATTCGTGGTGAAATGTCGCTCGGGGAGGGAGTGCTCATCACAGAAGTCACCGTGCCTGAAGCGTTCGTCGGCAAGACATTGGGTACCCTTGAGCTACCCGCGCGGTTCGGTGTTACGGTCGTCGCTATTCGCAAGGCAGGAACCGGCGGCATCGTCATGCCTCGTCCAGGCTCCACGCTGGAGTCTCAAGACGTCATTGTCGTCGTCGCCAAGGAGCGAGCCGTGTCGCGGATGATGGAGCGCCACTAGATATGGAGCTTCGGCGCGAACTCCTGCTCACGATGGGTGCACCGATCCTGCTGAACCTCGTGCTGGCCTTCGGCGCGATCGGGCTCTTCGCTCGCATGGGACCTGCGATCGAGCGTATTCTCCAGGAAAATGTCTACTCCATCGTGTCCGCCGAGGAGATACTTGGTGAATTTGCGAAGGCTGGAGCTGCACCGCTACCGCGCGACGCTCGGGCACGAGTCCAGCAGGCACTCGACAACGCACGACGAAACATCACGGAAGACGAGGAGCGTCCCGTTCTGGAAGCGCTGGCGCGCGCGCTGCCGGCAGCGTTCGAGGGGGACACCGAAGCACGCCGACAGGCTGTGGATTCCGTTCGCCAACTCCTTCAGACCAACCGCGAAGCGATGTACGCCGTCGACCGCGAGGCGCGCCGGATGGGAGCAGCCGGAGCGTGGACTGCCGTGTTTGTGGGGTTCCTCTCGTTCCTGCTGAGCGTCTCCGCCGTGGTTCGGCTCCAGAAGCGATTCGTACGACCGCTCGTCGAGCTACACCAGGTCTTGGAGGAAGCTCGCCAGGGGGATCGACTCCGGCGATGTCGTCTCACGGACGCTCCGAGCGAGGTCAGTCAAGTGACACAAGCAGTGAACCGATTGCTGGATGAACGGCTGGTGGCAACCAATCGCCACTCTACCTAGGTCACCTGTCAGGAGCCCGAGCATTCATGAACGCACACGATATCGCCTCCGCGCACGGCATCGACCTGCTCCAGATCGTAGCGCTGCTCACCGCAGCGGTCGTCGCCGTCCCGCTGTTCAAGCGCATCGGACTCGGTTCAGTGCTCGGCTACCTCAGCGCGGGACTCGCAGTCGGACCCTTCGGCCTCCGTCTCTTCGACGATCCCGAATCGATTCTGCACGTCGCGGAGCTGGGCGTCGTCATGTTTCTGTTCGTGATCGGGCTGGAAATGCAGCCGAGCCGGCTCTGGAGTTTGCGCCATCAGATTCTCGGCCTCGGCGTGGTCCAGGTGGGCGTGTGCGGTCTACTCCTCACGGGCGTGGGCATGGCGGTGGGTTTTTCGGGACCAATCGCGTTCGTGGCGGGCATGGGCTTCGTGCTCACATCCACCGCCATCGTGTTCCAGCTGCTCGAGGAACGCGGCGACACGGCGTCTCCCAAAGGGCAGCGCATGGTTTCGATCCTGCTCCTCGAAGACTTGGCGATCGTGCCATTGCTTGCCACCGTGGCCTTCATTGCCCCAGCGTCGGCGGAGACTGCGCAACACTCGCGACTGGCGGCGGTCGGCGTGGGAGTAGGTGCGGTGGTCGGGCTCGTCATCGTAGGCCACTTCCTCTTGAACCCGATGTTCCGACTGCTCGCGGCAGCGCGCGCCCGTGAACTGATGACCGCCGCAGCCCTCCTGGTGGTCCTCGGTGCGGCGCTTGCCATGCAGCTCGGAGGCTTGTCGATGGCAATGGGAGCTTTCGTGGCTGGGGTGCTGCTCTCGGGGTCGAGCTTCCGCCACCAGCTCGAGGCCGACATCGAGCCGTTTCGCGGCATTCTGCTCGGTCTCTTCTTCCTCGGCGTGGGCATGGCACTCGACGTGTCCGTGATCGCCAAAGAATGGCAGATCATCGGAGTGCTGGTGGCAGCCTATATGCTCGTCAAGAGCACGGCGATCTACGTCATCGCCCGCATGTTCAAGGCTCCTCACCCGGAAGCTTTGGAGCGTGCCGTGGTCATGGGGCAAGGCGGTGAGTTCGCCTTCGTGTTGTACGGCGCCGCCGTCGCTACGGGTATTGTCGATGCTGCACTGAACGCGGTCCTGACGGCGACGGTGATTCTGTCGATGGTACTGACTCCGCTAGCATTGATAGGCCTCAAGTTCGTACTTCCCAAGCCGACTCAAACGGTCGAAAGCGTCGAAGTGGCGGAAGGCCTGAGCGGCAGTGTGCTGCTGATTGGCTTCGGACGTTTCGGACAGATCGTGTCGCAGCCGCTGCTCCGGCGCGGCGTCGACGTTTCGATCATCGACAACGACGTGGAGATGATCCAGGCAGCCGCGAAGTTCGGGTTCAAGGTCTACTTCGGCGACGGCTCGCGCCTCGGCATCCTGCATGCTGCGGGGGCAGGAAGAGCCAGAGTAATCCTAGTCTGCATGAACGGTAAGGAGGCAGCCCTGAAGACGATCGAACTCATCAAGGCTGAGTTCCCACTCGCGACGGTCCTTGCCAGGGCTTACGACCGCGGTCACGCGATAGCAATGATCGAGAAGGGGGTGGACTACCAGATGCGTGAGACGCTCGAGTCTGCCCTGCGCTTCGGGGAGGCTGCGCTCAGAGCAGTTGCAGTGCCCGAGGACGAAGCTGCGGAGATCCTCGCCGAGGTGCGGACCCTCGACGCCGAACGCCTCCAACTGCAAGTCGCCGGTGGCTTTTACGCCGGGACCGCGCTCATCAAGGGCAACATGCCCGTACCGACTCCGCTGACACAACCGTCGCGCAGCGGTCGCGCGCTGAACCCGGAAACAGCCGCTGTATTGCAGGAAGAGGAGCCGCTGGCGGACCGTACGAGTCCGGTACCACGAACCGAGCAAGAGTAGCTCGCAGCGTCGGGGTGGCGAAGCGCGAGAAGTCACCCCGGAATGGCTGACGGGTCACGCTGCAGGGGGCCGCCAGGACTCGTATGCGGCTGCCGACGGCAGCCTCACCAAAAAGCTCGTCCCCCGCCCTTCCTGACTCTCGACACCGATGCTGCCACCCATCGACTCGACCAAGTGTTTGACGATCGATAGCCCGAGCCCCGTGCCTCCGAGATCGCGCGATCTGCCGGTGTCCACACGGTAGAAGCGTTCGAAGAGGCGCGGCAGGTGTGCTTTCGCGATACCGGGACCATCGTCCTCCACGGACAGCACGACTCCGTCTTCCGCTGCCTCGGCTCGCAGTCGCACCTTCGCACCGTCGCCCGCGTACTTGACGGCGTTGTCCACGAGGTTCGTGAACACATGCTCGATTGCTTTGGGGTCTGCCCACAGTTCGAGCGCGCCGCGAGCCACCTGGTATTCGATGCTGACACGGCGCCGCGCTGCTCGTTCCCTGAACAGCCCCGCGACTCGAACGAAGACCTCTTCGGCGTCCAGTCGTTCTGGCTTCAAGCTGTACTTCTGAGACTCGATGCGCGACAGGTCCAGCAGATCTTCGACGAGCTCTTGCAAACGCTCGGCGTTGCGCTCGATGATCGGCATGAAGGTCTCGGCAGCCTTCGGATCTGCCGCCGCCACCTGCAAGGTCTCGGCAGCAGACCGAATCGCCGTCACCGGCGTCCGCAGCTCGTGCGAGACGTTGGCCACGAAGTCGCGCCGCACCGACTCGAGCCGACGAATCTCCGTCACGTCCACGAACACGGCGAAAACGCCACCCTCAGCGCCCTCGAGCTGCGCGGCACGCACCAGCAGATGTCGAGGCTTGAGGTCGCGGATCTGGACCTCGCTCGTGAGCGGCTGGTTCGAGCGGCTGGCGCATTCGAGCAGCCTCCTCAGCTCCGCGTTCTGCACGGCTTCGCCCAGCGTGGTCCCCACGACGTCCGGCGAGATCAAGAGCATTTCTCGCAGCGCCGGGTTCAAGAGGGCAACGTTACGTTCGTGGTCCAGAAACAGCACGCCCTCTTGCATTCCCGAGAGGATCCCGCTCAAGCGGTCACGCTCGTTGCGGAGCTCGCGCAGCGACGAGGACAGGTTGCTCGCGAGGGTATCCAGCGCTCGACCGAGCTCGGCGTACTCGTCGAGACCCTCGACGTCGCTGCGTGCGTTCAGGTTACCCCCAGCCAACGCCCGTGCCGTCTCGGTCAAGCGCCGCACGCTGCGCGAAGCCAGGTGCGCGGCGGCGCTCGAAAGCAACACCGCGAGCGCTAGCGCCAAGATCACCGCGACGGCCAACACGTTGCGCAGCACGGCCATGGATTTTTCGACATGTGTCAACGGTACCGCGACGCGACAGACGCCAACCACGGCACCGTGCTCACGCAACGGCACGGCGATGTACAGCATCTGCTTGTTCACGGTGGTCGACAGCCGGCTGCTCGTACCGAAGTCGTTGTTCAGCGCGTTCGCGACCTCGGGGCGGTGACCATGACTCTCGACACCCGACAGCGCTTCGGGCGCTACGTTGGAATCTCCGAGCACCCGCCCTTGCTTACTGATGAACGTGACGCGAGCGCTCGCGCCGGCACCCAGCTCGTCAGCCAGGCGATCCCAGGCGGTGGTATTTTCTGGCGCCATCCCCACCCCGGCGCTTGCGGCGCGCAGGGCGACGAGCTTGGCACGGACGGTGAGATCCTCGCGGATCGTTCGAGTCATCTCTTGTTCGAGACGCGCGCGAGTATAGGCGTAAAAGACGAAAACGGACGCGAGAATGAGCCCGATGGAAGCGGCGAAGAGCTTGGAACGTATGCCCAACTTCAAACGCCAGCCTCGTCGGGAGACCCCACGAATCGGTACCCGACGCCTCGCACGGTTTCAACGTAGTCGCGCGCCTTGTCCAGCTTCTCTCTGAGCCGCTTGACGTGGGTATCGACGGTGCGCGTAGTGATGTCGGCCTGGATCCCCCACACGTCGTCGAGCAGCGCGCTGCGCGTCTGAACTCGATTGCGCCTGTCGTAGAGTGTCAATAGCAGCTTGAACTCGAGCGCCGTCAACTCCACCTCTAGGTCTCCGACCCAGACACGGTGAGCGTCTCGGTCCACCCGGAGGCACCCGAACTCGACTACGTCGGTCTTGGCCCCCTCCGGAGCACCCGCGCGCCGCAGCACTGCTTGGATGCGCAGCATGAGCTCTCGCACGCTGAATGGCTTGGTGACGTAGTCGTCAGCGCCGAGCTCGAAGCCGACGACCCGGTCCACTTCTTCACCCCGCGCGGTGAGCATGATGATGGGGATATCCTTGGTGTCTGCGCCTTCTTTCAACATGCGGCAGATATCGGTGCCGGAAAGGTCAGGCAGCATCAGGTCGAGCAGGACCAGATCGGGCCGGTGCTCGCGTGCCAGCCTGAGGCCGATGGCTCCGTTCTCCGCCGTCAGTGCTTCGTGCCCGGCTTGGGTCAGGTTGTATCCGAGTACCTGTCGCAGATCGCTTTCGTCTTCGATGATCAGAAGCTTGGCCATTCCTGAACTCCACTTACCTGCCGACTGTGACGTTGCGAAGAAGTCGTTGGATGGGCCGTGCCCATTGCGGACTGAGTTTTCCATGTGTTCTCCCACTCGACGAATAGTAAATTGCGAATGAATCCTGTGCCTGACGAAGTTCGCGTGATGCTGTAGACGTTTCCCTCGCGTCTCGCGCCGCCGAGGCGGGTCAGCCGCTAGGCGGAACCCCTGCGAAGCGATAGCCAATGCCTCGAACCGTCTCGACATAGCCACGAGCCGTCCCGAGCTTTTCACGAAGCCGCTTCACGTGCGCGTCCACCGTTCGAGGCGAGATGCGGAACTCGCTACCCCACACCTGGTCCAACAGGGCGTCGCGGCTCTGGACTCGATCGCGCCGCTCGTACATCGTGAGCAGCAGCTTGAACTCCAGCGCTGTGAGGCTCACTTCGTCCCCGGCCACCCACACGCGGTGGGCTTCGCGATCGATGCGCAGGCTGCCGAAGACGACGCAGGCTGCCCCCCCATCCGAATTGGCGTGCCGTCTCAAGATGGCCCGCACACGCAACACCAGCTCACGCACGCTGAACGGTTTCGTCACGTAGTCATCGGCCCCGAGCTCGAATCCTACGACGCGGTCGATTTCCTCGCCCAGCGCAGAGACTACCAGAACAGGCGTGCCGCGCAGCTCCTGATCGTCCTTCAGAGCTCGACACACCTCGATGCCGGACAGGTCGGGAAGCATCAGGTCCAGAAGCACCAGGTCGGGCCTAATCTCACGCGCCAGGCGCAACCCTTGGCGCCCATCCCCGGCGACGACCACTTCATGACCTGCGAGCGCGAGGTTGTACTCGATGACGCTGCGAACATCGGGTTCGTCTTCGATGACAAGGAGCTTCGCCATGCGCACGGGGGCCTTAGCGTCGTTGTGTGACCCTGCGGTGGCGAACGCGTAGCAGATGCCAAAACCAACTCGTGAAGAGTGACGATCGCCGTCCCGCGAGTCACGTGACGGATGGGTGACATTTGCGACGAAGGTGCCGATTGGACGACGTTTCTGGTCACGCGTTTTTTTCGAGCACGCCATGGGAACGTCACGAACCGCCTGCAGACTCCCGCCACTAAGCATCCCCGTACGCGCACCGTCTCCGTGGCCTCCCCTGGTCCTGGTGTGCGAGCCCTCTCGAACTTCGAGGCACACTGAATGGACTTCGACTCTTGGCAGACCTCAGCGGTCGACCCCGTACGGCGTCAGCGCCTGCTTGCCGGGTACACGGTCGGCGCGCTCGCGGTGGCGGGTTTCGCGACCTTCATCACGCTGACTGCCTCGGGCGTAGTGGAAGGGCCCGAAGAGGAAGAGGTCGTCGACGTCAGCTTCGCCGAGGAGCCCGAAGAGAAGATCGAGCCCGAGCCTGAGCCCGAGCCTGAACCCGAGCCTGAGCCACAGGTGCAAACGCCGGGGCCGCGCATGCCAACCATCGATACCCCGACCGAAGTCCCCGAGGAAGCGCCGCCGGAGACCGAGCCCAGCAAGGACGCGGGCGAAGGCGGTGACCCCTATGCGAACGCAGGGGGCGGGGGCAAGGGTCCTCCGCTCGCCAAACCCGAACCTACGGCGCCGCCACCCCCGCCGCCCCCGCCGCCGAAGCCCAAAGCTACCGGCCCGATCCGCGTTACCGAAAACGTGACGCCCCCTGTGAGCATCTCTCAGCCCGCCCCCGCCTACCCTGCAGCTGCGAAGGCGGCAGGCGTCGAGGGAACGGTGATCGTGAAGTACGCAGTTGGCTCCGACGGCAGTGTCACGGTCGCCAAGGCCGTGCGCGGCCCGGCCGAGCTGCGCGGCGCCTGCGAAGCGACCGTGAGGTCATGGAGATTCAAACCCGCGCTGCTCGACGGAGCCGCCGTTTCGGTCTGGCGCATCGCCCGCTTCCCTTTCCGCATCAAGACTTAGGTGCCGTCCACAGGCACCCCAACCACAGTCAACCAAGGCCCTACGGAGTCAGTCATGTCTTTCGATCTCGTGCAAATCTGGAACCACATGGGAATGCTCGCAAGAATCATTGCGGGGGTTCTCGTGCTGTTTGCCGTCGCTAGCATCGGCGTCGTGATCGAGCGCGCCCTCGCATTCGCCAAGGGCGCCCAAGCGTCGCGAGAGTTCGCCAAGCAAGTCGCCCCGAAGATCGACAGTTGGGAAATCGAGGAGATCGCCGCGATCGCCGAGAAACACGAGGCGTCCCCGCTGGCCCGGGTGTTCGGTCACACCATCGACCGCTACCTGAACGCCTACGAGGACCTCGACGGTGGGTTGAGCCCGGTCGAGATGGCACGCAACGAGTCGCAACGTCGGTTGGAAGAGGTGGGCTCCGACTTGCGCCGCGGCATGAACGTGCTGGCCTCGGTGGGCTCGACCGCACCCTTCGTGGGACTGCTCGGCACCGTGATCGGCATCATCACGGCCTTCAACGCGTTGGGTGCTTCGAGCACGGCTGGCATCGCCAGCGTCATGATCGGCATCTCGGAAGCCCTCGCGGAAACCGCGCTGGGTCTCTTGGTCGCCATCCCCGCGGTGCTGATGTTCAACTACCTGTCGGCGCGCGTCGATCTGATCGAGCTTGCGCTGGGTCGTTCCGTGGGGGAACTACTGGACGAAATGGAGAACCGCCATGGGCGTAAATCCCAGCGCCAACAGAGCGACACAGCGGCAGCAGCCTGAGCCCGAGATCAACGTCACCCCGCTGGTGGACGTCGTGCTAGTGCTGCTGATCATCTTCATGGTGGTCACGCCGGCGCTGCAGGAAGGCGAAGCTGTCACCCTGCCCGAAATCAACCAGGCCGACCCCAAATCCAAGGACGACGACCCGATCGAGGTCACCATCGCCGTGGCCGATCGCGCCGTCGTCGGTGAAGAGCGGGTCCCCTACTCACAGGTGAAGAGCAAGCTCACGACCCTGCATCAGAAGGATCCCGAGAAGAAGGTGCGCTTGAAGATCGACGGGCGCGTGCCCTATCAGCGGGTGCGAGAAACCTTCGCCAACCTGCAAGCGATCGGCTTCAAGGGCGTGTCGCTCAAGGTCACCGAAAAGAAAAAGGAAGGCGGCGCTTCCTAGCGCTGCACCGGTGTCGCCATGGGAATGTCTTCAGGCAAAAAATCGGGCAAGACAGCCACCCCGAACGTCAACGTCACACCCTTGGTGGACGTGGCCCTCGTGATCCTCATCATCTTCATGGTCGTGACACCGATGCTGACCAAGACCTTCTGGCTGAACCTTCCCAAGCAGGAAGCGAAGAACAAGCCGCCTCCGCCAACAAGCAAGACCCCGCCACTCGTCATGACTGTCGACAAGACCGGTGCGATCCGCGTCAACAAAATGCTGCTCCAGCGTACCGACATTGCCCAACGCTTGCCGCGCATGCTCGCGGCGCAGAGCGGCAAGGTCCTATACTTCGACGCGCACGACGACCTGCCCTACGGCGAAGCCGTAAAGGTGATGGACCTGGCCCGCGCCGGCGGCGCCCGCTCCATCGCGATGCTCACCAAGTCGGTCGTCAAGTAAGAGGCTCTCTAAAAACAACCGGTCGCTGTCCGACGACCTAGCCTCCGCCTCGCTCGCTTCCTTCGAGGCTGCGTATCACTTTGTCCTCTTCCCGCTCGACACACGCCATGCGTACCAAGTTTCACACAGCTTTCACTCTAGCACTTAGTACCTTAGTAGCGCACCCCGCATACGCGCAGACCGATGAAGAGATCCCAATCGAAGCAGGAGATCTCGACGAGGAAGGCGACGAGGTCGCTCCCACCGACGAGGCACCCCCAGCGGGCAAAGGTGAAGGCGCGCCCCAGGCTCCGCCCGATCAAGCCCCACCCGCGGAGACGCCCGTAGACGACGTCGCCGAGGACGAGTTCATGGAGGAGGCGGGCGAAGACCCCACGGCTCCGCCGCCCAAAGGCAAAGGCGTGGTCTGGGGCGTGCTGCGCGACTCGAACGGCGAACCAGTGATCGAGGGCCCCGTGGAAGTCGTGGGTACCAAGACCCAGGTGATCACCGACTTCGACGGCCGTTACCGCCTCGAGCTACCGCCGGGCAAGTACTCGCTGCGCTTCTTCTACGAGTTCCACCAACCGCTCCGCATCGAAGTCAAGGTCGCGATGGGCGAAGTGGAGCAGGTCGACGCGGAGCTGGAAGCCGAGGCGAACGCCGAAATCGAGACCTTCCCTATCGAAACGAAGCTGGAAGAGGCGAGCATCGAGAGCCAGAACCTGGAGCGCCAGCGCTCCGCCTCGGTCACCGACGGCATCGGTCGCCAAGAGATCTCGAAGACCCCCGACAGCGACGCGGCGGCGGCGGCGCAACGCGTTGTGGGCGCCAACATCGTCGACGGCCGCTTCGTCTACGTGCGCGGTCTCGGCGAGCGCTACTCGAACGCCCTGCTCTTCGGCTCTCCCCTTCCGAGCCCCGAACCCGACAAGGCGGCGGTGCCCCTCGACCTGTTCCCGGCACTGGTGCTCGACTCCGTCAGTATTGCCAAGACCTTCACGCCCGACATGCCCGGCGATTTCGCGGGCGGCTCCGTGCAGATCGAAACACGCGGCGTCCCCGAAGAGTTCGTGTTCAACGCCTCGGTGAGCGGCACCTACAACACCCAGACCACGTTCCGCGACCGCCTCGACTACGCGGGCGGCCAGACCGACTGGCTCGCCTTCGACGACGGCACCCGCGCGATGCCGGACCTGCCAGATTACCAACTGAAGCGGTTGAGCGAGAAGCCCGACGGGGAGCGCGTCAATAACGACGATCTGGTCCAACCCGGCAAAGACCTCAATTCGAAAATGAGCGCGCGTCGCAAGAACACTCCCCCAGACCAT
Source organism: Polyangiaceae bacterium (assembly GCA_025937785.1). GTDB lineage: Bacteria > Myxococcota_A > Polyangia > Polyangiales > Polyangiaceae > JAICQQ01. Next base: position 25,053 of record JAICQQ010000095.1, read on the forward strand.
GGCGCCAGCGTCGTCGTCGGCAACGGCTGGCTACTTGGCGGCGAGCAGAAGATCGGGGCAATCGCCTCGGTGAACTACAAGCGCGACTATCAGCTCCGCAGTGAGGTGCTGAAAGAGTATCGCGATGATTCGACCAAGGATCTTGGCATCTCGGAAAAACTGGACTACCAGATCGAACGTGGCTGGACGGACGTGGACTGGGGCACCTTCGGCAGCGTCGCCTACCAGCCCGCTCACGGGCATCAGCTCAGGCTGATGGGCCTCCACAGCCAATCGTCGCATGACGAAACCAGCCTCTACGAGGGATTCGACGACAACACCAGATCCGACATCGCCGCGACACAGCTCAGCTGGGTCCAGCGTGGCTTGACGCTCGGGCAGCTGAGCGGGCGCCACACCTTCAAGCCGTTGCATGCCGCCGAGCTCGGCTGGGATCTGGCGCTGGCTCGGGCAACGCGGGCCGAACCCGATCGACGCGACATCGTCTACTCGAGGAACAGCGGCGAGGGAACGCCGTGGCATTTCCGCGACGGTCCCGATAGCGGTCGTCACTTCTATTCCGACCAGCACGAAAACACGTTCAACAGCAAGCTCGACTGGACCCAGCCCATCGTCGACAGCACGAAGTTGAAGTTTGGTGGGCTCAGTGCGCTCAAGAGCCGGAAGTTCGAGGCGCGGCGCTTTCAATTCCAGACCGCGGACACTGGTGCCGCGGAGCTGGACTGCGCCGGGGACGAATACTCGCTCGATTGCCCCGATCCGCTCTTCGTAAACGAGAACGTGCCGGACGTCATCCAGCTGGTCGAGGGCACCGAGCCAAAAACCGATGCATACGATGCGCATCTCAATGTGTTCGCCGGCTACCTGATGGGCGATGTCGAGCTGGCCGAACCCTTGCGCCTCATCGGGGGCGCGCGCTTGGAGCACACTGACCAGGTCATCGACCCCTACAACCAATTCGGCGGTGACGAAGGCGAACGCGCCGAACTGAAGGTGACCAACTGGCTGCCGTCCGCGGGCTTGGTGTTCAGCGCCACACAAAAGACCAAAGTACGCCTCGGCTACGCGCGAACACTGGCCCGCCCGCAACTTCGCGAGCTGGCCCCGTTTGCATTCCAGGACTATTTCGGCGGCCGTCGCGTCGCCGGCAATCCGGATCTGACCCTGACGCGCATCGACAACTACGACACACGTTTCGAATACTACCCGACACTCAAAGAGGTGCTCGCCTTCTCATTCTTCTTCAAGAACTTCAAGGACCCCATCGAGCCGATCATTCTGCCCCAGAGCACCGCGAACGTCCTCACGTACGAGAACGCCGCCGGTGCGAAGCTCATCGGGTTGGAGCTCGAAGGGCGCAAGGGCTTGGACTTCCTGACCCCCGCCCTCACCGACTTTTCGGTGATCGGCAACCTGACGCTCGCCCATTCGCGCACCGACGTCAGCGGGTACGCTTACATCACGAGCCCGTCGCGACCGCTCGTGAACCAGGCCCCCTGGGTCTTCAACGTCGCACTTGACTACGAGAACGAGGGCGGGACACGCGCGCGCGTGCTGTACAACGTGTCCGGCAAGCGGCTGGTCGAAGTCGGCGCCGAGTTCTTGCCCGACGCCTACGAACACCCTCAGCACTCCTTGGATCTCATCGCGTCGCAGAAGTTCGCCGAGCACTGGCAAGTCAAGGCACAGGCCACGAACGTTTTGAATGCGGAGACCCTGATCACGCAAGGCGAGGACGACTTGCCTGGGGACAGCAATACGATCCAACGCTACAAGGACGGCGTGGATATCGGGCTCGGCCTGAGCTACACGCACTGACCTCGTCTCTCGGCAAGCCGGGCGCGGGCCCTCGTATCCCACGAGTTGTCAGATTACCGCACGCTTGCGGACTGTACGGTGCCCGCTTGGTCAATAGCGACTGGCCGGCACTACTCACGTACTCGCTCAAACGCCACGGTTCGAGGCGCGCGCGTTACGGGCAATGCCTTCGAAACCGAAGGCATGCCACGCAAACGTTACATGGCATGCACCGTTCCTTCACGCGGCCACGGCATGGTCCCGACTCGCTAAGGAGGATTCTCAACAATGCGTACCTTGATAAAACTTAGTTCGCTGGCTGCAATTGCAGGCCTGATGCTGTCGGTTGGATGTGGGAGTGACGACAGCGATGACGACGACGGCGCCACCAGCTTCGGCGGAAGCGGCGGGACCACGGGCGACGGCGGAACCACCAGTTCCGGCGGAAGCGGCGGGACCACGGGCGACGGCGGAACCACCTCAACTACCGGCACCGGTGGCTCGGCGGTTGGTGGCAGTGGCGGCGCGCCTCCCGACCCCGAAGAGCCCCCCTACGCCAACAGCGACTGCACTGACGCGGCTGGGCCCACCGACGACGTGACGGGGTCCGAGACCGGCGCTTTCGCGGACTCGGCCGACTGGCACGAGGGCTGGACAAACTTCTCGACGGATTCGAGCGGTGTCGATTGCTCGGGTACTCTCACCGATCTCCCGATCGAAAGCGATGGCACCCTGACCGACGACGACACGACGCTGACCGCCGAAGACGGGCCCTACCTGCTCGACCAGAAGGTGTACGTAGCCGACGGGCAGACGCTGACTGTCGAACCGGGGACTGTGTTCTGCGGCGCCCCAGACGGGACGCTCATCGTGTCGCGCGGCGGCATGATCGACGCAGAAGGCACGGCAGACGAGCCCATCATCTTCACCTCCGTCGCCGACGAGGGCGAGAAGCAAAGGGGCGACTGGGGCGGGGTGATCCTGCTCGGGAACGGTCGGAGCTTTAAGGGCGAGGAGGTTCTCATCGAAGGTCTCAACCCCGGCGCCCTCGGTACGTACGGCGGGACCGACGACGATGAAAACAGCGGAACGTTCGCGTACGTGCGCATCGAGTTCGGCGGGACGCAGATCGCCGATGGCAACGAGATCAACGGCCTCACCATGGGCGGCGTCGGAAGCGGTACGACAATCCACCACGTCCAGGTGAGTACGACGCTCGACGACTGCTTCGAGTGGTTCGGTGGCGCGGTCGATGCGGATCACCTCGTTTGCTTCAATCCCGGCGACGATATGTTCGACGGCGATGAGGGCTGGCGAGGCACCCTCGACACCGCCGTCGGTATTGCCATCGATCCGGTGTCGGATGATCCGAATGGGTTCGAAATGGACAGCAGCTTGGGCGACTTGGCGCCGACCAGCGACATCACCGCAACGAACGTCACGCTGTGCGGTTCCGGCGACGAAGAGGCTGGCCTAACCTATGGCATGGTGCTCCGTGAGTTGCTCGAGGGCACGTTCTCCAATATCGTCATCTCGGGCTTCAACGCCGGCGTCGATACCCGCGATGACTTCGGTACCGAAAGCGATCCTCACGTGACCCTCACGAATTCGATGATGTTCGAGAACCTCACGTTCGCGGTGGCGTACGACGAGACGAACGACACCAATGCCGAATCGCCCAACTACGACGACGATGGCGGCTTCGATGAGCGCGCCTGGTTCGAAGGCGGAGAAGGCAACAGCTTCTTCGAATGAGTTAGGTTCTATTCAACCCAACAGGTCGAAACGCCAGCGCTCCCCGCGCTGGCGTTTTGCTGTACAGGAACACATGGATCGCTCGAGGAGGCGGTGTATCGCACGATGATTTCTGCAGGGCATTGCAACTACGAGCCGGAACACCTGATCGTTTTCGAGTACGCCAGGTCCGGAGGCGTCAACCCGTCCTAAGGGGCCCTAAGGGTGACCGCATCAGGTCGGCGCAAGCGCAAGTGATCGCGATGCTCGCTCGCCGAGGAAGCCGCCTCACCTACGCATGCGCCTCGGGGAGGGTCAACAACCACCCTCGACGACTGCTTCAAAGGAGGTCGGGGTCGAGATAGATGGCGACCTGGGCTTCCAGTCAGGGCTGGAAAGCGCCAGGCGTGCTGGCGCACCGAAGAGGTCACAGATATCCCTGTCGAGCACGCGCACGTCTCGGAACGGGTGTGCGCGGCCCCCCTGTTTCCAAGGCTATCCTTCACGCCAGGACAGCACACCGCGTACGCGGTCACTGTGCTCTCACTGCACCATGCGTCGGTCCACGTCATGTTCGAAAGGCTTGTTTCAGATTTCTCATAGCTGACTCCTTCCTTCGAGCACCCAGGGATTCTGTTTGTTCGCCGCCCCGGATGGGACGAGGCTAACGGGAGCGAAGCGTGTTCGTCGACGGCTACCCCGCGCGTCACCGGATTGTTGCTCTTCCTCTCCGTGCGAACATCGCTAACGAGTCATGGCGTGTTGACTCTCGTTCTAGGTCGTGATCCTCGCAGTGGAGTGTCGCAATACGACGTCGCTGAAGGAGACGGGACAGCTGCCGAATGCGACGCGGTACCCCTCAGCGCTGGCGTTTCGCTTATCGGCGCCCGGTTCGGACCGCAAGACCAGTGTTACGCGACTGTCGCGCGCTCGCCACCAGGCACGCCTATGGTCCGCGCTGACTCTCTCCAACCAAAGGCGGTCGCCATGCAAGACACCGACGATAGAAGCTCGAACCCCAGCCCCAACCCCTCGCTGACCGAGGTGATCCAGCGACGCTTTGGGCGCCGGAACGCCCTCACCGGCTCGCTGGCAGCTGCAGCCGCAGGGTTCCTCGGCGGCAGCGTACTCCAGCCGAACCAAGCGCTGGCGAGAGGGGGCAAGAAGTGCCACACGCTCTGTTTCAACGAGGTGCCGGCGAGCGCGGAAGATTTCGTCTTCGTGCCGGACGGTTACACGTGGGAGGTGCTGGTGCCCTGGGGCACGCCGCTGTTTCGCAAATCGCCTGCGTTCGCGGAGGATGCTTCGAACACCGCCGCGGACCAGGAGCTCCAGGTTGGCTTCAACCACGATGGGCTGCACTACTTCCCCTTGGCCGGCAGCCGCCGCGGACTTTTGGTGTTGAACCACGAATACACCGACGCCGCGCAGATCTACACTGCTGCCCAAGGCGACGCGATCACGCCGGACGCCGAAGGGCGAGAAAAAGTCGCCAAAGCGCTCGCAGGTCACGGGGTGACCGTGATCGAGGTCGAGAAGGGTCACGATGGCCGGTGGCGACACGTGCTTGGTTCGCGTTTCAACCGCCGCGTTACGGGCACCACCCCCATGCTGTTTTCTGGTCCGGTCGAGGCGAGCCATCCA
>JAICQQ010000048.1 GCA_025937785.1 Polyangiaceae bacterium
CGTCCAGCTGCTGTCTAACCATGCTGGCCTACCCATGGAACACACTTCCACCGCCATGGATAGCTCTTTCCTCGACTTCTCGGGCACGGGCACGCACACGTTCACGTTCACGGGCCAGACCAATTCAGGGACAGGCCCTAAGTCGTGTCCTCAGTTGGGCGAGCGACCCCGTAAACATAAACGTGCCCGTGCCCGAAACATCACGACCTGATGCCGAGCTGGGGCCGATGACCGGAGCATGATGCTCGCTCATGAAGGATTGGACGTGCACCAAGTCGCACGGGATTTTCTCGTCATAGCGAAGGCGATCATCGAAGGACTACCGCGAGGACGAGGCCACCCGTTGGACGTTTGCTCCGGCTCAAACTGCTCGACGATTCCTCGACTTCTCGGGCACGGGCACGGGCCGGAAGGCCCGTGCCCGAACCCTGCCCGGCACTTTTTCTTAGCAACTCGCGCCTCGGTCCACCGAACAGAGACCATGAAAGCAAAAGCACTCGTGTCATGTCTGGTTACTAGCTCTTGGCTGCTCGCGTGCGGGTCGGAACCCCCGCCGGACGACTCCTCCGATCCCTCCGATCCTGAAGATGACGTCGTCGTGATCGCCACCGCCGAAGCCGTCACGAGTTCGGCGGCGGCTAGCAACGCGGCGGGGGGCGCCGCAGCCACTGCTGGCTCGGCGGCTGCCAGCTCGGGGGGGGCCGGCGACCGAACCGCGTCTACGGCGGGCGAGTCATCGACCGGCAGTTCGGCGGCGGGCGGCGCTGGATCCACGTCGGACGGCGCTGCGACCGATGCCAGCACTACGGGTGAGCCCGCTGGGGGTGCAGCGGGTGCTGCCGCGAGCGGCGGGGCGGCGAACGGAAGTGGGGCTGCAGCGGGCAGCGACGCTGGCCAGCAGACGGCGGGTACGCCAGTCACTGCGGCGGCTTCGGGTGGGGCCGGCGGCTCTGATGGCGGGGGCTTCGGAGGTGAGCCGAGCACCACGGGTGAGCCGCCGCCGCCGGTGCCGCTGGGGGCGGTGCTCATCACCGAATACGTCGAAGGCGTGGATGGAGATGACAAAGCCGTGGAGCTCTCCAACCTGAGCGACGAAACGGTGGTGCTGAGCGAATGCCGCCTGGAAACCTACTTCAACGGCAACCTCGAATCCTCGAGCGGCGTCGACTTGACGACGATCGAGCTTCGGCCGCAGACGAGCTATGTGCTCTGCAAGTCGAGCGCGAGCACCGGGCTATCTTCGGCTTGCCACCGGGCCGCGGCTTCGATCAACTTCAATGGGGACGACGCGCTCGTGTTGCGCTGCAACGGTGTCATCCACGACAGTTTCGGCCAGGTGGGCTTCGATCCCGGCGACGAATGGCGAAGCTCCGAGAGCTCCAGCGGCACCGCCGATCACGTCCTGCGCCGGCGTTGTGGAGCCGCCGCACGAACAGAGTCATCGTCGCCGTTCGAAGCGGTTCTGGGTGAGGATTGGATCAGCGTTTGGACCTTCGACGAAGGCACGAGTGCGGAGTACCCGGGCCTGGGCATCGCGGCCTGCGCTGAACCGGATGCCGCTGTTGACGCCGGTGGTAGCGACGCTGGCACGGGCGGCGCTGCTAGCGAGTAGCCGCCGCTGCTAGCGAGTAGCCGCCGCTGCTAGCGAGTAGCCGCCGCTGCTAGCGGGTAGCCGCCGCTGCCAGCGGGTAGCCGCCGCTGCCAGCGGGTAGCCGCCGGTTTCTTCGCAGGCGCCTCAGGCAACCTGCGTATTCTGTGCGGCGGCTTCGTCGTCGTTGCGGACGGCGCTGCGGCTCTCGCTGCGCGCCTGGGCGCTGTCGTTGACTTTGACGCTGACCAGGCGCGAAACGCCGGGTTCGCCCATGGTCACGCCGTACAACACGTCCACGCTCTGCATGGTCTTGCGAATATGCGTGATGAGGATGAACTGGCTGCGGTCGGTCATGCTGCGAATGGCTTCGTTGTAGCGAGCCACGTTGGCCTCGTCGAGCGGTGCGTCGACCTCGTCGAGGATGCAGAACGGTGAGGGGCGGTGCTGGAAGATGGCGAAGATCAGCGAGACCGCGGTCAGCGCTTTCTCGCCACCGCTCATCAGATCGATATTGCCGAGCTTCTTGCCGGGAGGCTGCGCGTGGATCTCGACGCCCGAGTTCAACATGTCTTCCGGGTCGGTCAACGACAGCTGGGCGCGTCCGCCGCGGAACAGCTTGGTGAAGGTCTTGGAGAACAACTCGTTGACCGCGGCGAAGGTGTCTTTGAAACGTCGCCGCGATTCTTTGTTCATGTGCTTGATGGCGCGATCGAGCTCGATGAGCGCCTGCTCGATGTCGACCTTCTGGGTGTTGAGATCGACGAAGCGACGCTCAGCGTCCTCGTACTCGGCTTTGGAGTCGAGGTTCACCGGACCCATGCGATCGATGACCTGGGTGAGCTCGTCGATGCGGCGGCGGTGTTCGTCGTCGGGAGCGGGGCGCGCGTGGTAGTCGCCGACCACACGGCGCAGATCGAGACCGCGGAACTTGTCGCGGATGTTCGCGAGCAGATGGTCGAGCTCGAGCTCCATTCGCTGCAAGGCCATCTCGTGTTTGCGTGCCGACTCGTCGAACAAGTCGAGCTCCTGACGGCGCTCTTTCAGCTCGAGATCGCGGCTCGCCAGGATCTGGCGCACGTTCTCGAGTTGCGCGCGAGACTCGTCGAGTAGGGCGTGCGCTTCACGCGCCCCGCCCTGAGCCGCGCCCCGGGCGTCGCGAGCCAAGACGATCCGTGCCGCGGTTTCGCCGATGCTGACGGAGGCTTCGTGCGCCTCCAGGTCGAGGCGCTCGCCACGGCTGTGAAGATCTTCGAGCAAGGTGCTGACGCGCTCGAGGGAGGTGCGCGCCGCTTCCATCTGTTCCTTCACCTGCGCCAGACGCACCTTGCGCTCGGTGACCAGCGCCGCTTGCCCCTGGACGCGCTCGCGCCAGCTCGCTGCGCGCTCTTCGGCCTTCACCAGGCTCAGGCGCGCGGCTTCCAGTTGGGACTTCAGTTCGTCGAGTGTGCTGCGCGAGGAGGCTTCTTCGCGCGTGGACTCTTCCGCCGCAGCCGTGAGCTGCTCGATGTCTCGCGTCAATGCCTGCAAGCGAGCCGAGCTGCGCTCGATTTCACCCGCGACGCGCACCAGATCCTTCTCGAGCGCCACATGGGCCAGTTCGCCCTCGTGCACGCCCTGCCGGGCGCGGTCGAGCGACGTCTCCACCTCGGCGAGTCGAGTTTTCGAAGCGTTGTGCGCCGCCTGGCGCTCGCTGAACTCGGCTTCGAGCTTGGCCACGGCGTCCCTCAGCGCGTGCATCTCGCGCTTCTGTTCGACCATCGCCGATGCCACACCGTCGCCACTGCCGCCGATGACGACGCCATCGGGGCGCACCACGGTGCCGTCGATCGCGACGGCGGTCACCGTCGGGTGACGGGCCACGAAGGCGATGGCGGCTTCCGGCGACTCCACGACGACCGCGTTGCCCACGACGGTACGCACGAGCGGCTCGTCCTCAGGCGCGTAGACGAGGCGATCGGCGAGCTGGCAGACCAGACCAGGTTCGTCCGGGTACTGGGCCGCTTGCGAGCCAGCCACGAACGGCGGACGGGCGGGCACGATGTGAGCGCGGCCGCGCTCGGTGCGTCGCAGTTCTTCGAGCAGCGCTAACCCGTGACGCTGGTCCTTGACGATCACGTACTGCAAGCGTTCCCCCAAAAGGCCAGCGAACGCCGCCGTGAGCTCTTGGGGGGCTTCGATGCGATCGGCCACCATGCCGTACACTTCGGGATCGTGCTTGGCGAGCAAGGCGCGCACGCCAGCCCCGACGCCTTCGAGCCGACGGTGCATGTCTTCGAGCGCACGCAGCCGATTCCGCTTCAGGCTGAGCTCGTTCTTGGTGGTGTCGACGGCTCGCTCCGTGTCGAGCAATGAGCTGCGCAGCTTGCCGAACTCTTCCTCGAGCTGGCCCCGTTCGGCGAGCGTCAGGCGCTTGCCTTCGGCAGCCTCGGCGACGCTGCGTTCGAGGGCGTGTTTGCGAGCAGTCAGCGTCTCGAGCTCACCCTGGTGGGTGTCGCGCTCGACACCGTGCTTCTCGACGCGGGCGCGCGCGTCGCTGATGCGCTGGAGCAAACCGTCGAGCCGCGCTTCAGCGGCGGCAGCTCGGGTGCTTACCTCGGACGATCGAGCACGCAGCTCCTGCACTTCTTGGTTGGCGCGCTCTTCTTCATGGCGCAGGACCTCGAGGGCGTCGTCTTCCGACTTCGCGTCGGCGGCCCGCGCTTCTTCGTCCTTGCTCAGCTCTTCGATACGGCTCTGCAACGCTGCGCGTTCGGCCGTCAGCTGACTGGTGCGCTCGACAATCGACTCTTGCTCGCGTTTGGCGGCCGCTAGCCGATCGGCGTGGTGGCGCAGCTTGTCGCGTGAGCGCTCGATTTCTGCGACCAGGCGCGCGACCTCGTTGTCCGCCTCGAAGGCCGCTTTGGCCGCCGCGTCCGTACGATGCTCGATGTCGGCGGCCTCGCCGCGAGTTTCGGCGAGGATGGCATCCACTTGGTCGAGAGCGCTGCGCACGCCTTGCGCGCCTGCGGCGCTGGTCGTCATCTGATCGCGCTCGACGCGTGCCGTCACCGTGAGCTCGAGCAGCCGGTGGGAAGCCTCGTGCAACACCAGATCTTCGAGTTCGGATCGGTACTTGACGAAGCGCTCGGCCTTGGCCACTTGGCGCTTCAACGACGAGCGTGTGCGTTCGATCTCGCCGACGATATCGTTGATGCGCAGCAGATTCTGGCGCGTGGCGTCCATCTTGCGTTCGGCCTGGCGCCGCCGCTGCTTGTATTTGGTGATGCCTGCGGCTTCTTCGATGAACAGGCGACGATCTTCGGGGCGCGCGCTGACGATTTGACCGATGCGGCCCTGCTCGACGACGGAATAGGCCTTGGTGCCGACGCCGGTGCCCAGGAACAGCTCGGTGATGTCGCGCAAGCGCACCTGGGTCTTGTTCATCAGGTACTCGCTGGTACCGTCCCGGAAGAGCCGGCGGGTGACCGCTATTTCAGGGTAGTCGCGGTACTCCTCGGGTAGGGTTTGCGCGTACTCTGGATCGGTGTTGTCGAAGGTCATCGTGACTTCGGCCAGCCCGTGAGGCGGCCGAGATTCGGAGCCATTGAAGATCACGTCTTCCATGGACCGGCCGCGCAGATGCTTGGCGCTCTGTTCGCCCATGCACCAGCGGATGGCGTCCACGATGTTCGATTTGCCGCAGCCGTTCGGCCCGACGATGCCGATGACGTCGTGGTCGAAATGAATGACCGTGCGGTCGACGAACGACTTGAATCCCGAGATCTCGAGCTTCTTGATGTGCATCTATTTGATCCAGGCGCTTGGGTGAGGCGGCGGCCGGCGAACGACTTTGGCGCTGTGCCGATGCTGTTAACAATCTGGGTATAGCAGGCAGGGCGGCGCCTACGGCAGTGCTTTGCCACGCGCGCCGGACATGCGTGACGCCAAGGGTAACGGCACGTCATGTATGGTCAGACCCACTGAGTGTTCTTTACGCCCCTGAACGCATGAACACAAGATAGAAAATCGGAAAGGGCTCTGTTTGGCTGTAGGTTCTCGGACCGAGACCCACAAGGGGGCGCGGACAGTTCACGAGCCCCAGGGTCGCTCTTTGCCGCGGTTCTACGTTGACAGAGGCTCGAGCAGAACGCATTTGATGCCAAACCCTCTTCGAGAACGCCGAGAATGACGTACGAATATACCTGCCTTGCCTGCCAACACGAGTGGGAAGCTGAACAAAGTATCAGTGCAAAACCTTTGACCGAGTGCCCGCAGTGCCATCAACCGACTGCGAAGCGCATGGTGTCCGGGGGCGCCGGCTTCATCTTGAAAGGCGGCGGCTGGTACGCCGACGGCTATGGTTTGAAGGGCGGCTCCTCGAAAACCGACAGCGGCAGCAAGGACTCGAGCGCCAGCAGCGGCAGCAGCAGCAGCAGCAGCACCCCGGCGTCGACTGACAGCTCCGAAAAGAAAGACACCAAGAAGGCCGGCGAAGCGAGCTCGTCTGGGTCAGACTCTACGGGGAAGACCGCCGCTTCCACCTGACTGAATCCAAGACCCCCCATGCCGTCACCCGAAGAGACCAAGCGAGCGATCGCTGAGCTCCGAGAGGCGATCGCCACCGTCGATCGAACGCTGCTCTCTGCGCTGGAAGAACGGGCGCGGCTGTCCCGTCAGATTCACGCGCTGAGCGAGGGCGGACCGACGACGATTGACGTCGACGAGCATGCCTGGCTCGCGGCCCTCGAAGCGCACGCGACCGGGTCACTGACGGGTGAGGGTTTGCGCGCGATTTTTGGCCAGATCCGCGCGGAGGCACGCGCGATCGAGCAACCCGTGCGCGTGGCGTATCTCGGCCCCGAAGGCGGCTTCGGCTACCACCTGAGCAAGCATCATTTCGGCGCGGCAGCTACCCTGACAGAGTGTTCGACCGTGAGCGAAGCGCTCGACGAGGTCGTCCGAGGCCGCGCTGTCCACGCCGCGTTCCCGTGGGAGTCGTCGGTCGAAGGTTTGGTGCAGAGTTCGATCGCAGCGCTCGCGGGTACCGAGTTGTTCATCGTTGGTGCGCCGCAGATGCGGGCGACCTACGATTTCATGACGAAGACGGGTGAGCTCACGGACGTGAAGCGCGTGTATGCGACGGCGGCGGCGCATGCGGCGTGCGAGCTGTTCCTATCGCGGGAGCTGCCCAAGGTCGCGGTGACGGACGTGCGCTCGCCGCTGATCGCGGCGCAGCTGGCGCACGAGAGCCCAGGCGGGGCTGCGCTGGTGCCGGAGGCGTGCGGCCGTGACGGCGAGCTCGTCGTCGCGCGCTCGAACGTGGGCAACATCCCCGATCTCTCGTTGCGTTACGCGATCACGGGCGACCGGCCCGCCATGCGTTCTGGGCGCGACCTTACCTGCCTGCTGTTCCGGGTGGCGGACAAACCGGGTTCGTTGTTCGACGTGCTCCGGCACTTCGCCGAGCGCGGTCTCAACCTGAAAAAGCTCCAGAGCATGCCGAGTGACGGCGCCACGGCCGAGTACGTGTTCTACATCGAGGTCGGGGGCCACCAAACCGATCGCGCCGTCGTCACCGCGCTCGAAGAGGTCAAGCGGGAGGCGCGCTACCTCAGGGTTCTCGGGTCGTTCCCGGTGGGCTGAGCCGCCCCACTACAATCGTGAGCTCGGGTGTGTTCTTCCTTCGACGGCTAGTCTAGGCTCCGCTGGTCATGAGCGGCCTGGTCACTCCCAGTATCGAAAGCCTGGTTGCGTACGAGGGCGGCAAGCCCATCGAAGAGGTCGCGCGCGAGTTCGGCGTCGCTTCGCCGATCAAGCTGGCCTCGAACGAGAACCCCCTCGGGCCCAGCCCGAAGGCTCTGCGCGCCGCCTTCGAGGCACTGAACTCGGTGAATCGCTATCCCGACGGGGTGGCGTTTCGGCTGCGGCACGCCTTGGCGGAAGCTTACGGCGTGGGGTTCGCCGAGGTGCTGCACGGCAGCGGCTCGAACGAACTCATCGAGCTCGTCGTGCGCACCTTCTGCACGCCTTCGGATCACGTCATTTTCGGTCAGCCCGGCTTCGCCATGTACCCAGTGATAGCGATGGCCCACGGGGTCGAATTCACGGCCGTCCCCACGCGCGAGTGCAAACACGACCTCGCCGGGTTCCTGCAGGCACTCCAGCCGAACACCAAGGTGATCCTGATCGACAACCCCAACAACCCCACGGGCACGTATCGAGACGTGAGCCAGATCAGCGACTTTTTGCGCCAGGTGCCGCCCGAAGTCATCGTCGTGATGGACGAAGCGTACTTCGAGTACGTCACTGCGAGCGACTATCCCAACTCGCTCGAGCTCAGGCACTTGCGCGAGCGGCTGATCGTGACGCGGACGTTTTCGAAGATCTACGGGCTCTCGGGGATGCGTGTGGGCGTCGGGATCGGGCCGGCGCACCTGATGAACTATCTCAACCGGCTGCGGCCTCCCTTCAATGTCGGTCTGATGAGCCAAGAGGCCGCGGTCGCGGCGCTCTCGGACCACGAGCACGTCGCTAGCAGTCGCCAGCACAACACGACGGAACGTGAGCGATTGAGCCAAGGGCTCGCTGCGCTCGGGCTCGAGGTCACGCCGAGCCAGGCGAACTTCGTGCTGGTGCATTTCGATCGCCCGACGCGTTCCCTGAACCAGGCGTTGCTGGAGCGTGGCGTGATCGTGCGGCCCATCCCCATGCTGCCGCGTGCGTTGCGGATTTCGGTGGGCACCGTCGCCGAAAACGACCGCCTGCTCACGGCGCTTGCCGAGGTCACGTCGTGAAGGCCGAGGACAAACCTCGGTCTGCGTGGCTGGTCATCGCTGGGCAGGTTTCGGCCGGGTTGCTGGGGCCCACGCTGCTGCTGGGCGCGCTAGGACTCGGAGGCTGCGCCGGCGAAAAGAACTCCATCGTTCTTGCGAGCCTGGGGACGGAGGCATCGGAGGCGGCCATCGATCAAGACCCCTGGGGGCTCTTGCCGGCGGGGCCAGTGGGCTGGGGCTACGTCGACGCGCAGCGCCTGTTCGCCTCGCGCTTCGGACCCACGGCGCTCGACCTGGTGCTGAAGCGGCTGCCCGCGCTGCAGGCAGCCGGCTTCGACGCGAAGCGGGATCTCTCGAGCTTGAGCGTGGGCGTCTATTCGATCCAGGGAGCCGACTTCGTCGGCGTCGCCAAGGGCAGGTTCAACCGCGAGCAGATCGAGGCACAGGTCGAGCAGAACCCCGTGACCCCTCTCGGCATCCCGCTCACCAAGACCGAGTATGGTGAGCGCACGCTGTTCATGGCGGAATCGCTCGGATTCTGCCTGTTGACGAACCAGACGGTGCTGTTCGGCAATCAGATGGGCATGCGTCGCGTCATCGATCGCGTGCGACGGGGCAAGCTCGAGCGTAGCTTGCCCGACTGGCTCGAGTCGCAGCTGGAAAATGCTCAGGCGCCGGTCGTCACCGGGCTCAATCTGAAGGAGAACCCCCTGTCTGCTGCGGCGCGCGGTGACTTGCCGTTCTTGAACGGGATGGCCACGCTCGGGGTGCTCGCCAATTTCGAAGATCCCGGGATGAACTTGGCGGGCACCGCGCAGTACGACGACGAAAACGCGGCTCGCCTCGGCGCGCAAAACCTCGAGGCGTTCGACGACTACCTGCAGTCGATGGGGTGGGTGATGGCCCTGTTCGGCGTGGCGCAGCCTCTGCGCAGCCTCACGGCAGAGGCGCAGGGCAGCGAAGCTCGATTCGTGGCGCAGATCGACGGAGCTGCGGTCGATCGCTTGCTGGTCCAGGCAGACGCGCTGCTCCCGGGGGTTCCGGGGGGTGGTCCCCCATTGTTTAGCCCGCCATCCGGCAGCGCCCCGCCATCCGGCAGCGCCCCGCCATCCGGCAGCGCCCCGCCATCCGGCAGCGCCCCGCCATCCCGCAACGCCCCGGGCGCGGGACCCTGAAGGGCACATGCCCGCGCGCATCCGCATTCCGGCGGGGCAACGCGGCGCGCTCTCGGGGAGCGTGCCCGTGGTTGCCGATCCCGACATTCTCGAGCGAGCCCTGTTGTTCGCCGCACTGGCCCAGGGAACCTCGGAGTGCCGCATCACTCAAGCGCCGCCAAGCCTGGCCGCGACGCTCGAGGTGTTGGCGGCGCTAGGGGTCGAGAGCAGCGAGCCCAGGCCCGGGATCCGTCGCATCGCCGGCAGCGGCCGCGCTGGCCTGCGGGCCCCCGCCGGCAGCCTCGATGCGCGGGGCGTCCCCGTGCTGGCGCGGGGGCTACTAGGCGTGCTCTCTGCCCAGCCGTTCGAGTCGAGGCTTGGGCCCTTCGAAGCTCCCGACGTGCTCGCTGCCGATCTCGAGCTGCTCAGGGCACGGGGAGCCAGCGCACGGGGCGCGGGGAGCGAAGCGCAGCTCGGCCCACAGACGGGGCCGCTCGCCGGGCAAGCCGCCCTCTTGCCCGAACCAGCGCCGCTCACCAAACATCTGGTGCTGATGGCGGGTCTCTACAGTGACCAGACCACCAGTGTGTCCGAGCCGCTGCTTTCGGCGGATCACACCGAGCGCCTGCTCGACGCGTTGGGAGCTCCGATCCGCGCTGCCGGACCCCTGGTGAGCCTGGTGCCGCGCGGACCCATCGAGCTGTCGGCCTTCGAGTTCGACGCTCCGGGCAGCCTCGCCGCTGGAGCCTACGTGTTGGCTGCAGCCGCGGTGTTACCGAACAGCCACGTAACGCTGCGCGACGTCACCTTGAACCCGACGCGCTCGGGGTTTCTCGAGGCGCTCCGCAGCCTGGGGTCACAGGTCGGGATCACACCCAAATCCGTGTCGCTGGGCGAACCTGCGGGTGAGGTCTCGCTGAAGTACCACTCACTCGGAGCCGGCAAGATCGGCGGCGAGCCCATGCTGCGCCTGGATCATCAAGTGCACGCACTCGCGGTGGTGGCGGCGCACGCGGCGGGCGAATCGCAGCTGCTGGACTTGGGGCTCGTGCTTTCGGAGTCCGAGGTCGCAAAGTTGGTGGGTTTCTTGCGAAGTTTTGGTGTACAAGCCGAGGGTGCTTCGGACAGCATGCACATCTCGGGCAGCGCTGGGCGGCCCTTCTCGCCCAGTCGGGTCACGACGGGTGGCGACCCGCGGCTCGCGGCGATGGGTGTGCTGCTCGGCCTCGGTGCCGAGGGCGAGAGCGTGATCGACGACGTGGATTCCCTGGCCGAGTTTTTGCCGCGGTTCATCGGCACGCTGAGGGCCCTCGGGGCCAAGATGGAGGTCGAAAGGTGACCGAACTCGTCGTTGCGATCGATGGCCCGGCTGGCGCCGGCAAGAGCACCGTCACGCGCCGCGTCGCGGAAGCGCTGGGGTACACCGTGGTCGACACCGGAGCGCTGTATCGGACCGTAGCGCACCAAGCCGAGCAACGCGGGGTCTCGTGGGACGACGCAGCAGCGGTCACCCAGGTCGCCCGCGAGTTGGCGGCTGAAGATGCCATTCGCTTCGGCCCCACCCAGTCCGGAATGACCAAAGTCTTCGTGCGGGGCGAGGACGTCTCAACTGCGATCCGCTCGAGCGAGATGAGTCAAGGTGCAAGCAAGGTGTCGGCCATTGCCGGCGTGCGCGACGCTCTGCTGACGATGCAGCGTACGCTCGGGGCGCGCGGCGGCGTCGTGCTCGAGGGCAGGGACATCGGTACGGTCGTTTTTCCCGATGCCGGCGCGAAGTTCTTTTTGACGGCGAGCGTCGAGGTGCGCGCCGAGCGCCGCTATCAAGAACACGTCGCCCGCGGAGACTCGATCGACCGCGCCCTGGTGCGGCAAGAGGTAGCGGAGCGCGACGCTCGCGACACGCAACGCCCCGTCGCTCCGCTGCGGCAAGCGAGCGACGCCATCCTGGTGGATTCCTCCAGCATGAGCATCGACGAGGTGGTCGCATTCATCGTCGACAAGGTGCACGGGCTGGAAGCAGCCGCTGCCAAGGCCCCCAAGTAACGACGCTGCATGACGCCTTGCCTGCGGCCCGAGAACCCCACGAGCTTCGGCCGGCGATCGCTCGTCGCGTGGGTGGCGCTCGCCGGTTTCGCGTGCGAGTCCTCCGAGGTGGCTGCGCCCCCGACGGGGCCGCGCTTCGGGCGGCCGATCGACGTGATTCCGCCCGATCTCCAGCTCACCGTCCGCGTCGCCGCCAAGCGGCTGAGGGAGTCGCTCGGCGGCGCCATGGTCGAGCGCATCCGCACTGACAGTCAACTGGGCGCGCCCTTGGCCGATCCCTTGATCGGCTGGGCCCTCGAGCGCGCAGACACCGCGTGGGCGTCGCTCAGGCTGGGGCTCGTCCCCGAGCAGACCGACAACGTGTTGGTGCTCTCCGGCAGCTTCGCCAAACTCGCCCCCGATCGATCGCATTGGCTGACCCCCGTCGATCTGGGGGGTGGGTGGCAGCGCTGGGACAGGAGCGAAGCGGTCACGCGCGCCGAGCCCGCGAGGGTGTACGCGTTCGGAGGCGACGTCCTGGTGTTCGTGTCCGAAGCCGAAATCGATGCCGTCGAGCGCAGGCTCGAGCGCGGGGTCGAGGTGGAATCCGTCGAACCGCCGGAGCTCGGCCTGGTGTCGCTCGCGGCAAGCATGTCCGCGTTGGCCCATGCGTTGCGAGACAAGGCGCCTCGTGCGGCCGAGTTGCTCGAAAAGGGCAGCGTGCTCACGGGCCACGCAGACTTCGTGCACACCCGCGGGGCGACCGTCGATCTCGACTTCGGGTTCAAGGCGGCCGAACAGGCCGAACGCTCCGCGCGGGCTGCAGAACTCTTGCTCTTGGCGCTGCGCGACAGCCCCGGACCGGTCGGGAGGGTGGCGGCTGCAGCGCGCGTCGAAGCGGTCGGCAAATCGGTGGCGCTGCGGCTCCGCCTCGAACCGGAGCTGCTTGCCGCCCTGCTGGCGAGCTCGACCAGTGCCAGCGCTGCGCCCGAGAGCCCCGACGCCACCAGCCCCGGCGCCACTAGCCCCGACGCCACCAGCCCCGGCGCCACCAGCCCCGGCGCCACCAGCCCCGATGCAGGAGGCGAGTCGCCGTGAGCGAACCGCGCGAAGTGGAACGACGAGCCCGCGGTGGCGTGGCGCCCGGTTGGGTCCTCGGTGCGCTCCTGCTCAGCTTTGGGGTGGCGTTCGGCGTGGCTTTCTGGATCTACGAGCGCTACGTCGCCTTCGAGCGGCGTGCGGCGAAACACCTGGTGGAGGGTGCCGAGCTCGCCGTGCGCGCCGATTTGGAAAAGGTCGTGCTCTACGCGCCCTTCCGCGACGAGGTGCTCCCCCTCGTGCAGGAGCCCACCGCCGATCCTCGCTTGAAGCCGCGCCTGATCCGGCTCAGCCAGCACACCGGCGTCGAGCTCGGCGTCGACGTGAGAGAGGTCGTCTATAGCCGCGGCGCGCGGTCCGGTTCATGGGCACTCGCGGTGGGCGGCATGTTTCCGAAAAGCGGCGTGGTGCGCGGGCTGCACGAGCTGCTGCTGGAGGAGGGGCACCAGCCCCGCTTCGATGCGGACACCGAGCGCCTCTACTTGTCGTCGGGCGCGGTCGTGCAACAAGCAGAGGACAGCGTCGTGGTGTTCGCCTCGGACCAGCAAGCCCTCGCCAGCGCACTCGCCCCGTCCCAGCGCTACCAGGCCCTCGACCTGGGGCTCGGAGAACCGGCGCTCTCGGTGGCATTCGTCGACGGAGCCCACGTGCGCCTGAACGCGGCGCTCGACACGGGGCAACCGGAACGGTTGCAGCTGACCTTGCGGGGGCCTGCTGCTACGGGCTCGGTCGAAAACACCCGCACACTGGTGGGGCTCGTTACTAAAGTCACCGGATTACCTCCGGATTCTGTCCAGTTCGAGGTCGTGGGGCCGAGCCGGTGGGCGGCGGTGGTTCCCGTCACCAACGAGCACCTGCGGCGGGCCGCCGAGTTCTGGGCGAGCTCGCTCAGAACAGTCGCATTTCCCGAGCATTAGCCAGTGAGCTCCGACGCTTCGAGCGGCCCCCGTTGACGGAACGTAAAAACGAGTCAACCTTGCAAACTACCCGTTTTTGCTTTGACGCGACCCTGTTCGTGCGCTACCTGAGCGCCTCCCGAGGCTCGGTGCGCCCCCGGCGCGCCCGCAAGGTTGCGGTGCGGACGGCAACCGGGCCCCGTCAAAGCCCCCCCAGGGAGGACAAAACCGATCCATGACTCAGACTCAAACCACCACCAACAACACCCCAGCCACCGATTTCGCCGCGATGTTCGAAGCGAGCGAAACAGATGCGAAAGGTTTCGAGATCGGCGGTGAAGGGCAAATCGTTGCCGGTATAGTGGTGCAAGTCAATCGCGACACCGTCGTGGTGGATATCGGCGGAAAGAGCGAAGGCATCATCCACAAGGACGAGTTCATCGACGCCCACGGCGACGTGCACGTCAAGCCGGGTGACCGCGTGGATGTCTTCATCGAGAGCCGTGAGAGTGACGAGGGGCTGATCTCGCTCTCGAAGGAAAAAGCCGACAAGATGAAGGTCTGGGACGAGATCTCGAGCGCGTGCGAACGCGACGAGATCATCGAGGGGACCATCAGTCAGCGCGTCAAGGGTGGCCTTTCTGTCACGATCCGGGGCGGCGTGAAGGCGTTTCTACCGGGGTCGCAGGTCGATCTGCGCCCGATCCGCAACCTCGAGAAGCTGATCGGTCAGACCTACGAGTTCAAGGTCATCAAGTTCAACAAGAAGCGCGGTAACATCGTGCTGTCGCGGCGCGTGCTGCTCGAAAAAGAGCGCGACGCGATGAAGGCCGAGACCTTGCAGAACCTCGAGGAGGGCATGGTCCTGACCGGCACCATCAAGAACCTGACCGAGTACGGCGCGTTCGTCGATCTCGGTGGCATCGATGGTCTGCTCCACATCACCGACATGTCCTGGGGCCGGGTCAATCACCCGAGCGAGGTGTTCAACGTCGGCGACGAGGTCACCGTCAAGGTCCTCAAGTACAACCCGGAGACGGAGCGCGTCAGCCTGGGCATGAAGCAAACCCAGGAAGACCCGTGGAGTCACGCTCAGGAGGCCTACCCACTCGGCAAGCGCGTGCAGGGTAAGGTCATGAGCCTGACCGACTACGGCGCTTTCGTGGAGCTGGAGCCCGGCGTCGAAGGTCTGATCCACGTCAGCGAAATGAGCTGGACGAAGAAGATCAAGCACCCGTCCAAGATGCTCGAGATCGGCGAAGAGGTGGAGTGCCAGGTGCTCGAGGTCGACGCCAGCGCCAAGCGCATCAGCCTGGGCCTGAAGCAACTCGAGCCCGATCCCTGGTCCGTGTTCACGGACAAGTACAAGCCCGGCGACAAGATCGCGGGCAAGGTGCGATCGCTCACCGATTACGGCGTGTTCGTGGGCATCGAGGAAGGCGTCGACGGCATGGTCCACAAGACCGACCTGTCGTGGACCGTCAAGATCAACAACCCCGGCGATCTCTACGGCAAAGGCGACGACGTCGAAGCCATCATTCTCTCGATCAACCACGACGAGAAGAAGGTGAGCCTCGGCATCAAGCAGTTGTTCGACGATCCCTGGAGCCTGATCCTGACCGACTACAAGCCGGGCACCGTGGTGGAGCAAGCGCTCGTGCTCAGCGTCGCCGACTACGGTACCTTCGTGCGGATTTCCGAAGGCATCGAAGCCATCATCCCGTCGAACGAGATCCCCGCCGGATCCAACCTACAGCCCGGTGAGCGGGTGCGCGCCGAGGTGGCCAACCTCGACTCGATCGATCGCCGCGTCACGATGACGATGCTCGACCCCGGCCAGAGTCCCCAGGCCGAGCAGCTTCAGGTGATGAAGCGCGAGTCCGCGGGCAAGGGCGCGACTTTGGGCGATCTGTTCAAGGACAAGCTTGCTGGCCTGGCAGCCAGTGGCGACACCGGCGCCGACGACGACGAGGACGACTCGGAATAAGCTCGCCAGGTTCGGCTGGGGCACTTGCGCTGCTTTCGAAGCGCTGCCCCAGCCCCCGCGCTGGCGTGCGGGTCGCTGGTGGATTCGTGGTCGCTGCCTTGCGTTCCCGGACTGAACGTGACAGCTGGACGGACGAAGCGTGAGCGAACCCAAGAGCACTTCGAACCCCTACGGCATTTCCGGTAGCCCTGCTGGCTGGAGTCGCCGCCGCGTCATCTTCCTGAGCGTCAGCGGGGCGCTGGTGCTGGCGCTGCTGATCGCGGTTCGCGAAATTCTGCTGCCGTTCGTGCTGGCGATGATCATCGCTTACGTGCTCACGCCGCTGGTGCAGTTTTGTGAGCGCGCCAGGATCCCGCGCAGCGTGTCGATCATCACCGTCTACACGGTCACGATTTCACTCATCTACATCTCGATCGCTGCGATCGCTCCGCGCCTCTACACGGAGACCATCAATCTCGCTCGGGATACACCGAAGCTCACCCAGACCCTCGAGACCAGCTGGGGCCCGAAGGTCGACGCCTGGGTTCAGGGGTACTTGGCGCTCGGTGGTCAGCGTCCGAAGCCGCCCAAGAGGCAAGAGAATCAGCCGGCGTTCGAGATCGTCGAGGCTCCCGACGGGGGCTTTTCCGTCGAGCTGAAGGGCGGCGTAGATCTAGTGCAAGCTGGGCCCAGTCACTGGCGCATCGTGCGGCACCAAGAGCAATCTTCCGAAGGCTTCCGCGTGCGCGATCTGATCAACGTCGGGGTCGAGCGCTTGGTCGGGTTCGTCAAGCTGAACGCTCTCGAGATCATCAAGCTCGGCCAAAGTCTGGTGAGTCAAGTGTCGCGCACCATCTTGCTCGTGTTCATGACGCTGATGGTTGCCGGCTATCTGATGCACACCCGAGAAATGGTCATGGGCTTCTTCAAGTCGCTGCCGCCGCCCGCCGCGCAGCCGAGCTTCGAACGCCTGATGTGGCGCATCGACCGCGGCGTAGCGGGGGTGGTGCGGGGGCAGTTGCTGATCTGTGCAGTAAACGGGGTGCTTTCGGCGATCGGCTTCTGGATGTTCGGGCTCAAGTACTGGCCGATTCTGGCCATCATCGCCGGCGTCATGAGCCTGATCCCAATCTTCGGGTCGATCCTGAGTTCGATCCCTGCGGTGCTCATCGGGTTGACGCAGGACGTCTGGACGGCGCTGTGGGTGCTGCTGTGGATCCTCGGGATCCATCAGGTGGAGGCCAACCTTTTGAACCCGAAGATCATCGGGGTCGCGGCGAAGATTCACCCCGTGCTGGTGGTGTTCGCGCTGATCATCGGCGAGCACTTCTTCGGGCTTTGGGGCGCGCTTCTGGCCGTACCCAGCTTGAGCTTGGCCCAAAGTATCTTCAATCACTTCCGCTTCGAGTCCATGCCCGAGCTGCCGCCCGACAGTCTGCTGCCGCCGGCGTCCAGATCGGGACAGCTCGGCTGACGCCGGCGGAAGCACGCAGCGCCGGGGCGCGAGAAACAGCCTGGCCTTTTGTATTTGTTGCAGTGGCGCCGGGGCGCTATAGCCCGAGCGTGGCGAAAGGTTCCCGAAAGCTCCGGCGTGCCGGTGACAAGGCGAGGCAGCCGAGCGGCAAAGAACGTTTGGCTGCGCTGAAGCAGCCAGGGCTCAGCAAACCACCGAGCATGCCCGATCCGCTCGGGCGCGCGCAGATCAAGGCCATGGCGCTACGCCTCGGACTGATCCTCGCCGGCGTCTGGCTCGTGGGCGCGCTGATCACCGGCGTCACCACCTCGTCGACCGCCATGTACATTGCGCTGGGCATTCCCGGTGCCATCACCCTCTTGCTCGCGGGTGTGGTGATCTGGATGGTGCGTCAGGCGCGCAAGGCGAAGGGCGTTGCCAGCTTGCTCCAGAACATCGACACCGATGACGATCGCAAGGCCGCGCTCGAGAAGCTGTCCGACAAGGCGAACAAGAAAGACGCCGCGGCGATCTTCGCGAAGGCGCAGCTCGAACTGCAAGAAGATCCAGCGAAAGCTCTGGCGACCCTGGAGCAGATCGATCTGAACAAGGTGATGGCGCCGGTGGCGGACGAAGCTCGCGCTCAGCGGGCGATGATCCACCTGATGCAGGGTCAGGTTTCGCTAGCACGCCAGCTCGTCGACAACATCGAGCTCAAGCGCCACCAAGACGCGAAGACACGCGCCATGATGGCTGCGGTCATCGGCGAAGCCTGGGCGCGCAGTGGCCAGGCCAAGAAGGGGCTCGACACGCTCGAAGTGTTGGACCTCGACGACCCCGACTATGATGCCTTGCGTCCGCAGCTTCTGCGTGCTTTTGCCTATGCCTACGCTTATACCGGGCGCACCAAGGAGATGAAGAAGACGCTGCGGCGGCTGATGGACCTCGACATTCGCTTGCTCGGTGGCTTCATGCTGAAGCGGACACACCCGCTGCTCCAGAAAGAATCGAAGCGGCTTTTGGAACAGAGCGGCCAAGTTCCCCGCAAGATGCAAATCCAGCGCCACTGACGCCGCTTCCCTTGCGCATCCGTTCTCGCAGAGCCCCAGCGCCTGCCCGAAGGATTATCCGCAGCCATCCTCACGCCCTGGTGCTCACCAGCGTTTCGCCGAACCCAGGCGTCCTTCCGCGCGCAAGCGTCAACAAAACCGCAAAGGCGCCGAGGACGCCAAGGTCCGCCAAGAAACAGATTCTCTTTCTGCCGGTCGCACGCTAGAACGCGGGTATCGGTCAGTCCAGGCGGCGCTCAGTGACGAGGGAGCAGCAAAGCGGGCGAGCGTAGTAGCACCCGCGCCGTCGCCGATTCAAAACGTGAGCCGTCGATGAGCTATTACCAAGTTGCCCTGACGACGGCATGAAACAAGGCGGGTCGAGCGTAATAGCGCACCCGGTGTCGCCGACAGACGGTCAGCCGTCAACGACCGGTAAAAAAAGAAAAGCGAAATACCGGCTCTTGGCGAGCCTTGGCGCTCTGGGCGTCCTGGCGGTGAGTCGACCTCCCCGCGAAGCGGGCCAGGAGCCGACCGAGACCGCAGATGGGTACGGAAAGTCGCTTCGGTCGGATACCGAAGTCAGCGGTGGGTGATGGAGGCCGTGGCGAGGGGGCGCAGGTTCAGCTCGGGGAGCAGATCGGCGTAGGAGACGACGTTCACGAGCGGCAGATCGGTCTCGACGAGCTTGCGAACGAAGCGGCGAATGTCGGGTTGAGTGAGCACTACGGTTTGGCTGGCGGCGGCTGGGCTCGGATGTCGGAGGGCCCGCTTGACGGCTTCCACGATGTCGCGACCAGCGGCGGGGGCGAGAGTGAGGAAGCTGCCGGCGGCGGTGCGTGAGACCGCGGAGCGGATGGTGTCTTCGATCTGCGGGTCGAGCAGACAAACCTCGAGCTCGGGCTGGCCACCGGTCAGCTTGTGGGTGATGGCACGGCGCATCTGCGAGCGCGCGAACTCGGTGAGGTTTAGCGGATCTTTCTCGGTGACGGCGACCTGGGCCAAGGCCTCCAGAATCGACTTGAGGTCGCGCACGCTGATGCCCTCCTCCACGAGGCGCTTCAGCACCTCGGTCAAGGTCATGAGGCTCACGGGCTTCGGTACCACTTGGCGCACGCTGGCGGGGGCGTGCTGCTCCAGCTGATCGAGCAATTGCTGCACCTCGGTCAGACCCAGAAACTCGTGCGCCCGTGGCGTGAGCACCGCCAGGATCTTACCCAGCACGAACTCAGCGACTTCGGTGTCGGCGACCTCGGTGGGGATCGCGATCACCAACGCGGGCAGCTCTTGGAGCGACAGCACGACGTGCCGATCGGGCAGCTCTAGCGAACTCGCGATGGGAGCCTGGGGCAGGGGCACGCCCAGCTGGCGGAACACCAGCTCGCGCGCAGCAGCGGCCGCGGAACGAAGGCCTACACGCTTCAGCTCGCGGCCACGGGTGACGTCTTCGAGGAGCGCCTCGAGATCTGCGGAAATCGTCAGCTGCCATGGGATCACCAGGGGCACGAAGCGCGGGCTGGGGCCCGAGCCGGTCGGCGTCGCTGCAGGCAGTCGGTCGACCTCGGGGGCGCGCGTGAGCTGGCGCGCCCGCGCCCGCGACGCCGCGAACAATAGCCCGCCGATCACGAAGAAGGGCAGCGCTGGCAAGCCTGGGACGATGCCGAGCAGGACGACGAAAGCGCTGGCGACGCGCAACGCACGCGGCTGCCCCAGGAGTTGCCCCGAGAGCTCCTCGCCGAGGGGCGTATCCGGTTCTTCACTCGCTACTCGGGTGACCAAAATGCCGGCCGCGGTAGCCAGCACCAGCGAGGGGATCTGCGAGACCAGCCCGTCGCCGATGGTGAGCAACCCGTAGTGCTTCAGCGCCGCCTCCGCCGACATGCTCCGCTGGAACACGCCGATCGCCAGCCCACCGAAGATGTTGATCAGCGTGATCAGGAACGACGCGATCACGTCACCCTTCACGAACTTCATGGCGCCGTCCATCGCGCCGTAAAACTGGCTCTCGCGCGCCAGCACCCGGCGCCTGCGCTTCGCCTCCTCGCCGTCGATGCTGCCTGATCGCAGCTCGGCGTCGATGGCCATCTGCTTGCCAGGCATGGCGTCGAGCGTGAAGCGCGCGCCGACCTCCGCGACGCGCTCGCTACCCTTCGCGATCACGATGAACTGGATGATCGATAGGATCAGGAAGATCACGGCACCTACGACGTAGTTGCCGCGCACCACGAAATCGCCGAACGCGCGGATCACTTCACCGGCGTTGCCCTGCAGCAAGATCAGGCGAGTAGAAGATACGTTCAGCGCCAACCGGATCAGCGTGGTGAGCAGGAGCAGTGTAGGGAACGAGCCGATTTTGAGAGCGTCGCTGACGTAGAGCGCCACCAAGAGCACGACCACGGACGCGGCCAGATTGCCGGCGAGCAGCAGATCGAGCAGCCAGGTGGGCAGCGGTACGATCATCAGGCCGACCACGGCCAGGATCACGGCGGCCAGGGTGGCGTCGGCCCAAGACAGCTTGCGCTTCTCACCGACCCGACGGAGCGCGTTCGTGTTCGGCATGGATCTCTCCTGCGCCCCTAGCTCGGCGACGTGAACAGCGCGAGCACACCCGTGTATAGATGTAGGGCGAGGCCTCC
Organism: Polyangiaceae bacterium; assembly: GCA_025937785.1. Lineage (GTDB taxonomy): Bacteria > Myxococcota_A > Polyangia > Polyangiales > Polyangiaceae > JAICQQ01. The sequence goes on from JAICQQ010000048.1 coordinate 20,618, forward strand.
GGCGTAGGGCGCCAGCTCGAACGCCGACTGGAGCCCGACGAGCGGCACGTCGCCGAGCCGCGATCGGATCAGGCGGGTGTCGACGTTGGTGGCCGAGTACAGGGAGCGTCCGCGACCGGCACAGTTGACGTACACTCCGAAGCGCGGGGCCGCACCAGCGCTGTGCCGCAAGAGCTCCCGAGTCATGCTCTCTAAATCTTCGCGGGCCGCGGGTGCGTCGCGGATCGCGAACGCCGCCAGAGTGCTTTCCTCGACGTTGTCACCCACTACGATGCCGCGACGCGTCGGATCGACCCCCTGGATCGGTCGCAGCACCACCTCGGGGCTGCGGCTGGTCGCTCCGCTTTCCGGCTGGTCGTCGTTCGCTAGCGCCACGAAGATCAGCGGCTGCCCGCCGAGTTGCTGGCCGGCTGCGCTCAGCACGTCGAGCGCGTCTTCCCCGTCGATCTCGAGGATCATCGAGCCGCTGATGCGCGTGATCGGGCGGAGCGGTGTGATCAGTCGGCTGGCGCGCGTGACCCCGAGGATGGGGGGGGTCTCGACGAGCAGTGCGCCCACCGGGCCGCGATCGATGCCGCCGCGGCCGTCGGTGACGACCACGTCTTCGCTGGTGGCGGTGCCCGCGCCGAACACCACGCGGTCCTTCAGTGAGACATCGGCGAAGAGACCGGGCTCTAGGCGGTCTGGACGCACCAGTAGAAACGCCGAGCGCGCTCGGTGCTCGCTGAGCGCTCGATCGAGCGCGGACGCCAGATCACCGTGGCTGGTATGCAGCACGAGCGCGCGAGCGCCTACCCCTGACCACACGAGCCCCGCCGCAGCCGACTGGCCTTCCAGCTCTCCGCGTTCGTGGAGCACGCCCGCCCCGGTGCCGAACAAGACGGGGAACCCCAGCTTGCGATCGGCGACGGCGCTCGCCACCTCTTCCAGCTTCTCGCCTACGGTGCCCGACAAAAACACGAGAGCGGCGCACGGGTTGCGCACCTGAGCCGCGGCGTTCTCGATGGTCCGAACGACCTTGATGGAACTCGAGGTGCTGGTGGCAAAGCTAGCGGCTAACCCCATGCACCCTGGACGATATTTGGGTCTCGCACGCCGCGCAAGCCGGCAGTGCCCGAGCCGCAGAAGAAGGCTCCCCGCCGCGGTTCGACCGAGGGCAAGGGTGCGGCGGAGTCGGTCACTGGTGGCGGATGGTCGGCCGCGAGCTGGGAGTCGACGGCTCGCACGCTGTTTTGCCGTGAGGCGACCCTGCGCGTTGCCTGCGTGAGATTGCTGCTATTGTCAAATAGGGACTTTTGCTTTGAGCAGCGACGGCCTAACCTGAACGAAGTGGCGTCTGCAAAGGATGACCTCAAGCTGATCTCCTACGCGGGAAGCGACGTGGGTCGGCGGCGGAAGGCGAACGAAGATTGCTTCTTGCAGGATGACGAGCTCGGGCTCTGGATCGTGGCGGACGGCATGGGAGGGCATGCTGCCGGGGAGGTGGCCAGCCGTGAGGCGGTGGACACGATTCTGGGGATGGTCAAGCAGGGCCGTCCCGGGCTGAACGACGAGCCGCCGCTCGACGAGCAGGATGTGCGGGCTGCTTGTCGCTTGCTCGAAGGCGCGATTCAGGCCGCGACCTACATGGTATTTGCCCTTGCGGAGCTCGACGCGGACAAGGCGGGGATGGGGACGACCATCAGCGCGATGATGCGTTTCGGTCGCTACGCCATCTTGGGTCAGGTCGGGGACAGCCGCGTGTATCGTGTTCGGGGTGACAGTGCCGAACAGCTGACCGAGGATCACACGCTCACCAATTGGCAGATCAAGCAGGGCCTCATCACCGAAGAAGAAGCCCGCGTGAGCCGCCAGCGGAACGTCATCACGCGGGCCGTAGGCAACAAGGACTACGTGCAGGTCGACACGGCGGTCGTGGCCTTGCAGCTTGGCGACGTTTACCTGCTATGCAGCGACGGGCTGCACGGCTACCTGCGCCTCGAAGAAATCCCAGCCCTGGTGCGCCCCGGTGGTGCGGCCGCCGTCGAACAGCTGATCGATGTCGCCAATCGACGCGGGGGCAAGGACAACATCACCGCGGTTCAGGTCGAAGTGGGTTAACGATTATAGCTAGTTAGCCGCGTGGCTTGAGGTAAAACCCAAAGCCTTGGGCGCAGCCGCTCCTTCGCTCCGCGGCGCTCGGGCAGTGGGTGCTGCCGGCCCTTTACTTGGCCCAACCGGCTCGCGCTGGCTACCGGTGAGGCGAGCGGTACCAGGCAACACCGCCAGTTGGAGAAAGCATGATGAAAGCGCGAGTTGGAGTCGTGATGGGCGGAATGTCAGCCGAGCGAGAAGTCTCCTTCAGCTCGGGGCGGGCGGTAGCCGAGGCGCTGCGTTCGCTCGGCCACGACGTGGTCGAAGTCGAGTGGAACGACACCCTGGGCTGCCTCGAAGCGCTGCGCGACAATCCCATCGACGCCGCGTTCCTGGCGTTGCACGGCCGCTTTGGTGAAGACGGTTGCATCCAGGGTCTGCTGGAAATGCTGGGCGTGCCCTACACCGGTTCGAGCGTGCTGGCGAGCGCGCTGGCCATGGACAAGGTCAAGAGCAAGGAGCTGTTCAGGCTGTTCAACGTGCCGACGCCCCCGTACTACGTGCTCGACGCCGGTGTCCCGCTCGAGGCGCTCGCGGAACGCCATGGGTCGTTCGGCTTCCCGGTGGTGGTGAAGCCGCGACGCGAAGGGTCGAGCATCGGCGTGACCAAAGCGCTCGACCTGCAGGCCTTCCGCCGCGGCGTGCAGCACGCCCGCGAGTTCGACCAGGATGTGCTCGTGGAGCGCTACGTGGCGGGGCGCGAGGTCCACGTTGGCCTGCTCGACGGCCGCGTGCTGGGCGCGATCGAAGTAGCGCCCGACAACGGAATGTACGATTTCGAAGCCAAGTACACGCCGGGGCGCACCCAGTACTTCATGCCGGCGCGCCTGCCGGCCACGCGCTATCGCGGCATCTTGAACCTGGCGGAACGGGCGGCACAGGCGCTCGGCGTCACGGGCGCAGCACGCGTCGACCTCTTGGTCACCGAAGGCGAGAACGAGTACGTGCTCGAGGTCAATTCGCTGCCGGGCATGACGCCGACCAGCCTGCTCCCGAAGATCGCGGAGTCGGCGGGCTACGACTTCGCCCACCTGTGCGACGAGATCCTGGCGCGTGCTCGCCTCCACAACGGTATTGCCGAATCGCACCCGGCTTCTGCCGTGGTCGAGCACGTCGACGAAGCCAGCTTCGATCTCGACGAGCTGGCGGTCGCGCGCACGACCCAGCGTCGCGTGGCCGCTCGCCAAGCGGTGTGAGGGTAAGCTGAGCACCGACGCTCCGTGCGTCGGGACTACAAGCTGAGCGGCCGGCGTCCGTCCTCGACCCGGCCGCGCACATGAGTCCACCTTTCTAGGAGGGCGGCTCAAGAAAGTGCGAGCGCTCCGACCACGTCACTTGACGGGCCAGCTTGATCAGGCCTGACAGTCCAGCGGACAACACATGGGAGCGTAGGGACACTGGACTGTCTCGGGGTGGGTCACCGCTCCGAGACGGGTCGGGGGAAGCGCGCCCGCCAACCACACGAGGAAGCATGAGGACGAAGTTATTTGGTTTCGCATCGGGCGCTGCGGTGGCGCTCTCGGTCGGCCCCGCCCTGGCGGCACCCGATGTCGGGGCGCTCGAAGCGCTCGGCAAGCAGGTATTTTTCGACGAAATATCGGTGCCGGCGCGGCAGTCGTGCGCGACCTGTCACGCACCTGACAACGGGTTCACCGCGGGAGTGGCGGCCATCAACATGAACGGTGTGGCCGTGCCCGGCGCCGACCCTCACACCGCCGGCAACCGCAAACCGCCGAGCGCGGCGTACGCTGCGTCGAGCCCCAATCTGTCGGGTGGCTTCTTCGGTCCCGACTGCTCCAGCTCCCCGTTTGGCCTCTTCTGCATCGGTGGTGTGTTCTGGGACGGTCGCGCCACCGGCACCGCCATCGGTGACGAGGTGTTCGACGGCGACGGTGACCTCACCAGCGCCTACGCCGGGTTCCTCGGCCCACTCGCCGATCAGGCGCTCGGCCCCTTCGCCAACCACGTGGAGCAAAACGTCCCGGACGGAGACACCGAGCTGCCGGGGGCGGAAGCGGTCTGCAATCATGTGGCGGACGCCCGCTACGCAGAGCTCTTCGAGCAAGCATGGGGCGGGCCACCGGATTGCGACGGCGCGGCTGATCTGGAGTTCAAGCGCATCGCGGTGGCCATCTCCGCGTTCGAGCACTCGACGGAAATGAACTCGTTCAGCTCGTTCCGCGACTTCGCCCTGGCCAACGATGCCGACGGTCAGTTCCCGCTCGACGATTTCACCGACGAAGAGAACCTCGGGCATGACTTGTTTTTCAACACTGTCCAGAACGGAGGTGCCGGCTGCGCGAACTGCCACAACAATGGACAGCCCTTCATCGTCTTCTTCCCGCCGGACTTCCTGCCGGAGCAGAACCCGTTCGCGCGCGGGGAAGAGCCGGATCAAATCTACTCCGACAACAGCTTCCACAACATCAACCTGCCGCCCAATCCCGAGGCCGCAAACTTCGACCCCGACCATCCAGATCACGGCCTGGCCGAATTCACTGGCGTGTTCGGGCACGAGGGCGACTTCCGCACCCCCACGCTGCGCAACGTCGACATGCGGCGCGGTAACGGGTTTCCGAAGGCGTACATGCACAACGGTTACTTCAAGACGCTGGAGCAAGTCGTACACTTCTACAACACCCAGGCCATGAAGCCCGTATGCCCGATGTCCGGTCTCAGCGCTGAAGAAGCCATCGCCGCGGACTGCTGGCCCGCCCCCGAAACCCCGTCGATCCTCCCGCTCACGGGGCTCGTCGGTGACCTAGGGCTGACCGAAGCAGAGGAGGCAGCGTTGGTGGCGTACCTGAAGACGCTCACCGACACGGAGGTCGTCCGCGCGCCGCGGCCGGTCAACTCTCACCACTGATTCGAGCGGATCCTAGCCATGATCGAGCGAGGAGCCGGTTCACGCCGGCTCCTCGTCAGCCTACATGGTCCAGGTGTAGCTGAACTCCGTGAAGGGGTCGCCGGCGTGAATGTCGCGAGTCACTTCGCAGCGGTTGGTGCGACCGCCCGCCTTGATTACCGTGGCTTCGATCGCATACAGCACGACCCGCGTGTAGTTCCGCGTCAGCTCCGGGAAGTCGTGAAGCTGAACCGATGCTTTGCCCTTCGCGACGTTGTCCACCGTCATCCGCCCGGAAGAGTAGTACTTCTTCCATACCTGGTCGGACTTGCTGATCATGAATTCCGGTGACCCGACCTTGAAGATCGCCCGGAAGATCAGGTTCGTCGCTCGGTCGAGGTTGTGTGCGGCGAACTTGCGGAGCGTCGTGTCGCCAGCGCCCGTGGGACTCATCGCGACCAAGGCGTCGGTCGTAGACGAAACCACTATGAACGGATACCAAGACAGCGCGTCCATTTCGTTCCGGTAGGCGGCTGCCGCCACGGGATCGACGCGCTCCAGGAACTCACCCCAGCGATGCTCGCCGAGATGCGTCTTCACGAACGAAGGGAGAGATTGGAAGAGGCTGCCGCGAATCAATGCAGCAGCGTCTCCGGAGGATCGACGCGGCGCGGAAATCGAGTCTGGATGGGAGAACTCGTGCGTGAAAAGGGGCTTGCTCATCAGTGCTCCTCCAGCGATCGCGCTACGGCGTACTGCCGCCATCGGACTTCTACGACCGCCCCAGGAAAACCCTTAGTCCGACGGCGTGTACGACGCAGGTCGCCGCGACCTCGGAGGGGATTCGGGTGATCGAACATCCGAAGGGTCACCCCCTGGTCTCGACAGCGGAACCAGCGGTTGTGGGCTGGAAAATGGTGTCCCCGACGTTGCGGGTCTATCGCGACCGAAACGTGGGCCGAATGCTGCCACAACTGTCACAAGAGCGACCTATAGCGACGTCGTCCATGGCAGGTCATGGCAGCAGGGAGCGCTCGCTGCACCACGCCTTGCGGGCGCGCGCTGACGAACTGGCGGACGTGGCGTCGAACGCCACCGACAGCGTTGCGCGGGCACTGAGCGACGCGCTGGACGCCGCCAGGCGCGCGGGCAGATGGCTGGAGGTTGCGGAGCTCGCGCGGGCGCTCGAGGCGCACCAGCGGGCGAGGGAAGGAGTCGTGGATCTCGCGGCCCGTCGCCGTCGAGCCGGGCGTTCTACTTGATTGCCAGTTAATTAGCTGATATAAGCTGATTGAACGATGACGGTCCTGCTCACCCCAGACGCTCAGGCCGAATTCGACGCCTTGCCGGCCACAATTCGAGCTCGAGTGCTCCGGATCCTGCAGCGCCTGGCTGCTTGGCCTGCTGTCTCGGGCGCAATGCGTTGTCAGGCGACTGGGCTGGTCACTACCGCATCCGCACCGGGGACTGGCGCGTGATCTTTCGCGTCGTAGCGCCGCAAGTCATCGTGGTTCGCATCAAACACCGATCCGAGGTCTACGAGGACTGACTATGAGCAACCCGCAAACCATCAAGCTCGGCAAGACCGAGTACGTCATTCTGCCGAAGGCGGAGTACCTCCGATTGCAGAGCCTGGCGGGGATTCCAGCCGGCTCGGTCGACGCCATCGAATACGCGCGGGCGTCGATCGGCGCGACGCTGAGAGACGCGCGTGAGCATGCTGGGTTGACCCAGGCCGAACTCGCCAAGCAGCTGAAGAAGAGCCAGCCAATGATCAGCGGCGCCGAGAGCGGCACGATCAGCGTCAGCGAACGCTACGTCGCGGCTGTGCTCAAAGTCTGCGAGCTGCCCGCGAACTGGGCGGGGCCGAAGAAGCCGAAGCGAGCCAAGCAGGGCAAACGAGGCTGAACGAGCAAAGCCGCGCTTAGGAGCAATGCAGTGACCAAGCCGAAAAATACGCAGCCGCGCACGAGCAAGGCCAGTGAAGCGCTGAGCGCCGAGGAGTGGCTTGCTGCACACGCCGAGGAGCTGCCGCCTGAGGAACTGCCACGGCTCCGGGCGCGGGGACTCCGGGACGACGACGCAAAGGTGGAGGTGACCGCGGCGAAGGCTCGGGTCAGCAGGAGTTTCCCGCCGCTCGACGACCTGGCGGTCACGATGCGCACGCACCTGAAGCGGGCGAAGGTCGAGCGCGCGGACCTGCACGAGACCGAGCCCGAAGACGACGGAAAGCGCACTCACAAAGTGTTCTGCCACAGAACTGCCACGCGATTCGCGAGCCCCCCCCAAGCTCTCGGAATCGTTCAGCAAAAATGGCGTCCCCGACGGGATTCGAACCCGTGTTACAGCCTTGAAAGGGCCGTGTCCTGGGCCGGGCTAGACGACGGGGACGTGCTGAGTGAGGCGCGTTCTATACTCACAACCGGCAGGCTCGGCAAACGTATTATTGGGATTTTTGCCCGCCGGTGAAGCAGGGCGGAAAAGCGTGGTTTTCATCGGTTTTCTGCTCATTCTCGGGTGGGCACGCTAGGGCTGGCCGGGGGCTCGTCCCCGGCGCTATGGTGCGCCCGCTTTGATCGAAGCGTCACCCCCCCTCGAGTCTCCAGAAAAATCCGTGCCCGAGCCCACGTCGCGCAGTGCGGAGCGAACGCGCGAGCCGCGCTTCGCTCTGGTGCTGGTGATGTTCGTGCTTTCCGGTGCCACCGGGCTCATCGACCAGCTGTGTTTCTCCAAGTACCTCGGAGGCATCGTCGGTTCGACGGCCTACGCGGTCAGCGCCGTGTTGGCCGCGTTCATGACCGGGCTGGCGCTGGGCGCACACATCGGTGGGCGCCTGTCGCGTCGAGTGACGCGGCCACTCCGCGCGTACGGAGGGCTCGAGCTTTTGGTAGCGGCTACGGTCGCGCTCACACCCGCCGGGTTCGCAGCGCTGGAGCCGGTCTACATCGCTTTGGTGAAGCTCGCGCCGCATTCGGTGGCGTGGCTCAGCGCCGCGCGCTGGTCACTCGCGATGCTGCTGGTGGTAGTACCGACCATGGCGATGGGGGCCACGCTGCCAATCCTGTGCGCGGGCCTGGGGCCGTCAGCGCCGCTCGGCGACCAGGACGCGGGCCACAGCCGTGAGCGCCGCCTGGGGCGGCTCTACGCGGCGAATACGCTGGGTGGCGCCGTCGGAGCGCTGCTTGCCGCCTACTGGATCCTACCGGCGTTGGGGCTGTCGGGGACGCTGTTCGCGTCGGCTTCTCTGAGCGCCACGCTGGGGATCGCGGCGATCGTGGCGAGCCGGTCCGGCGTGGAGCTGGGCAGCGCGCAGGCGGCGCGGTCAGCCGAACCGGCGGCGCCGGCCGAAGGCAGCGCCGGCGCGGTGTCGGCCGTGGTCCCGGCCCGCAGCGAGTACCTGCTGCTCTCGGGCTTAGCGTGGGCTTCGGGCGCGCTGGTGTTCACGGCCGAGGTGATCTTCACGCACCTGCTCGCGTTGATCATCGGCAACAGCGTCTACGCGTTCGGGCTGATCCTCGCGATTTTCTTGTGCTGTCTGTTTTTGGGCGCCGCGGCGGTCGAACGCGTCAAGGCACGCTGGGGCACGCAGGCGCTCACGCTAAGCTTGGCAGGGACTGCGCTGGCGCTGGCGCTGACGCTGCCGTTGTGGGACCAGCTGCCGCTGCTCTTCAACAATACCGGGGAGGTGTTGCGCTCGTTCGAGGCGCGCGAGGCGACCCGCGCGTTCTGCGCGCTGTTCATCCTGCTGGTACCCACGACGTTGATGGGCCTCACGTTCCCGCTGCTCTTGCAGCGGGTTGCTAAGTACGCTGCGGTCGGCGCGCTGGTGGGCAGGCTGACGGCCGTGAACACCCTGGGCGCCGTGTTGGGTTCGCTCGCGGCGGGCTACTGGCTGTTGCCGGCGCTGGGATCCGAGAAGGCGTTGTTGTTCGTCGCGCTGTGCTTCGGGGGGCTCGCGCTGACGACGGCGTTCGTGCTCGGGGCGCCGCGGCGTCAGGTAGCCTGGGTGATCGGGCTCGCCTTGGTCGCGGCTCTGGCGCTGCCTCGCTGGAACCTGGCCAAGTTGACCGCGGGGACCAACGTCTACTTCTCGGGCGCGCAGCCCGCCGATCACATCCTGATGCTGCACGAAGACGTGCAGGGCGGCGTGACCAGTGTGGCGGAGGCCAACGGCGTGCGCACGCTTTACACGAACGGCAAGTTTCAGGGGAACACCGGTTGGGAGATGAACGCCCAGCGCTACTTCGCGCACTATCCCACGTTGTTCGCGCCCCGCCTCGAGCATGCCTTGGTGATCGGTTTGGGCACGGGTACCACCACGGGAACGATGATCGCCTATCCGTGGCGTTCGATCGACGTGGTCGAGATCTCGCAGTCCATCGTCAACGCGGCGCGACAGTACTTTGGCGACGTGAACCACCACGCGCTGGACGATCCGCGCGTCCGTTTGGTGGTCGCGGATGGCCGCAACCACCTGATGCTGACCGAGCAGCGCTACGACCTCATCACCATCGAGCTGTCGAGCATCTGGTTCGCGGGTGCCTCCAGCCTCTACAACGCCGAGTTCTACGACGTCGTGGCCGAGCGGCTGGCGCCGGGTGGCGTGCTGCAGCAGTGGGTGCAACTCCATCACGTCACCCAGCGTGACTTTGCCACCATCGTGAACACCATCCGCCGGCGTTTTCCGCACGTGGCGTTGTATTACGGTGGCGGGCAAGGGTTCGTGGTAGCAAGCCTCGAGCCGCTGCGTGCTTCCCAGGCGCGGGCGGCGCGGTTTCAGCGCGATCCGCGGGTGGCGCCGACGCTGCCCGAAGCCATGGAGCCGGGGGGGGCCATCATCAGGCGCAACCTCCTGTCGCTGATCGACGACGCCCTCTTGGTCGATGCCGACCTGGATCGGTTCCTCGAAAGCGCGGCGCAGGCGGCCCAGGTGCCGCTCGAAGAGCTCGTGTCGCACGACGACAACCTGTACCTCGAGTACGCCACGCCGCGCGGCAACGTGCTGCCATGGAGCGCCCGTGACGAGCTCGTCCAGACGCTCCAATCGTTCCGCCGGCAAGCCTCGGTGGACGCGCTGCGAGCGCCTTAGCGGGGAGCTGCCAGGTTCGGGGGAGGCTACCAGCTCGGGAGGCGCAGCTCGGAGTCCGGGCGCCCGAAGAGATAGCCCTGCAGCAGGTCGCAGCCGAGTTCGGCGAGCGTGTTGCGTTCCTCGACGGTCTCGACGCCCTCGGCCACGATCAACAGGCCCATGTCCCTGCACACCTGGGTCATGGACCGGACCAGGCGTTGTTTGGTGGTGCTGCTGTCGACGCCGCGCGTGAGTGACATGTCGAGCTTCACCAAGTCGGGCTCGAGTTGCACGAAGCTCGACAGCCCGGCGTACCCGGCGCCGAGGTCGTCGACGGCGATCCGAAAGCCAGCCTCTCGCAGCTCGGTCACTCGCCGGCGCACGTCACCGATACAGTCGAGCGAGACCCGCTCGGTCACCTCGAGCACGATGCGGTCGGCCATCTTCACGTGCGACGAGTTCGGATCGAGCAACATCGGGTCCATCAGATCCCGGGGGTGCAAATTCAAGAACAGGTGATAGGCAGCGGAGTCGGGGATGGGCAGCATTGCGCGGGCGCGCATGGTACGGCCGATGCGGTTGAGCTGATCGAGCCGCTCGGCGGCGTCGAGCACCGCGCCCGGGTTCGGCAGTGAGGGCTCCTCGCTGCGAAGTAACGCTTCGTAGCCGAACAGACTGCGATCGCAGACGGCGACGATCGGCTGGAACGCCGGCCACAGCGATTCGAGCGCGCGCTGCAGGCTCGCTTCGAGGCCGGCGCGATCCGAGCCCTCGCCGACGCCGGTACCGAGCATGCTGAGCGCCGTGCGTTTCAGCGACGCCAGCCGGTACACCCGCACCGCGCGACGCACGCTGCGGACCAGGTGATCGGGAGAGACCGGCTTCAATAGATACTTGAACGCCCCGTAGTCGAGCGCCTTGATCGCTGTCTGCAGGTTGGGATCACCGGTCACCAGGAGCACGGGCAGATCACGGCTGTAGCGGCGCACCGCTTTCAACAGATCGATGCCGTTGAGGTTTGGCATGGTGATGTCGCTCACCACGGCCTCGAAGCTTTCGTTCTGCAGCAAAGACAGCGCGTCACGGCTGTCGTGGCAGACGCGCGCCTCGTAGCCGGCTTGCGCCAGCACCTTCGCGAAAGCTCGAGCAAGCACCGGCTCGTCGTCAACGACGAGCACACGACCGAGCGCCTCGTCCGTGGCGTCTTCCGCCGACGTCGCGCTGGGCCGCGGGGTGATCGAGGCGCGTTCGAACAGCTGCTTGGCGTTGGCCTCTAGGGCGCTCGCGTTGGCCTCTGCGGCGCTCGGTTCGTTGGGGGCTCGTGGCGACGACATGTGCGAAAATGGATGGAGACGGAGCGGCCCGCCTCAGAGGAGCGATTGCGAACGCCCCCACAAACGGACCACTTGGATCGAACATAACCTTCACGCTCACGGCCCATTTCTGCCGCAAAAAAGCCAACACTTTGGCGGATAACCAGCTTTGGTGGATCTCGCCACCCAAAGATGCTCCACCCGTCGCGAGGCGTCCTTGGGAGTGTGGACGGTCGACGGGCGGAGCCGAGAGATTGTAGGGACGGAGCGGCGCTTCGACACCCGCCTGGACGCTCAGCGACAACTCCCGGTGGCAGCACCATGACGTGTCGAAACGCCTCACCGATCGCGCGAAGAGCTAGCACTTCCCAGGTTGGGCGCGCGGCTCACCAGTGGTAAAGGGTCCCGTCGAGCTTGCGGTTCACCGGTAGCGACGCTGGCGCGTAGGGGAAACGCGCCGCAGCGACTTCGTCGAACGTCACGCCGAGACCCGGCGCGTCAGAGACGACGAGCGCTCCCTGCGCGAGCGAATAACCGACGCCGAACACGTCGAAGGTGCTCGCGGAATGGGGCATGTACTCCTGGATCCCGAAATTGTTGATCGCCAGATCGAAGTGCAGGGCTGCGGCCAGGGCGATCGGCGATAGATCCGTGGCGCCGTGGAAGCCTGTCTGCACATGGTAGAAGCTGGCCCACGCTGCCAGCTTCGAGAGATGGGTGATGCCGCCGCCGTGGCAGATCGGCATGCGCAAATAATCGATCAACTGCTCGGTGAGGAGCGTGCTGAAATCGTAGGCCGTGTTGAAGACCTCGCCGATGGCGATGGGTGTGGTGGAATGGCGCCGGATCAGACGCAACCCCTCTTGGAGCTCGCCGGCGACGGGATCTTCCAGCCAAAACAGGCGGTAGGGTTCTAGATCTTTGGCCAAGCGCGCTGCCTCGATGGGCGTGAGGCGGTGGTGTACGTCGTGCAGCAGATGAATCTCGCTGCCGTGGTCAGCGCGGATCCGTTCGAAAAGGGCGGGCACGTGGCGCAGGTACTTGGCGCTGTCCCAGGCGTGCTCTTCGGCGATACCGGGCTGCGCCGGCTCGTAACCCCCTGGCCCCTTCGCGATGCCATAGGTATGGCTCAGGCCGGGGACGCTCGATTGGATGCGCACCGCGCGGAAGCCCTGCGCGATGAGCTCGCCTGCGGCAGCGCTGGCCTCGTCGACGCTCTTGCCGTTGGCGTGGGCGTAGACGAGGACCTCGCGCCGGCTCTTCCCCCCGAGCAGGTTGTAGAGCGGCGTGTTCAGGCTCTTTGCCTTGATATCCCAGAGCGCGACGTCGATGGCGCTGATGGCAGCCATCGTCACCGGGCCTCGCCGCCAGTAGGCGCCGCGGTAGAAGTAGTGCCAGATGTCCTCGATGTTGCGCGGGTCGCGCCCGACGAGCGCCGACGAGCAGTGGTCGTTCAGATAGCTCGCGACGGCGAGCTCGCGCCCGTTCAAGGTGGCGTCGCCCAAGCCGACGATGCCGTCGTCGGTGGTGAGCTTGAGGGTGACGAAGTTTCTGCCGGGGCAGCATACGAAGACCTCTGCTTTTGCTAGCTTCATCGGGCTACTCTCAGTTCAGATTCCGGGAACGTAGTAGTCGCGGTGCGTGCGATACTCTTCGAGCGTTCCTTGGGGGGGCTCGAGGGCCTCGGGGATGGGGCGCCCCGAGAAGGTTTGAAAGTAGAGCAGGCAGGCGTCGCGCCACCAGCGCGCTTCGCGCACCTGAATCTCGAGCAGTTGCCGCACGTGCTCGAAGCGACCTGCATCGATGCAACCTTCGAGTGTCAGCCAGCGGGTGTGCATCGAGCGTGCGCGCTCGACGCCTCGTGAGTACACGTAGCAGAGCTCGTCCCACAGGCTGCGGCCGCTCTGCATGCGATGCGCCCACGGCACGTGGTGAAACCAGAGCAGCAGGTTCTCAGGGCACGTGTCGAGCCTCTCGTGCTTCCGCTGCACCGCGGGGGCGTACTGGGCGATGGCGTTGCTGCCGGTCTTGGTCCGATCGAAGCCCAGGCCTGCGGCGTCCGCGCGGTGGTAGTAGGTAGCCGTCCAATCGTCGCGCTCGAGCCCCGTCACCCACGGGCCCGGGCCATAGTGGTGGCTTTCGGCCATCAGGTGATGGAGTCCGAGCGGCGTCATGTATTCGACCGCAGCCTCGCGCGAGTCGAGCATGATGCGCTGCGCGGCAGCGACGAAGCGCGCGTCGTTGGTGAAGGTCCTGCGCAGCCACTCGTCGGCGATGCTCTCCGCGGAGAGCTCAGGGTCCCACGCCAGGCGCCCGAAGGCGTACCAATTCGCCGCTGCGAACGGGTGCCCGCACCAATTGCGTTCATCGCCGATGTTGCTGACGCCGGCCATGCCCGTCAACGTGTGCTTGGCGAGCGCCCCGGTGATCACTTTCAGCACCGTGGAGCCCGGTCCTGCCACGTGCGTGTCCGCGTCGAGCGTCTCTTTGAACAGAGGCCCGAGGTACACCAGGTGCGTCGCGCAGCCGAGGTACTCCTGAGTGATCTGGAACTCGAGGAACATGGGTGTCTTCGGCATGGCACCGAACAGCGGGTGGAACGGCTCGCGCGGCTGGAAGTCGATGGCCCCGTTCTTGGTCTGCAGGCAAGCGTTCGGACGAAACTGACCGTCCAGCGGCACGAGCTCGTCGAATGCCTGCTTGTGGCGGTCTTCCGGCACGGCGGCATCGTAGACGAAGGCGCGCCAGACCACGATGCCGCCGTGCGGCTCGAGCGCCCGCGCGAGCAAGTTGGCCCCCTCGGCCTGGCTGCGACCGAAGTCTTGAGGCCCCGGTTGACCTTCGGAGTTTGCCTTGACCAAGAAGCCGCCGAAATCGGGGATTCGAGCGTAGATCTGTTTGACCTTGTGTTGCCACCACGCGACCACGCGCGCGTCGAGCGGATCGCTGGTTTCGAGGCGATCGAGCTCGCTCGGCGCGTTGAAGCGGGCAGTGAGGAACACGCGGATCCCGTACGGGCGCAGCACGTCGGCGATGGCTTGCACCTTTTGCAGGTACGGCTCGGTGAGCACGCGGGCGTTGGCGTTGACGTTGGTGAGCGCCGCGGCGTTGATGCCGAGCGATGCGTTCGCCCGCGCGTAGTCCGTGATGCGGGGCGTGACGTAGTGCGGCAGCTTGTGCCAGTCCCAGAGCGACGCGCCCGCGTAGCCGCGTTCGATGCTGCGATCCAGGTTGTCCCAGTGGTTCAGCATTCGGAGCGCCAGCTTCGGGCGCTCGCGCAGGTTCAAGGTCGCCAGCGGCTGCCGGGTTTGCAGGGCGCGGAGCAGCGCGAACACCCCGTACAGCACCCCTCGCTCGGAATTGGCGAAGATCGCCCCGGGCCCGCCACGGGACAGCTCGCCCCGCACCACGAACCCTTCATCGCCCACAACCGCCAGCGCCAGCGCCTCGGCCCAGCTCGCGCACGCTGCGCTGCTCGAGGGCGTACCGATCAGGAAGCTTGCTGCCGCGGCCGATTCCTCCCACTGGGGAGCGGCCCCGAGCAGCCCGCGAAGGGCGTGGTCGAGTTCGTGCCGAGCGGCGTCGAGGCTGTCGCCGGCACCGGGAAAATGGATGCTGCGAAACACGGCGCGGTACGCCTCGCACAGCCTGGGTTCGTCGACGCGCTCGTAGCGGAGCCACAACCTGTAGCCGTCGTCGGACTGTTCGCGTTCGGTGAGGGGATTCATCCGGGCTGCTTCTACCGCCGGCAGCTTGTGTGCCTGTCGTTGGAATCGAATTCAAGCCTGAGTCAGCGTGCCGGACTCGAGCATCGGAACTTTACACGCTGTCGCGCCTGGCGTAGACCCTTCCGGTTGGAGCACACGCGCCCCAGAGGTAACTTGATGTCGATTCTCGTGTCACTTCGCGGCCCCTCGCAGCCCGGTCTCTTCGCCGGCATCGCCGCCGCCTGTCTGCTCGTCATGGGTTGCGGAGCGAGCGAACCGCCTCCGCTCGGCACCCTCGATCCGAGCTCCACGACGCACCCAGGTGTCGTCACGACCGAGAGCGCGAGCACCGGCACCGGCACCACCGGGGCGATGATGGGCTGCGTTCCCGAAGCGCCTCCGAGCGCCAACATCAGCGACTTCTCTGATTGGGCCGGAACGAACTGGGGTGCGGACGGTGCCTTGACCGGAACCGCATTCAGCTACTCGGGTGAAAACACCACGGCATTCGACTACCAGGTCGATTTCGCTCAGCAGAACATGCATGTCACTGGGACGGTGATGGACTACGCAGGGTTTGGCATGGCGTTCGACATCTGCGTCGACGCCACGGCCTACACGGGGATTCGGTTCGATCTCTGGGGTACGTCGAACAGCACCGTCTTCCAGATCCAGACGAGCGAAGATCAGAACCTGGACTACGGCGACCCCAAGGCTACCTGCGATGTAACGGTCAGCGGCGAGTGCGCGATCCCAGCGGCGCGCATCCAAACCGTCTCGGCAGAGCAAGAGACAGTGCAGCTACCCTTTGCTGAATTTTCCGGCGGGGTCCCGGTGCCCACCGTGTCGACCAACCAGCTCATCGGTCTTCAGTTTCAGTTCGAGTGTGGCACCGGCGAAGGTTGCCCAGTCGATGTCCGCATCGACAACGTCACGTTTTACTAGGGCCTGTCCCTAATTCGGCTGACGACCCCGTAAACGTGAACGCGAACGTGCCCGTGCCCGAACCGAAGCAACGCAACCGATGCCGAGCTGGGGCCGGGTGACCGGAGCATGAAGCTCGATCCTTAGGGTTGGAAGTGTATCAAGTCACACTGAAGTTTCGCGTCATGGCGAACACCCTTCGACCGCCATGAACGACTTCTCGGGCACAGGCACGTTCACGTTTACGGCTGGATCCATTCAGGGACATCCCCTAGCGGTTACTTACACTCGACGAAAGCCCAGTCGTCGATCCAGATCTCGAAGGTGGCGCTCTTGCCGATAGAAATATCGAAAGAGTATAGCTCTTTCGGCGTGACGGAGCCTGGACGGGGCTCGCCCCAACCATCGAGCTGGCGCACCTCGGAGAACAGGATCGTGTACTGCTCCCAGTCTTCACTGAGCTTGATGTCTTGACCGAAGTGATTCCAACAGTCGGTGCAAATGCCGAGGTCTTGGTGAGTGTTGATGTCACCGATCTTGAAGCGCACGGTCTTCGTCGAATTCGGCCCGGCTTTGGCCTTGAACGTGATGCCGGCGTACTTCGAGGCGTCGTAGACGCTGCTGTCGTTGGTGAAATTCGCGCCGAAGTTGACGCCCCAAGCAGCATCCGCACTGGCGGTTTGTCCAGTAAAGTACATGCCCAGGGAGCCATCGACGCCTTCTTTGCGGGGCGTGGAGTCGTCGGGGCCGATGGTGGACCCATCGGGATCGTGGGCCTTCCACCAGTACCCGTTGCGGCCAGCGACCTCCGAAAGCTGCGTGTTGCCGTCCTCGAAGTCGTCGAGCAACCCGTCCGCGGCGAGTTTGACGCCGTTCTCGCAGACCTTGAGCGATGCGTGGGGCTTGAACGTAGTAGGTCCCGCGGGCGCCTTACCCCCCGACTGTGACACACCAATGCACCCCACCGCTGCGAGCGCGGCGACCACTGCACCAAAGAGCGCGATCTTTTTCATGCCGTCCTCCTCCGTCACCACCACATGCTGGCGGTCAGGGAGATCATGTGTTCGTCCGGAACTTGGGTGACGTCCTCGTCGGGGGGTGACCCCGTTCGAATTGTCGTGAGGGAGCCATTGAGCCAGCGCGAGTACTGCAGGACGACCTGGTCGGTCGAGGCCCAGTCCGTGTGGAAGATGAGCCGCGGGGAAATGACCGCGAAGCCATAGCGGTCGTTTTCGATGTTGGGCGACACCCGATCGTAGCGAGTCGAAAGTGCCAGCCACGAGAGCGGGCTGTAGGCGATTTCTCCGCCATACTTCAACGCGGTATCACCTCCGTAGTACGAGAAATCCTGATCGGCCTTGACCATCATGCCGAAGCCGCTGAGCACCAAGTCGGGCCCGTCGGCGTTGAAGGGGACGGGATAGCTCACCAGACGCCCGACGCTGAGGTCGTACTGCCCCCCGAAGATGGCGAGCTTGCCGCTTTCGACCCCGAGGTAGTTGTCGATCAGGCCGGGGCCGCCGTCCGTGTTCAGGATTTCGATGATCCGTCCAACGGTGCTGGCGTACTCGGCGTCGACCAAGCTCGCTGCGCCGTAGAGGTGACCGAAGCGGCCCATGCTGAGCCTCAAGTCGGCGCCGAGCACCGTGATGCTGCCGTCCGGTTGCAGGCGGCCGGTCGCCGTGTCGTCTTGGCTCCAGGCGCGGATGTAGTGAGCCCCGAGCGCGGCCATCCCTTTGTAGCCCACGCCGGCGTGTACGTGGTTGGCGAAGCTCGCGCCGACGTTGGGGTCGGCGTAGTCGTTCCAGCCGTCGGGGGTGATGCTGGTGCCGGCGTGATTGCTCTGGCCCATGATGCCCTGTTCGACCATCAGCGTGACCGAGCCGAAGCGGTAGGCGCCGATGATGTTCTCGCCGACGCCGTTGATGCGAGCGATCAGCGGCGTGCCGTACTGGCCCTCGTCGTACTCGCCCGTGCTGCCGTAGCGGTTCGAGAATGCACCGACGTTCACCAAGAACAACATGTTCTCGACGCCCAAGTCGGGAGTGATCGTCAGATACAGGTCGTTGATGCCCGCTTGGGACGGCGGATCGAAGAACCCAGACGCCACCGTCGGCTGCTTCGCGAGAACGCTGACATTGCCGGTGACGACGTTGTTGCCGTACGAAAAATTCAGCTGGGCGTAGGGGGTCGGTACCGCGCCCGTGTGTGAGAATGTTTCGAGATCGTCGGGGACTCGCGGCGGCGCGTGGAGCACCGTCTCGCTCTGACCGGGAGCAGGGTTGTCGCGCTCGTTGATGCCTACGCGCAGCGGCGCAATCAAGAGTCCATGGAAGTCGAAGCGCCAGTCTTGCGAGTCCGTGGAACGCTCGCCATAGGACGGCTGGATGCCGCCCGGCACCGAGCCGGTCTGGGGTACGCTGGGCGCGAGCCCGAGCGCCGGATCGGCAGCGAGCGGCGTCGTCACCTCGAGCTCTTCATCGTCCTGGGCGAAGGCAGGGGATGCGATGCTCGTAGCCCCGAGCGCAATCCACAGAGTCCAGAAAGGACGGCAGCCACGCTGCCCTGGCTGCCGTTGTATTGGAAACAGAGTTTGGGGTGCCATGATCTTCTCACCACCACATGTTGTAGCTGAGGGCGATCAGTTGATCGTCGAGCCGGTCCGGCGTGCGCAGGCCGGTACCT
The DNA here is from genome assembly GCA_025937785.1 of Polyangiaceae bacterium. Lineage (GTDB taxonomy): Bacteria > Myxococcota_A > Polyangia > Polyangiales > Polyangiaceae > JAICQQ01. The sequence continues at coordinate 39,293 of JAICQQ010000048.1, forward strand.
TCGTTGCGGGTACGTTCGCCGTAGAACCACTTCACGTAGTTGAGCGTGAGGTTCTCTCGGCTGGTCCAGTCCGTCTTGAACTGCAAGCGCGGTGCGAGCACGTAGAAGGTCTCGCTCGAGTCATCCGCTCGTGGGACGACCATGTCGCCGCGAACGCCGACGCCGAGCCAGGGCAGGAACGTGTACAGCGAGTCGAGGCCGTACTTGATGCGCAGTCGCCCGTCGAAGCCTTCGAACTCCGTCTTCGTCGTCGCCAAGTGAGCGCCTGCGGTCAGCTGGAGATCGGGGCCATCGCCGGGAAACGGAATGGGGTAGGCGACGACCTTGCCCAGGCTCACCTGGTGGTTGATCCCGACCACGTAGAGCGTACCGGTGCCCCCCGTGGACTCGCCGAGCCACATATCCTGTAGCTGCTCGCCGTCGCCACCGTACGTGACCATGCCGCCGCGCAGGACGGTGGAATTGCGCGCTTCGGTCATCGAAGCTCCCACCCCCAAGAACCCGTAGATCGAGTCCTTCAGGCGTAGGCTCACGGCATACGTGGTCATGCGCCCGTCGGGCACGTTGGTCTCGTCCAGATCGCGGGTGTCTGGCGTGTCGATCTCCAAGCCCGCCGTGTCATCCGCCGACCAGCTGGTGAGCCAATGCGCTTGGATTTGGATCTCAGGGTCGCCCTTTTTGATCACGCCGGCGTGGCCGTGTTGAAACCACCAAGCGGGGATCGCGGGGTTTGCCCAGTAGTTGCTCTCCTGAGCCACGATGCCGTCCGGAGCCTTGCCAGTGCGTCCGCCCATCACCCCGTGTTCGAGCACGCCGACCCAGTCGTCGCTCAGGTCGTACTCGACGATGAGTGTTTCACCGGCGCCGCGCGCGCCACCGGCGATCGACATGGGGTACAATCCGGTGCCGTACTGGCCGAGCATGCCGTAGTCGACGGCGAAGTGGCCGACCGTTGCCTGCACCCGGAAGGGGCCGATCGGGTCGGGGCGATACAGCAGGTAGGTGTCATTGACGAACCCCTGGCTGCCCATTTGATAGTAGGTCGTGGGCCTCGACGGATTCCAGGTGTCGAGGGAGACGACCGCGGTCACCTTGTCGGTCCCGTACGAGAACTTCATGCCCACCCAGTTGCCGGGGATCGAGTTCGTGTTCGTGAAGGCGCGCCAATCCTCCACCGTGGTGGGTGGAGTGTGAAACACGGTTTCGCTCTGGCCCTCGGCGGGTACGCGCCGCTGGTCGATGCTGTACGCGAGCGAGGCCTGCATGTAGCCGGTCCACTTGAAGGTCCAGTCTTTCCCGCTCAGGGGCACACCGTAGGGCTGCATCATCCCGCCAGGTTGGGTGCCGCTGCGGGGGACATGGGGGGAAAGTCCGAACCCCATGTGCCGCCGGTAGCCAGGGGTGTAGTTGGGATTCGCGAGTTCGTCTTCGGTCTCGAGCACGACTTCGGGCTCGGCGCTGGCCGCTATGGCGGTCTGAGGAGCAGGTTTGTTCTCCGGTTCCGGCGCAGCCGGGACTTCGTCCGCGGGCGGTGCCTCAGGAAGCTGCGGGGGCGGTGCGATGTCTTCCGGGGCGTCTGCCTCGGCAGGGGCTGCGGCGTCGGCCGGCGGCGCTTCGGCCGCAGCGTCCGTGGCGGGCGGCGTTTCGACTGCCGGCGGGGCTGCTTCTGCGGCCGCTGGCGGGTCGCCGTCCGCAGGGGGCTGTGCCTGCGCTCGTAGGGACACTGTTGACACGACCGAGAGGGCGGCGGCCGCGAGAGCAAGCGTCACCCGGCAAGGCCGGAGGCTGGCGGGGTCTGTCGTAGGTCGGCGACAGCGGGTCATTCAGGTCAAGATTCTTGGGTTCTGTCGGCGGGCGGCGGCGTGGATTCTCGAATGGGGCACGTGGTGCGGACTATTCGGGACGCTTCTCGCGGTAGAAGCGCACGTCATCGATGAAGTAATCGATGTTCCCCTTGTCCCAGGTGAAGCGCACCATGCTGACCGCGTGCAGGTCGAACTGATGCTGCTCCTTGGCCCAGCCTTGCTGCAGCAGACTCGTGAATGGAACCTTGAAGAACTGCCAGTCCGTCGTGAGGTGGACCGGAGCCGCCCAATGGTCGCCGCACAGGTAATTGGCTTCGTAGGGGTTCGGGTCTTGGCCGGGGTTGTAACAAAAGTTGTCGACGATACCGCCGCGGAATGCGAACTCGTTGCAGCCGCGCCCGTCGAACGCCGTATCGGGTCGGAGGACGCTGCTCTGGCCTTCCGGCGTTGCAAATGCTTCGTAAGGGCAATTGCATGCGTAGGTCCCACACGGTTGGTGCGGGTTTAGTTGGCTGAGGGGACCCTTCTCGGGATCCCAGCAGACCATGATAGGCTGAATCTGGCTGCTCGCGTCTTCCTGCGCGCAGTTATTGTTCACTTCGTCGCGCTGATCTTCGGGCACGACGGTGCAAGGCAGACCGAGCGGGCAGCCGCAGTCACGGTTGCGTTCGCAGAAGCGTGGCTTCGCCGGGTCGGCCTCGTACATCAAGAAGCTGATGTCGTCGTCCGTGCGCTGGTCGGCAATCATCACCCGCAAGAGCGGCTGACCATCGGGACCCCGCCGCGCCCAGAACGAGATGCCGTCCCAGGCTGTCAGGTTGAACGTGTTCTCGATGGTGACAGGGTCCGCGCTGAGTGATTGGCAGTACTCCGCGCGATAGTTCGGATCGACATCGGCAGCGCAGTTGCCAGCGGTGAGCACGTAGTACAGCCGGGCCCCAAAGCCTCCGCCCCAATCGCGGTAGGGACCGCCCCGCAGGTGAAAGCCGTACTCGTCGGTCGCACCCAGGCAGCGAGCCATGGGGGCTGTCGGGGGCTCCCACCCTCTCGGACGTAGGTTGTGCGCCGAACCGTCGGTGTACTGGTACTGTCCAGTGGCCACGCCATCCTTTTTGAAGTCCCAACCCACGAGCGGCAGGAACTCGAGCCCCTCTTCCTCCGCGGCGCAGTCCACCAACGGCGAGCCCGGATCGCGCTGGCATTGACCCAGGCAGCCCTCTGCATCGTCGTCCCAGATGCTGGCCTTGCCGTCGTCGGGCAACGTGTCGGCGAAGGCTTGGCGCTGCTCGTAATTCTTGTTCGAACCGCAGCCGCCGACGCTGTTGAGCGCGATCGCGACGAGGCCCAACGCGCTCGCGAAGCGCAGCGCGCGGCGGGGGGTTCCCCTCGCTCCGCTGTCGCTGTCGTGCCCTGCAGGACCTGTCGTAGCTCCCGGAAACACCGGTCGGCGGTTTAGCAGAGATCGCCGAAAGAATGCACTGAAAACGTTTCCGCGATCGCGACCAATCCTCAGGAAATCCTTATCGCATTTGGTCCCACACGGTCTGCGCGAGATGGCGGCTCACCGGCGCGGCCACGGACACGCGCGCGTGCTGTCTCTTCACTCACATTTCGAGCAGTTGGCGCTGACGCTTCTCGCCCTTACGTCAGTACGGGAGCGCCAGCGCGGCGCCGGTGACGTCGAACTCCGCGCTCAGGGGACGCCGGCCGGTGAGCTCGAAGGAGCGTGCGTCGGGCTGCGAGCCGCCGACAGTCACGCGGAAGCGTCCGGGTTCGAGCACGCGTTTGCCTTGCTCGTCGATGAGCGATTGCGCGCGGGCATCCAGCGGGAATTCGAGCTGCGCCGACGCTCCGGGAGCGAGCGTGATGCGCGTGAACCCGCGCAAGCTGTGTGTCGGAACGACGCAGGATGCTTCGAGATCGCTCAGGTAGAGCTGCACGACTTCGTCGCCAGCGACCTTGCCGGTGTTGGTGACCGTGACGGAGACCGTGAGCGGCGTGCCAGCTGCGAGGCTCGTCGCCGACAGCCGGAGGTCGGAATAAGCGAACTCGGTGTACGAGAGGCCGTAGCCGAACGGGTAGAGCGGCGCCTTCTGGGCGTAGCGATAGGTGCGCCCGGCCATCGCGTAGTTGGTGATTTCGGGGATGTCGTGGATGCTCTTGGGGAACGTGATCGGAAGGCGCCCGGCGGGGCTGTAGTCGCCGAAGAGGATGTCGGCCAGCGCATGGCCGCATTCTTCGCCGGGGTACCAGGCCTGGATGATCGCACCAGCGTGTTCTTGGGCGTAGTTGAGATCGAGCGCGCTGCCGCTCAGCACCACCACCACCGTGGGCTTGCCGAGCGCGAGGATCTCCTCGAGCATCGGTTGCTGCAGGCCCGTGAGTCCGAGATCCTTCTTGTCGCCGGCGGCTTCGGAGTTGCTGGCGTCGCCTTGTTCGCCTTCGATCTCGGCGGAGAGGCCGAGGCAAAGCACGATCACGTCGGCGCGTTCGGCCATGCTCATGGCCTCGGAGAGATTGCCAGCACGCCCGAGCCCATCGCGCGCGGTGCCGAGCAACTTGCAGCCCGGTGCGTACCAGACCTTCGTTTGCTCGGAGACGGCCGCGCGGATACCGTCGAGCGGAGTGACCGAATGCGAAGGGATGCCGAAATAGTTGCCGAGCAGCACGCTGTCGTCGTGGGCGTTGGGGCCGATGACCGCGATGCTCTTCACGTCGCGCTTCAGCGGTAAAAGGCCGCCGGCGTTCTTCAACAGCACCATCGATTCGCGGGCCGCAGCGCGGCTGAGCGCTCGGTGCTCGATCGAGTCATTCAGTTCGTAGGGGATCGCCGCGTGCGGCACCATCGCGGGCGGGTCGAACATTCCCAGCAAAAAGCGCGCGCGGAACAGGCGCGTGACGCTAACGTCCAGGTCGGCTTCGCTGAGCAGCCCCTGTTCGACGGCGGCGGGGATGTGCTCGTAGGTGCAGCCGCAGTTCAGATCGCAGCCTGCCTTGACCGCGATCGCCGCTGATTCTTCAGGGGTCTGCGTATACTTGTGGTTCTCGTGGATGTCACGGATCGCCCAGCAGTCACTGACGACGTAGCCCTGAAACCCCCACTCGTCGCGCAAGATCTTGCGGAGCAGGGTGTCGCTGGCGCA
>JAICQQ010000157.1 GCA_025937785.1 Polyangiaceae bacterium
GCGCGGCCGCCGGGGCGGCCAGAGCCAGCGCCAGCGCGCCACAGCAGAACGGCGCGCTCCAGTACGACCGGGATGCCCGGCGTGTCCCACGAAGACTCATGGCGGCCTCTTAGCATGGGCGTTGGCACTGGAACACTCGGAACGCTATGGTCCGCCAGTGACGAAGGAACGCTTGAAGGCGCTGATCACCGAGTACGGCCGCACGGCGCTGGGTACCTATTTCGGGTTGTTCTTTTTGGTGCTGCTCGGGTTCGCAGCGGCGTTCTCGTGGGGGTTTCGCGGCACCGACTGGCTCGGCGACGCATCCGCCTCGAGCGCTGGTGTGCTGGGCGAGGCGTACGTCGCGACCAAGGCGACGCAGCCGCTCAGGATCTTCGCTACCATTGCGCTCACGCCGCTCGTAGCCCGTCTCTTGAATCGGCTGCGTCCCGCCCGCCAGCCTTAGCCCCTCCGAGCGCTTCGGACCCGGGCGCTCACTACCCGCCCACGCGACCGGGCCCACCGTGGCGTACCGGGGGCGTCGACCGGGGTACGCCGGAGCGGGCAGTCCCGTTCCAGTGCCGATGTCGGTCCGGCCCGTTAGTGGCCGAGTAACTATCTCACGAGTAACTCCCGACGCTTGCAGGCGAGCGCAGGGAGCGCGCGTAAAGCCGGGCCCGCGTCGGTCGTTACGTACGAGGCGGGCGACGGGATCGGGTCCGATCGATGCGAGTCGTTCTGCCGCCACCTTGGGTGGCGTTTGGAGGGACACGAGAACTATGTTGGAGACGAGTTCTGGAGTGCGTGCGGGTTGGCGCGCGCTCATCGCCGCAGGCGCAGGAGCCGCGGCACTGGCGTGCGGGTCACCGCGGGTCGAAAACCACGGTGAAGGTACCTCGTCGGTCGAGACGGTTACGGCGAGCCCCGAACTCGCAGGGTGGGTCGAGTTGGCGGTCGAGCGGTGGGCCATGGCGACCGGGCGCCCGTGGGTGTTTGGCGGCGCAACGAGCGCGGACATCGGTGCGAACTTTCACATCGCTCCGGGCGCCCCTCCGGCGGGGTATGTCGCGTTCGCCTACGGTAACGGGCGCGTAGTGGTGGCACCGGAGTGGCTCGACTCGTCGCTGCTCGGCACGGTGCTGATGCACGAGCTCGGCCACGCGTTTCGGGGGGACCACCACGAGGGCAGCGGCGTCATGTACTATGCGATCGGAGACGGGGTGATGACGTCATGCCTCACGCCGGCCGACATGGAGTGGGCGTGCCGTGATTTCGACTGCACCGACTTCGCGTCCGAATGCACGCAACCCGCCGGCCCCGAGCTGGCGCGGGCGGAGCCCGTGCCTTGCTTTCGCGCTGTCGACCGTGTCGGGTCGGCAGGGGGGCCGGAGCCGGGGAGTGCACCGATCAGCGCGTCGGCGGCCGCTGCCAGCGTTCGCCCCCACTGAACCTCCAGCCTTCCGGCTTGGATGATTCTGTCGCGACGGGAAAAGCCGGGTGCGCCCAAAGGACGAGCGCCTGAGGAATGCCAGGATCGGGTACCATCGGCCCCGCGTGTACGCTAGCCTCCGCCGCCGCTTCCCCATCCTACCTCAGGACTTATCAAAAATGCTGTTACTTCGCAGCGGCATCGCCGTCGCCTTGGGCTTGCTTCTGATCGGAGCGTGTAGCTCGGACGACGACGAGGGCACGGACGCAGGGCAGACCAGCACCACCACCCCGTCCATCGACCTCAGCTCGAGCAGTGACGGGGCCGCCGGCGCAGGCGTGTATAGCCCTCCGGTCAACGGTTGCGAGCGACCGCCGGACGATGCCGGTTGCATCGGTGAAGCGTTCGAGGGCGAGAACATCCCGCTCGACATCTACGTGATGTTCGATCTGTCTTGCTCCATGAGCTGCTCGGTGGACAAGCAAGGTTGCTGTCGCCGCGATGACCCCGTCCCGCTCGACGAGTGGCGCATTCAACCCGTCCGCGATGCGATGCGACAATTTCTGCAGGACCCTGCCAGCAAGGGCATCGGCGTGGGGCTCGGCTTCTTCGGCGATCACGACTCGTCCGAGGACGACGATCCCGAGATCTGCAGCGTCGAGAACCATTCGGATGCCAGCGTCGGGATCGACAGGCTGCCCGACGCTGCCGCCGGCCTCATCACTGCGCTCGACGCGGGTGAACCGCAGGGTGGCACGCCGACGCATCTGGCCATCGATGGCTCTTGCGTTTACGTCAACGATTGGCGCGAGCAGAACCTGGGGCACAAAGTCGTGATCCTGCTGGTGACCGACGGGGTTCCGGAGGCGGCTTGCGATGCCAACATCGAGCTGGCAACCGCTGCTGCCGCCTCGTGTTTCGACGGCGGTCGAGGCTTTCAGACCTACGTCTTGGGAGTAGTCGCCAACAACAACAACTCGCTCGATCAGTTGAATCAGATCGCCGCGGCGGGCGGCACCGAACGCGCTTATCTCACGGATAAGGACGACATCGCTGGCTCCGTGCTCGAAGCGCTGAACGCGATCCGCGCGGATGCGACGATCCCTTGTACCCTGCCGGTGCCACAGCCACGCGACGGCAGCCCGCTCGATTACGGCTACGTCAACCTCGGCATCTGTGACGCAGGTGGCGACAACTTGCCGACCGCCTACGTTCCCAGCGCCGCGGACTGCGGTGACGCAGGCACCTGGTACTACGAAGAAACGGCGAGCGGTCGCGCGATTCAGTTATGTGAGGCGACCTGCGACGCGGTGAGCGTCTCCGAGGCAGAGCTGTACTTCAGCGTTGGCTGCAAGCGCGTCGACGGTCCGGTCAAGTAGCGGTTGCACTGAGGAAACGCGCTCGCCCCGGTCGTTTGGCCGAAATGACGCTAAATGGCAGATCGTGTCGAAAAGGCGCGCCCGCGCATGCGCGGCCTTTAATTCGGCAGCGCCGCATCTCGCGTCACCCGAACACGATTGAGTGTCAGGGAACATTGCGGTATCCGCGTCTTCCAGAAGGTCCAACCATCGACATTCATCGAGGAGTAGAAGAAATGGCAACACGCACAGCATCGGCTCTGTGGAACGGCACCCTGAAAGAGGGCAAGGGCACCATGAAGTACGGCGCGTACGAAGGCGCGTACAGCTTCGTGTCGCGTTTCGAAACCGGCGCGGGCACCAATCCCGAGGAACTCGTGGGGGCGGCACACGCCGGCTGCTACTCGATGTTTCTGGCAGCGCTGCTCAGCAAGGAAGGGTTGACTCCGGATAGCATCGCCACCACGGCGAGCGTCGAGCTCGGTGAAGACGGCGGTCCCAAGATCACGTCCATCAAGCTCGTGACCAAGGCCAAGGTCTCCGGGATCGACAACGATGCCTTCCAGAAGCTGGTCGCTACCGCCAAGGAAAAGTGCCCGATCTCTCGCTTGTTTGCGGGCACCGAGATCAGCGTCAACGCCACGCTCGAGGGCTGATCCGAGCGAGCGCGGGGGCCCCGTCGGGCCGCCCGCGCTCTGGCGGGAGCGAATGGGGGAAACCGTGGCAAACCAGCGGGTCAGGCCGCGCCGGAGAGGCCACCGTCGTCGCCGTGCACGCGGCTGAGTGCGCAGAACTCGTGAGCGACGACGTGGCCGCGCTGGAACTCGAGACACAACAAGTCGTCCGCGACCTCGGAGCTGCACAGCGCTTCGCGCGCTTGCCCGCGCGGCGTGAGCGGTTTCCAGTAGACGCGAGTGGCGAGTTGCACGCGGATCTTTTGTCCGACGGTGATCCACGCCGCCAGCGCAGAGAGCGGATAGCCGGAACGCTGCGCCCAGCCGCGCAACTCGTCGAGGGCGGCCGCGTAGCTGGCAAAGCTGCCTTGATTGAGGAAACGCGCCGGCAGCAGGGCTGCACTCACCCCTGGGTTTGCGTCTGCGGGTCGTTCCTGCTTCAGCGCCGTCATCGTCAATGGACCTGACGCACTCAGGCCTACGCTCAGTATGCGGCCAATCGCTGACAAATCCAAAACAATCACTAACGGTTCGTGCACTTCGCTCAGCTCCCGACTGGCGCTGCTGCGGCCGACGGCCGAGAGCGACCCCTGGAGCGAACCGCACGGAGGGGCAGGGGGGAAGCCGAGGGACGTGCGAGGAGGGAGCTGCGAAAGTGCGGCCCGCTCTCAGGGGGGCAAGAGGAGCCTGCGCTGCGAGGTGAACGGGCTCGTCTCGCGGCGTTTGCGGGGTTGTTTCGGGAGTTCCTGGAGAGCGTCAGCGCTGAGGCGCTCCGGGGTCGGAGGGCGGTGAGGAGCGCTTCGCCCCGCGAGTCAGGATCGGGCGGCGCAAGGTGCCTCCGGCGGGTCGAACCGACACCACACGCCAGAAGAGCCGCCGCACGATGGGGGCACTGAGCGGGATCCAGAGAAAGACGAGGCCGACGGGCAGCGCCCGCCCGATCGCGGACACGAGGAACACCTGCTGGTGGGCGAGCCCCGCCATGGACAGCAGGCTCGCTCCGACGAGCGCCCCCGACAGCTGCGCCGCACCGATCATGGAGTTGGCCAGCGACAAGAACTCGACCTGGAGCGCGGGCCGGGAGCCGCTGAGGAGCAGCTGATAGCTCGCGTATTCGAAAGCCCCCCAGGCCACACCGCTCGTGACTTGGGCAATGACCAGGTCCTCGAAGCTGGTTCCCCGCGACCAGAGCCAGGCCACCAGAGCCACCAGGGCGGTGGCTGTGGCCAAAAGGCTGCGCATCCCGAGCGCCGTGGCCGCCCGGTACAGAAACGGACTCACCAGCACCTTGGTCACGATCGGGACGGCCAGGAGCGCGGCGTAGTGGGCGTAGTCCAGCGCGAGCACACGCAGCATGTAGGGTGTAAAGAAGGGCACCGCCATGTGCGCGCCGAACATCAAGAGGGCGATGTACGAGGCAGGCCGCCACTGGGCGGTACGCGCGGCGAGCGCGATCTGTCTCCAGTCGTAGCGCCGGGCAGGAGGTCGCGCTTCGGGATCGGGCTGGAGCGCCAACGCCACCGCGCTGAGCCCTCGAGCAACTACCGCAGCGCCGTTCAGCACTCCCAGGGTCGGGAGTGCCGGCTGTCCCAGCGCCTGCGCGCGCCACAACAGCCAGCCGGCGCCGCCAAATGCCACGAGCAACGCCAGATGCACGGCGCCCGAGCGCCCCGCGAAGTAGCGTTCACGGCGCGCGCCGCCGACGAGCGAGGCCATCCACGCCCCCCACGGAGGGCCGATCAGCATCCCGGAAATCCAGTAGACGCACTTGGCGCTCAGGAGCGCCCCGAAGCTCTGACAGTGGCTCCACGCGATACCGGCGAAAGCGACGTGGGTGAGCGCTTGCACCGTCGCTCCCAGTACGACCAGCCGCTTGCGGCTGCCGAGCAGCGAGACCAAGGGGCTCGCCAGCAACTGCGCGCTGGAGCCGATCAAGAGTGGGAGGGTTGCCAGCATCGCCAGCGCCCCGTCGCGATGCCCCAGCTCGACCGCGAAGGCACCCAGATAGCTCTCCGCGACGCCCACCATCGTTGCGTGGAGCATTCCCTCCACCACTGAGATCTTCAGCGCGCGGGGAGCCCGTTCTTCGAGGGAAAGTGACATTGCGGGGGGCTGGGCCCGCGGCTCTAGCACGCTGCCGCTCGGTCGCCCAACCAGCAAGCCGGCAGGATGTCGATCGGGCTACCGCGTGCGAGGGGACGCGCTAGAACGCGAGCTCCGCGCGAGCGCGGAACGGAAGGAGTCCAATGTCTACTCAAAGGCGACGGTTGTCGTGGCTTCTCGCGCTGGTGTTGGGCTCGAGCCTCGTCGCATGTTCACGCGAAACTCGCCAGAGCCGAGGCAAAGGCGCGGGTGAGCCGAGCAGCGTCGATGCGAAGCGTGTGACGATTCAGAACAAAGGATCCGACACGCTGGTGAACGTGGCGCAGACTTGGGCCGAGGCCTACGCAAAGATCCGCCCCGAGACGCCGGTCGCCGTTTCCGGCGGAGGCACGGGAACGGGGGTCTCGGCACTGATCAACCGTACCGCCGACATCGTCAACGCCAGCCGGGAACTGACCCGCAAAGAGCTCGAGATGGCCAAGCAGCGTGGCATCGACCCTCGGGCGCGCGTGGTGGGCCACGACGCCGTGGTGATCTTCGTGCACAAGAACAACCCCAAGAAACAGTTCTCGCTCGCCGAGCTAGTCGAAATCTATGGTGAAGGGGGGCGGGTGGAACGCTGGAGTGATCTCGGCGTCCAGGTGCCCGGGTGTCCGAGCGACGAGGTCGTGCTCATCAGCCGGCAGAACAACTCCGGCACGTACGAATACTTCAAGCAGGCGATTCTCGGAAAGACCAGGGAGCTCAGGTTGGGCTCTCGCGATCTGCACGGCTCCAAGGATGTCGTCGATCTGATCGCCAAGACGCCCTGCGCCATCGGCTACAGCGGGCTCGCCTACAGTACGGATAACGTCCACATGGCGTGCATTCGCAAGGACGGGGCCTGTGTGGCACCGACGGTGAATTCGGCGCTCGACGGCAGCTACCCGATCGCGCGCCCCTTGTTCATGGTGACCGACGGCAAGCCCGAGGGCGCTGTCGCCGACTACCTGAGCTGGATCGAGACCGACGCGGGCCAGTGCATCATCGCCCGGCAAGGCTACGCCCCCGTGCGCCCGTTGAAGTGTTAGCGCGCCGAGACGGCGAATACGCAGCGTTTGCGCGATCCTCGTTCGCGCCCGAGCGCGGGACCGCACGGGCGCGGCCGGGTATGCCCGTGGGATGTCCCGGTGTTAGCGAACGGAGCCGCGCCTGGCGTGGATCGTGCAATGCGAACGAGCATGTTGACCTCGATCCTGGCTCCCGTGGATTTCTCTCGCGATTCCGCGCGAGGGCTGCAGCTGGCGACCGAGATCGCGCGGCGTCACTCCGCGCGCCTCACGCTGCTGCACGTCGACGGGCTCCCCGCCTACAGTGACCAAGTGCCGAATTTCGCTGCCGATCGCGCGTGGGGCGAGTACTTGACCGAACATGACCGCGCGCTCGAGGCGCGTCTTCGCGAGTTCGTGCGGCCCTTCGAGTTCGAAGGCGAGCTCGAATGCGTCGTGGCTCGCGGCGACGCGGCTTCGGCCATCGTTGCCCACGCGCGGCAGCGCGCTTGCGACTTGCTCGTGATCGCGCCACGCGGCGCTGGCTACGGCCAACAGTTTCTGCTCGGCAGTGTTTCGGCGCAGGTAGCGGCGGAGGCCGCGTGCCCTGTGCTGGTCGCCCGCTCGCGTGCCGGGGCAGCCGTACTCGGCGGCGGGTTCAGCGAGCCGTTGGTGGCCGTCTCGAATCTCGAGCTGGCAGCTCGGGCGCTCGAGGTGACGCGCTCCGTGGCACGCGCGGGTACGCGCGTCGAGCTCCTGCATGTCCTCGAATCCGGCGAGATCGCCGTCGGGCCACCGCTACCGGGCGCGTTTCACGATGCCGTGGCGAAAGGCCGGCGCGACGTAAAGGCTCGCCTCGAGCGCTTGGCGTCGCCGCTCAGAGCGGCGGGGTTCGCCACGTCGGTCCGCGTAGAAACAGGGGACCCTGCGTTCAGCATCCTATGTCGCGCGGAAAGCAACGCCAACGGTTTGGTCGTCGTGGCGCGGCAGACGCGCCGGGACGCACCAAGCTCGCTGTCGACCCCCGCCTACCGCATGGTCAAACACGCGCCGGTGCCGGTGCTGGTGGTGCCCGGCGGGAAGCTTCAGCTCTCGAAGCCGCTGCCGCCCACGAACTCGCGCAAGATGGACGTGGCGGGAACGTGGTCGGGGTAGATACTGACGAACCGATCGAGCAGCTGCATCAGCCGAAACGCCGTGGTGTAGGACGGGTGTGCCTCGGGAACCTCCAGTAGATAGCGTTCTGCGTAGACCCTGAGGACGCTGAGCTCGTACACGAGCGCCGAGTCGAACACGGCGTCGGAATTCCCCTGGAAGGGGTAGATGTGTTTTCGCTCGCCCGCACGCACCTTGGGCCAACGCGCGATTGTCTCGGCCGCGCTATAACCGCGCCCGTGCCGGTCGCGCACGATGCGGCGAATCAGCCGCACGTCCGAGGCGTGGACGCTGCTCAGCTGGTCGAACGCGAGCTGCATCAACGGGCACACGAAGATGCGAAATACGCGCGTCGCCGGAATGCTGCCGAGCAGCGCAGGGTTCAAACCATGAATGCCTTCGAGCAACAGAACGTCGCGCGGCCGGAGCACGAGTTCGCGGCCACCGGTCGGATGACTCTGCCCGGTCGCGAAGTCGAAGCGCGCCGTTCGGACGCGTTCCCCGGCGACCAGGCGCTTGAGGTGCGCTTCGAGCAGCGTTAGATCGATGGCGCCCAGCGCTTCGAAATCATAGTCACCGGTCTCGTCACGCGGGGTCCGAACTCGGTCGACGTAGTAGTCGTCGAGGCCCAGTGCCACGGGCTGAATGCCGTTGACCTGTAGCTGCACCGAGAGCCGGCGGATGAAGGTGGTCTTGCCCGAAGCGGAGGGCCCCGCGATGCAGACGATGTCGATTTCGTCCGCGCGTCGCTGGATCTCGTCGGCGATCACGGTGAGGCGTTTCTCTTGGAAGGCTTCTGCGACGCGGAGCAATCCCGGTACGTTCGCCGTCACGCACGCTCGATTGAAGGCCCCCACGCTCCCCACGCCGAGCGCCTGCAGCCAGGCCTGTTCCTGGTGCTCCACCTCGTGGTTCGCGTGCGCCTGTCCCAAGAGCAGCCGATGTGTCGAGCGCGGCACGGGCTGTGCCAGATCGCCGACCACGCTGAGTGCGCTCGGTGGCAGAGTCCGTGACGGTGGTGGCAGATCGTGTGTGCGCTTGCCGTAGACGAGCAGTACCAGGTTCTCGTCGTGCAGGATGAAACATCCATCGAGCGCCGATCCGCGGGTGACCACGGGCGAGGTGTTCAAAGCGTAGACGCTGCCATAGCTCACCATCGGCACCGTGGCGTCGCGCCAGGTGTCGAGCAGCTGCTGGGCATGCTCCCAGCCTTGGCTCGCGAAGTACTCGCGTGCCTCGGCCACCGTCCAGTGTTCTTCGGACACCCGAAGCGGCGCTGAACGCAGCTGGTGCATTTCGGCTTCGAGGCGGTTGGCGAAATCGCGAAGCTCGGAGTTCACCAGCCTTCCCGCGAGAATTCGCCTGCCAAAACCAACGGAAGGGCCCATGCGCACCGAGAGCTCGGGGGCGATGCGCTGAGCTGCCTCGAGCGCCAGGAGCGCTAAGCTGTGGCGGTGGATGCGCTGTCCCTCCCAGTGCCGAGTCGTCAAGGGCGCGAGCTGGCAGTTCGACGTGACCGCGCTCGCCAGGGACATGGCCTTGTTGTCGACCAGCGCTGCGACGACCGGCAGGTTTTCGTGCCGCTCCGGGAGCAGTTCGTGGAAGGTGGTCCCCACCGGCACGACCCACTCGCGGTCGGGGAGCTGCAGCACGACCTTGCTCCGACGTGACGGTGCTCGCCCAGCGTTGACGCCGTGCAGCGCCGGCGTGGCGTTCGCACGCAGCAGCGCGAGGAGCAGCTCTAGCGCCACCCGGGCGTCCGCGTCGGACAGCGCCTGGAAGCTCGACGGCGCGAGGTGCCACCAGCGGCACGGGGCCGTGGCTTCGAGCTCGCACTGCACGGACCCGACGCCCCACAGCGTCTCGCTCCCCAAGGCTGCTCCCGGGCTCAGCGCCTCTGTTCGGGTCGGCAGCGACGCGCGCGCGCTGCCTTCGATCAAGAGCCACAAACCCGGCGACAACACTTCGCGATGCCCAGCCTCGAAGCTCACGGGGACGAGGCAGCGCGCGACGAGCTGCCGAGCGTCAGCGGTGAGCGCGCCGAGCGGAGTGAGGTCGAAGTTTTCGGAGACGCTGTTGCTGGCCAAAGCCCGGGGACTCTGCCTCAGAACTCGTTGCCGAGCACGGGTTTGATGTCGACCACCGGCGTGCCGTCGATGGCTTCGATCGGACCGATGTGGAGCGTGCTGCCGTCGAGGGCACGGACGGTGACCGGGTGCAGGCCGATCGGATTGGGCCGATCGGGCGAGCGCGTGGCGAAAACGCCAGTCAGTGGCTGGTTCGGATCCGAGCGAGGGTGGCACTCGAAGACGTCACGCCGAGCCTGGTGGAGCCACGTGAGGACGAGCAGGCGGTCGCCGACATGCACGCCGTGCAGCGCCCGCTGAGCCCATGGGTAGAGCTCGAGCCGCGCCTGGGGCGCGCCTTCAGACCCCTGCTTCGGCGCTTGGGCGAGATGCGTGAGTTCCGAGCGCAGGATACCGATGGGTTCGAGGTGAATGTCCATGCCGAGCCCTCCGAGGGATCCCTGTGTAACACCATTCAGGCGGCGCTGTCGCCCTGCGAGCTTCCCAGCACCAAACAAGCGTCTCCGAACTCGTGCGCGTGGTAGCCGCCGGCGCGCGCGTGGGCTTCCGCCCGAGCGAGCAAGGGTGCGGGGACGAAGGCCTCGAGCAACGAGTAGTGCGGCTCGCCTGCCTGGTGGATCCCCGAAATCACGGCGTCGACCACGCGCGGCGACTTCCTGGGTTGCCGCGCGCCGAGTGTCAAGGTCGCTTCCCCAGCACCTGCGCGTAGCCGCGCGCCGGTCCAAGCCGATTCCAGGGCGCGTACCACCGTGGTGCCGACCGCGACGACGCGGTGCCCTTGCCGCTGGGCACGCGCGACTTCGAGCGCCGTCTCGGGAGGGATCTCGTAGCGTTCCGGGAAGGGCAGCCGGCGATCGAGCTCCAGCGATCCGGTGGACGAGATGCCCGCCGCGTGGGTGAGCGCAGCGAGTCGGACGCCGCGACGCCGGAGAGCGAGCAAGAGCTCCCAGTCGAAGCCGTGCGCGGCCGAGGGCAGCTCGAAGGCCCAGGGCCGGCTCGCAAACACGTTCTGTACGTGCCACGGCTCCAGCGGGCGCTCGACGTAGGAGTACTGGATGGGACGCCCCGCTCGATACAGGGCGTCCCACAGCGCGGCGCCATCGGCCTCGAACTCGAGCGCGATCAAAGGATGCTCCGGCGAGTACGCCGTGCCCAGCGGCGCCAGATCCACCACGCTCGCAGTGAGCAGCGCGGCCGTGTGCCCGCTCCGCGTCAGCGTCAGCCTCTCGCCCATGCTCAGCGGTGGCGGCGGCTTGCGATCCTCGGTGCGCGCACGCCAATCGCCCGCGCCGAGCACGACGGCCCAGTACCTGCCGGCCCGTTCGCGTGCCAGGCGCAGCTCGAGCCCGCTGCCAGACCCGGTCGTCGCCCACAGTGACGCGGGCAAAGTGGCCGCGTCGTTGAAGACCAGCAGGTCGCCCGCCAGGAGCAGTTCGGGGAGCTCCCGCAAGCTGCGGTCGCTGAGGGTCGAGGTCGCTGGATCGATCAACAGCAGCCGCTGGGCCTTGCGGTCGTCGCGCGGCCACGCCGCAGGCGGAATGGTTGGGGGGGGCAGGGCCCGCAGAGCAAACGGAGCCGTGCGCGGGGTGCGCCTTTTCGTGGTCAGGCGGCTCGCCATGGCATCGCCTCCGTCCGGGTGCCGTTGGGGATCTCGTGGGCTTTCTCCAGCAATCTCAGGATGCTTTCGGCCACCTCGTCGGGTCTCCGCAGGCTCCCGCGATCTGCCAGCGGCATCGCTTCGGCGTGCATGCGTGTGTCCATCTCGCCCGGGTCCACGCCGAGCACCCGCACGCCGGACCCGTCGAGTTCCGCCGCCAGCACACGGCCCAGGTGATCTTGAGCGGCCTTCGAGATCGAGTAGGCGCCCCACGTCGGGTACGCGCTGACGGCCGCATCCGAGCTGATGTGCAGGATCGTTCCGCGCCCGCGCAGGGCCATCGAACCCGCGATCAGCTTCGTCAGGCGAAAGGGACCTATCAGGTTGGTCTGAAGCACTGCCTCCAGATCTTCGCACTCCGTGTCGAGTAACAGGCGGAGCGGCGTCGGCCCGAGCGTGCTCGCGTTGTGGATCAGGAGATCGATGGGGCCCGCCACGGCCGCGGCCACTCCAGCGATGCGGTGCACGGCACGCTTGTCCGCTACGTCCGCGGACACGGCGTGCGCCTCGGCTCCCGTCTTTCGCAGCGCATCCACCGCGGCCTCGAGCGCTTGCAGGTCCCGCGCGACGCCCACCACGCGTGTGCCGCTGCTAGCCAGGCGCCGCATCAGCGCGAGCCCGAGGCCGCGGCTGGCGCCGGTGATCAGAGCAGTTTCGTATGCCGACACGCTGTTTCTGCGAGCTTTCATGCGGGTCTCCTGTGGTTTCGGACAACATAGCCCGCGCTTGCCAAAGTGCTGTCGTCCGTGCCAATAGCTTGGCAAGATACCAACCCGATGTCCGACGACTTGGCGGGCCGCCTGGCCCAAAACATCAAGCAGCTGCGCCAGACCCGCGGCTTCACCCAGCAGCAGCTCGCCGACCTCAGCGGTCTGCCCCGCGCGACCTGTTCGAATCTCGAATCCGGAAGCGCCAACCCGACGCTCACGGTGCTGCACACGCTGGCGAAGGCCCTGCAGATCCCCATCGAAGAGCTGGTGAGCGTCCCCCGTGCCGACGTGCAGCACTATCCCAAGGGCTCGCTGCCCATGCGCACGCGCGGCAGTGTCACGGTGAGCACCCTGTTGCCCGACGCGATCCCGGGCACCATGATCGAGCGGCTCGAGGTCCCCGCGGGCGCGCGCCTGATCGGTACACCCCACACGCCGGGCACGCGCGAGTACCTGAGCTGCGAGTCAGGCGAGCTAGACCTGGTGGCCGCTGGCGAAAGCTTTCGCGTCGCGCCTGGCGACGTGGTCGTGTTCCGGGGCGACCAGCGTCACTCGTACCACAACCGCGGCCGCAAGCCGGCCGTGGGTTACTCCGTGGTCTTGTTTCACCGGGTGCTGTAGCAACCGCGCGCCTCGCAGAGGCATGCGCCGGAAGCTCTCGGTGGCTATTTGAACCCGTGCAGGTGCACGACGTACCACTCGCCGCGCCACGAGATCATCGAGGTTATTTCGAGAGCAAGCTCGCGCCCGTCGGCGCCGGTGAGGAGCAACTGCGAGCGGAGCACGCGGTGGTAGCCGAGCTTGTTGCCCTCGCTCCCGGGCTTCATGAACTTGACCTTCGCCTCGGGCACCTCGATGCCGCGGAGCTGGATGCTGCTCGCGGCTTCGCCGAGCCGCCGATGATACTCGTGGACGTTGCGAGTGAACGCGCCGATCAACCGATGCTGCCAGTCGCGCTCGGGTTTCGCGATATCCTTCACCTCCGCGTACGCGAGCACTGGGAAAAATGCGGGCACGGCCAGTTCCGCGTCGTCCGTGCGGATCGCTTCGACCAAGAGCTCGAGCCGGCGCCGAAACGATGGGCTCTCCGTGCTGGGAAGCGCGTCGGTTTGGGGCAAGGTTCGTCCCGACTCGTCGACCAGCGGCGGCACCGGGTCGATCGGAGGCGGTGGGCTGGGGACGGGTGCTGGCTCGGGCGCAGGCTGTAAACTGGCGGGTGCGGCGGTCGCGGCAGGTGCCGGCGCAGGTTCGGGCGCGAGCGTGGGGCTGGCTGACGAGGCGATCGTCGTGGGTGCTGTCGGCGGGTGAGTGGCCGTCGAGCAGCTGCAACAAAGGCCCAACATCCACAAGCTTGCTCTGCGCATGCCGCCGCTTGTAGCGTGGCTGGCAGAAGCTGGGAAGGTGGCGTGGCGAACGTCGGGCCGGAGCGCTCGCTTCGAACACGCCCGCCACAATTGCGCCAGGCACGAGAACGGGGCAAGTACTGCTGAGATGCTTGCCCGGTTCCCCGCTTCAGTGCTCGCTCTCGGTCTGGTGAGCAGCCTCGGCTGCAACCAGGGCGGGCAGGGGGGACAAGCAGCCGCCCCCACGGATGCTGCGGAACAGACGGAGGCAGACTCGGCGCAGGCCGAGGCCGCAGTGCTGCTCTTGGCGCAAGCGGCGCTGGAGCTGGAGGCGGCGGTCGTCGCCGAGGCGCTCGTCGCGGAGGAGGCAGCTCTAGAAGCAGAGCGACAAGCGAGCGAACGCGAACCCGATGTCATCTACGTGCCGACTCCCGAGCCCGTGGTGGACCGCATGCTCGAACTCGCAGCCGTTCGTGAAGACGATGTCGTGTACGACCTCGGCTGCGGCGACGGACGTATCGTGATCGCGGCTGCCGAGCGCTATGGCGTCAAGGCTTGGGGCTTCGACATCGATCCGGTGCGCGTCAGCGAGGCGCGCGAAAACGCCAAGGCCGCCGGCGTCGAACACTTGGTTACCATCGAGCAGCAAGACATCTTCACGCTGGATCTGTCGCCCGCCAGCGTGATCACGCTGTACCTGTTGCCGGAGCTGAACGTGCGCCTGATCCCCCAGCTCGAGCAACTGAAGCCAGGCTCACGCATCGTGTCGCACGACTTCGACATGGAAGGCGTGACCCCCCGCGTGCACGAAACCCTGAACCTGGGCGCCCGCGACAGCCACGAGATCTTTCTCTGGCACACCCCCTTGAACCCCGTGCCCGAGCCGGCGCCCGAGCCCACACCCCAGCCCGAGTGGCCCGCGCCCCAACCTCCGCCCGAGCTCGAAGCTGCCCCACCCCCGTAATTCGTTCCTGGTCGCCGCGGGTAGCGCAGCGCTTGGAATATTACGGCCGTGCTGACGCTTGCGAGCCGGCAGTCGGGCCATCGAACCCCTTGCATCAGAGGCGCGCGTCCGGATGCTAGAGTGGGACCACGCATGGCGATTGCTCAGAGTCCGTTCACGCCGCTCGTCATCGCGGCGTGCCTCCCGTTCGTGCTCGCGGCGTGCGGTGACAGCCCCGCCGGAGACAGCGCGGGCGAAGACGGCGCGACGACACGGGCGGCGATCGGCGGCGACACCGGCCAGGCGTCGCTGACGTCGACAGGCGCCGGGACTCAGGGATCGTCGGCCACTCTCGGGGCCACGCTCACGACGGCGCAGGCCTCCTCCATCACTACTGCCACCTCTGCCGGCAGCCAGACGACCAGCGCAGGAGGCTTCGGTGGCGACTTCTCGGACACCACCCTAGGGGGGGCCGTGAGCAGCACCGGGGCCGGCGCGGGGGGTACCGGGGGTGTGGTCGGCGCGGGAGGCGTGAACAGTACGGCGAGCGCGGTTTCCAGCAGCGGCGGCGCGGGCGGAAGCGGCGGTAGCGACACCGTGGCCACCAACGGCGGTTCGGGCGGCGGCAGCTCGGAGTGCGAATTTTCCGGTAACGTCAGCTATCGATTCAACGACCCCTCGGGCTGGCCGTCGGACGTCGTGGAGCTGCTCACGAGCGCGTTGGACGAGGCGACCTACTATTACAACTGCTACGCCGACCTCAGCAAAGAACTCACCATCAACTATGATCCCGGTGTGCCCACGGCGCAGGGCAACGTCGACGGTTGGATCTCGTTTGGCAGCAGCCGCAGCTACATGGTCGTGGCCACTGCCATGCACGAAGTGGCGCACACGCTCGGTGTGGGCTACTCGCCCTGGGCAGAGCTGATGAATGACGGTACCTGGACCGGGCCGGCGGTCGTCGAGTTCATGACCCACCTGCCCGCGGAGCAGCGTGACCCGGACATGTACTCGCAGCGGACATACATCACCGGCGACTCACAGCACTTCTGGCCATACGGCTTGAATCAAGCTTCGGAACACCAGAGCGAGTGGAGTCTGATCAACCACGTGCGCATCGTGGCGGCCATGCAGCTCGACAAACGCGCCTACCTCGACGGTGATCTGTAGCTAAGGCGGCCTTGGGCGTGCCTCACCGCCGCGACGTGGCGCAGATCCAAGCCGGTTTTTGCGCCAAAATCGGCCCGTGACGCGGCCGCTGGTCCGCACGATCGGCCTCTCGTGGTAGGCTCAGGGACGCATGAGCGGCACCAAGCAATCCCCCCGAGGGGGGTCGGTCCAGAAAACCTTGCAAGCCGACATGCTGACCGAACGTGTGCAGCAGGAACGTGATCGGATCAAAGCCTCCGCCGCCCACGTGCTGGTCGTGATCGCGGGGCCCGAGCTGGGGCAACGGGTGGTGGTCGATCGCAGTTTGACCCTCGGTCGCCATCCTGATTGTGACCTGGTGCTGTCCGATCTCTTGGTGTCGTCGTTCCATGCTCGCATCGAGGATCGCGGCGATAGCTGGACCCTGGTCGATCTGGGCAGCACCAACGGTACGCGCGTCGAGGGCGAACCCACTCAAGAGATGGCGCTGAGCCCGGGGCTCAAGATCAGCGTGGGCAACACCGTGGTGCGCTTCGAATCGCAAGATCACGTGGAGCAGAAGTACTCCGAAGTGCTGGAGCAGCTCTTGAACGTGGACGATCTCTCGGGCCTCTACGTGCGCCGGAAGTTCGATGCAGAGGTCGCGCGCGTGGTGCAGGCCGCGGGTCAACAGGGGACACCGGTGGGGCTGGTGGTGATGGATCTCGACGGCATCAAGAAGATCAACGACACCCACGGTCACCTGTTCGGTGCTTACGTGATCGGCGAGAGCGGGAAGGTGATCGGTAGGGTGATCGGCAAGCGCGGGTTCGCGTGTCGTTTCGGCGGCGACGAGTACCTCGCAGCGCTCACGAACCACGACGCCGCGGCTACCGCGGCCGTCGCCGAAGAGATCCGCGCCGCCATCAACGCGCATCACTTCGAACGCGATGGCGTGGTGCTGAAGCCCGGCATCTCGTGCGGTGTGGCTGCTTTCCCCGAGGACGCCTCCGACCCCGTGCAGCTCTTCGAGCACGGCGACGCTGCGCTGTACCGGGCCAAGGCCGCCGGTAAGAACCGCGTGAGTCGTTGACATCCGCAGGGCTTCGCGACGTTTTTTGCAGGCTGGTCTAGCGCCGCGGTTTCGCGCTAGTCTCGCGCGGTGCAGATCGAGCTGATTGCGACTGCGAGCGAAGACTCGGCGTACCTTCCGCGGCTCGGCCTCGGGGTGCTCGCGGCGCTGACGCCGAGCACGGACGAGGTCATCTATACCGACGACCTGGTGGAGCCTTTCGACATCGAGCGCGACCTGAAGGACGTCGACCTCGTCGGGATCAGCGTCGACAGCAAGACCGCGCATCGTAGCTACGCGATCGCCAACGCCTATCGCCGGCGCGGCGTCAAAGTCGTGCTGGGAGGCATTCACCCGACCGCGGTGCCCGACGAGGCCGCGCGTTTCGCCGACGCCGTCGTGGTGAGCGAAGCTGAAGACCTGTGGCCCGAGCTGCTCGACGACTTTCGGCGGGGTGAGCTCAAGCCCATCTATCGTGGGCCGCTGCCGAGCCTGGCGCGGCGTCCGGCGCCGCGTCGCGATCTGTTCCGATCGAAGAAGTACATTCCGTTTCAGGTGGTACAGACGATGCGCGGCTGCCCATATCCGTGTGAGTTCTGCAGCGTCTCGACGGCGAACGGCACCACCATGCGCTTCCGCCCGGCGGACGAAGTGCTGGGCGAGCTCGAGGGGCTTGGTAAGCTGGTGATGTTCGGTGACGACAACGTGATGATCCACCGCAAGTATTCGGGGGAGCTGTTCCGCCGCATGGTCCCGCTCGAGAAGCACTGGATTGGCCAGTGTTCGCTGGCTGCCGTCAAGCGCATCGAGAACGTGAAGCTGATGGCCGAAAGTGGCTGCAAAGCGCTGTTCATCGGCTTCGAAAGCATCAGCGACGCGACCCTGCGCAGCACCGGCAAACTCCAGAACCGCCCGTCAGAGTATCAAGAAGTGATGGACATGTTACACGAGCACGGGATTTCCACCTGGGGTAGCTTCGTGTTCGGCTTCGACGACGACGATCCAGAGGTGTTCGAGCGCACCGCCGAGTTCGGCATCCGCATGAAGCTCACCATGGCCCTGTTCGCGATGCTGACGCCTTACCCCGGCACCAGGCTCTACCGGAGACTGCTCGCCGAAGGGCGGCTCACCGACGAGCGCTGGTGGCTGGGCCCAAACCACGACCAGGGGTCGCCCTACTTCGTTCCGAAGCAGATGTCGCGCGAGGCATTGCATGAAGGCTGGCAACGGGCATGGCAGCGCTTCTATTCGCCGTCGGCGATCTTGAGCCGCTGGACGGTGCGAACGAGCTCGAGCTGGATTCAGACGCTCGGCTACCTGCCGCTCAACTTCATGCAAAATAGGCTGGTAAAGCACAAGATCGTCGGGAAAAAGCCGCGCTTCCGCGCTGGCAACCTCGACCCCATGACGAGCGCCATCGATGTCCTGGTGCGCGCGGTAGAGCCTGCCATCGGCGGGCAACAGCGTCGAGAAGCGCACCAGGGGTTGGCTGAGCGGCGAGCTCCAGAGCAACGCCGATCGCTGCCGCTGGTGTCGAGCCCGGCCGCCGATGCCCCGGCCGGCGCCCCTGGATCGGGCCCGATCAGCCGCTGAAACTGCGCCAGACGGGTGCCCGTCAAGTGGAGCTCACTCTCAGGATCCTACAGATCTCGCTTCCGAGAAGCGGTGATTGTCAAAGCACGAGGCGATGCACTCGAGGCGATGAGTCTTCAGCCCGGCCGCTGACAGGCCAAGGCGCCCCGTTCCCACCCCCTCAGCGGCCTGCCGCCGGTCACGCTCTCCCGCAGTCCAGTCGTACCGCCGCTCGCTGGGTCCCCCGCGCCGCTCGCTGGGTCCCCGCGCCACTCGCTGGGTCCCCGCGCCACTCGCTGGGTCCCCCGCGCCACTCGCCGGGGTCCCCGCGCCACTCGCTGGGTCCCCCGCGCCGCTCGCCGCGACGCTGGTGGAAGCCACCGGCACGGCGTCTCGCAGCACGTATCGCGCGAGTGGTTCCCTGACTTTCAGCGCCTTCCGCGCCCGCTTGCGGGCCATGAAGCCTGTGCCGTAGTCGCGATCGGCTTCCAAAGC
>JAICQQ010000472.1 GCA_025937785.1 Polyangiaceae bacterium
GAGAGCTCCCCATGCCGGGGCGCCTCGCCCAATGAACATGCGCAGAGCAGATGCGGAATGAAACCACCCGCTTGCACGTTCGACGGGCCGTGGTGTTCCGAAGCTCCATTGCCCATGAGATTGCCAATGATGCAGCGCGGAGCTCGTCCGCGCGACCATGTGCGCGTGCGAGCGTGGTGGGTGTCGAGCGCACGAACTCGGAGACACGGTATGTCGAGGGGCGTGTTCGTCGACGGTCGACCGTCGCGAGTCGAAAGTCGCGTGCAGTTGCGTCAGTTTGGCGCCAGCAGCGCACGGACGGACTGCGTGCTGAAGCGCCACACACTAGTGCGACGTCTCACGCACACATTCCGCACCGCTGGTGCGTTTCGAAAACCATGGGCTGCACGGGCGGCAAGAACGCGGCCGCGAGAACGGAGCGTGTCGTATCGAAAAAAGCTGCTACCTCCGCCGGAAAATGTCCTGTCCGTAGCCCTGCCTTGAGCTAGAGTGACCACTACGATGGGATTAGAGCGATCGCCTCGTCATCTGCTTGGCCCCTACGCGTTGGGCGAACGTTTGGGGGTAGGGGGAATGGCCGAGGTGTACCTCGCAGAGAGTGCAGGGCCGCATGGGTTCGCCAAGCGCTTTGCCGTCAAGCGGATCCTGCCCCAACTATCGCGCGATCCGCGCTTCGTCGCGATGTTCTGCGATGAAGCCAAGATCTGCGCGATGCTCGAGCACCCGAACATCGTCAAAGTCATCGACTTCGGCGAGGCCAACGGCGAACTCTTCATGGCGATGGAGTACGTCGACGGCGTCTCGGTCGCACGCCTGCTGCGCGCCGTCTCCGCACGGGGAGAGCGCTTTCCCTTGGGAGCGGTGCTGTACGTCGCTCACGAGATACTGCGGGCACTGGCACACGCCCACGAAGCCACCGACGACTTCGGGCGCCCGTTGAACATAGTGCATCGGGACGTCTCCCCAGGTAACGTGCTGATCGGGCGCGAGGGAGAGGTGAAGCTGACGGACTTTGGCATCGTCAGAAGTGCCTTCGTCGATCGACGCACGCATCCGGGCGAGCTCAAGGGCAAGCTCGGCTATATGTCGCCCGAACAGGTGATGGGCGAAGAACTCGATCCGCGCAGTGACCTGTTCACCGCTGCCATCATCATCGCCGAGCTGTGCTTGGTACGGCCGCTGTTCCCCGGGCAAAATGAGCTCGAAATCTTGACTCGGACCCATCGCGCCGATCTAGAAGTGCTCGATCGATTCGGAGCCAACCTGCCCGCCTCGTTGCAGAGTGCGCTGCGGCGCGCGCTTTCGCCGTCGGCCAAAGATCGCTTTCAAAGTGCGCGCGAATTCTTGTCTGCGATTCGCGGCGTGGCGCGGGCCGAGTCGCAGGCGCTCAACGCCGACCAGCTGGCGCCATGGATGTTCACGATCGGCGTGCTGGGGCCGCGCAGCGGATCGCGCGACACCCACGCAGCGACCAACGAGAGCGGCGCGCGCGCGGTGGTGACGCCGCCGACCACCCCAGGAGCTCCCGCAACCACGCCGGGTACGTCCGGCACCCGGCACAAGGCTCGTGTGCCCGAACTGCCGCAGCACGAGACAGCAACCGTGGTCGGCGGCAGCTACTGGCTCGCGCCCGCCGATGCGCACGAGCCGATCGCGGTGGGCCTGCCAGAACTAGTCGAAGGGGTCGTGACCGGCCGCGTCTCGCCGTCGCTCCCGATCAGCCGTGACGGCGAGCGCTTCGAGCCCCTCCACAAGAACGAGGTGTTTGCGCGTTTCACGCGGGGTCCGCTCTACGAGCCCGGCGGCGCCAGCGTGGATTGGACGGTCTCCATCGCGCGCTGGGAGCTGCCGGGCGTGCTGTTTCACGCGGCGCTCGAGCGACTGACCGGAGCGCTGCGCGTGGAGGTTCAGGGCCGCGTTCGTCAGTTGTTTTTGGTGCACGGGCGCCCGCGGTTGATCGTCAGCCCCGACGCGGCCGATCTGCTCGGTGCACGCCTGCGCGCGAAGTCGTTGCTGGATACCCCGGGTCTGAGTCGAATCTTGACCCTGGCTTGTGAACGGGGGGAACCGTTCGGTGAAGTGTGCATCCGCGAGGGGGTGCTGACGCCGGAGCACTTGGACCTCGCGTTGAAAGATCAGCTCGAAGCCAAGCTCGCGGCGCTGGGGGCATTGCCCGATTCGCTCGTGTCGTTTCTGCCCGGCCTGAGCGCGGGCCAGCTCGGGGTCGACTGGCAACGGCCGCAGCTCGCGTGGGTGACCCAGTTGGTGATGGCAAGCTTCGCCCCGAGCGAAGTGGTGCAGGTGCTGACGCCATGTTTGCCCCAGCGCCTGCTGCCGGGGAAGAGCTCCGTGCCGCCGAGCGATCTCGGGCTGCCCGACCCGATGCGGCGTGCGCTGTTGTTCGCCTCGAGCGGCGACACGCTCACGCATCTGATCCATAGCCTCCGCGCGGAACGCATCGCGCAGGAGCGAGAAACTCTGTTTGCGGTGTTCTTGGGGCTGTCCGCGGGGCTGCTCAGCTGCCCGGGCTTCGACGGCCCGTTCGACCCCACCTGCTGAGCGCGTTCGAAAAACCTGCC
>JAICQQ010000388.1 GCA_025937785.1 Polyangiaceae bacterium
ACGCCCCACGCCCCCTTTCCGCCGGCCACTCACGCCCCCTTCCGCCGGCCACTCACGCCCCCTTCCGCCGGCCACTCACGCTCCCGTCCGCCGGCCACTCACGCTCCCTTTCCGCCGGCCACTCACGCTCCCTTTCCGCCGACCACTCACGCCCCCACTCACACCCCCTTTCCGCGGCCACTCACGCCCTTTCCGCCGACCACTCACGCTCCCTTTCCGCCGACCACTCACGCCCCCTTCCGCCGGCTCTCACGCTCCCTTTCCGCCGGCCACTCACGCTCCCCCTCACTCGCCATTCATGCTCCCCCCTCACTCACGCTCCCTTTGCACAGGCTACTCACGCTCGTCCTCACCTCCACGGCCGACCGGGGGGGCACACAGCCTTTCGAAAGTCGCGCGCAATGCGGTCTGAACCACTGCCTTGAAGGCTTTGGGCTGGAATTCGATACGCGACCCGACGCCCGGTGAAACCAGCGAGCCGCAACCGTGCAAAGTTTCAGGCGCGCGAGAACGGTAGCCGCGCCACGACGGAAACAAGCATCAAACCCATAACCCCAACGCCATCGGTCGCTGCGTGTTTTACGATTGAGTCGTCTCGACGTTCGCGCCAATGACCAGCGTTGCCAAGCTCCTCTTTCCTGAAGCCAAGTTGCGACTCGATTCACGCGCGCTGAACGAAACCTTGACCTTCGCGTTCGCCACGGGAGCTACAGGAGAAGCATTAGACGGGATCATGAACTCCGCCGCGCCGGGCGTGTCGCTCTGGAAGGAAGCTTGCTTCGGGCCCGACCTGTTTCTCGACGACTTCGTCAGACGCTGCTTCGCCACGAGTATCGACGGAGAAGAGCGCAAGTTCCATCGGGTGCACTTGAAACAGGTGTTGACGCATTGTCCCCCGGACCTAGCGGTGGTGCGTCACCGCCAAGCGATTCTCGCGGAGCTCGCGCGACGGCCAGACCTGCGCCGCCTCTGCGAGCGGACATGGCTCTCCATCGACGAGCTCAAGCGACTCTTGACCTCTGCAGAGTTGTCGAAGCGGATGGACCCGATTCATCGTCAAATGGACATCCTGCGCGCGGTCAAAGCCAGCTTCGACCAGGTGGCAGCCAGCTTTGATACCAGCGAGAGCGGGCTCTCCACTCTGAACGACTTCGGTGAAGAAGTACTCGGCAGCGAAGGCTACAAGCACCTCCGCGACTTGCTCGATTACGAAGCGCATCTTGCCACCATGGACGTGCGACTTAGGCTGGGCTTCGATGGCGAGCTCCGCGGATTCGAAATCGTCCGAGCTACCGAGAACCGAGACAATCCCTTCTATCGCTCTCCGCTAGCGAGATTCTGGTCGAAGCTCCGTATGTTGTTCCGCGGCTATAGGGCACGCGAGCGCGAAGTGCTCGGACGGCTCTTGTACGGCGTCTTCGATGGCATTCAACGCTATCTGGTGAGTCTGTTTCAGATCCAGCTCGACTTAGAGGTACTGCTGGCAGCGCTCAGCTTCCACGACAAGGCTCGGCGGAAGGGCCTCGCGGTATGCCTTCCGACGCTCAGCGTGACGGCGGGGCTCGATGTTCGAGCCTTGTTCAACCCGTTTCTGCTCGACGAGGCCCTCGCACCAGTCCCCTGTGATCTGCAGGCCGCGCCGGGCGCCATCGTCGTGATCACCGGGCCTAATTCTGGCGGCAAGACCCGCCTGCTACAAGCGCTGGGCCTGTGCCAGGTTCTCGCTCAAGCCGGACTTTTTGCACCGGCAGCATCAGCGGTACTCAGCCACACCGAGGGACTGTTCGTGTCGCTCATCCACGAAGCTCAAGCGAACGCAAAGGAGGGACGACTAGGCACGGAGCTGCTGCGTATTCGCCGCCTCTTCGAACAGCTTTCCGTAGGAAGCGTGGTCTTGCTGGACGAGCTTTGCAGCGGGACCAACCCCTCCGAGGGTGAAACCATCTTCGAGCTCGTGGTCTCGCTTCTCGCCGAAGTCCGGCCGCTGGCTTTTATCAGCACCCACTTCCTCCAGTTTGCGGGTCGGCTCCAACGAGACCGCAGCCACCCAGCGCTGCAGTTTCTCCAAACCGAGCTCGACGACCATTTGGAGCCAACCTACAAGTTCATGCCCGGCGTCGCCTCGACGTCACTCGCTCAGAAAACCGCCGAGCGCCTAGGAGTCACGCGCGACGCACTTTACAAGTTGGTCGTCCAGCATCAGCAGGAGTACGCGGCGCGGCATCCCGAGCAGCCCACGACACGGCGGGCCGCAGAACCTGCGGATGCGCTACCACTCCCGGCAACGGCCAAGGAAAGCAGCGTCGTCAAGAGCCAGTGACAGCGGGCGCCCATCCCCGCCGCGAACAGCACGCATCCCCGCCGCGAACAGCACGCATCCCCGCCGTGAACAGCACGCATCCCCGCCGTGAACAGCACGCATCCCCGCCGTGAACAGCACGCATCCCCGCCGCGAACAGCGCACCATCCCTGCCCGCGCCGCGAACAGCGCCCATCCCTGCCGTGAACAGGCCCATCCCGCGTGAACAGCGCACCATCCCCGCCGCGAACAGCGCCCATCCCTGCCGTGAACAGGCCCATCCCGCGTGAACAGCGCGCCGTCGCTTTGAACCTCGAGCTAATGCCGGTTGCGTCAGTCTAAGGCTCGAGCCGTTGGTCGAGTTGCTCCACAGCTCGCAAGAGCGAGCCGCGCCCGCCCTTGCCGGCAAACGCTACCGGCGTGTTCGTGTCGCGAGCGGCGGCAAGCACAGGTTCGGTGTGCTTGTGTTGCACGGCGCGATCCAGAATCACCACTGCGCCCACGCGGTGCTGCCGGATGCGTTGTGGCAGGTTACCAATGGCGTGGATCCCGTCCCGTTCCGTGTCTACCCATTCGGTGCACTCCTCCAGCTCAGGCGGCAGCAATCGCTTCTTACTCCGCCCCGCCAGTGCGCCGATGACGACGAGCTTTCGCCCACGGCAATGCGCCCTCAAGGCAGCAAGCGGTCCTGAGACAAGCGGCAAAGTCGACGAGCCGCTCTTGGAAGCATCAGCCCTACGTGCTCCCTCGGATGCAACACCGCGCGCTCCTTCGGGCGCACCCCGTACGCTGACGGCCGCAGCACTGCTGCCGCTATCGAGGCTACGTCCGGGGCTCTTTGCTGGGGGTAGGTCTGCCAATGCGTCGGCAGCTGCAACCTCCGCAAGTTCTGGAAGAGAGCGCACCAGGCTGAGCAGTCGTTCAGCTGCTTGCCGAGGAGTCGACGCGGCCGGGCCTGGAGCTCGCAGGCCGTGAGCACTCGCGAACTCCTGCGCGACTCTGTGCTCGGCGGTGATCCGGTAGGCGACGAGAGCCTGTTCGAGCTGTTCGATCCGGCGCAGCACGTCGGCCCGGCGGGCGTGAAGGGCTGCACGCAATTGGTCGAGCAGTTGGTCCACGGGCGAATCTGACACGCTGCCGAGTGTCTCACGGCGTCTGCGCGCCGGCCAGGGTTCGCTCGAGACTTCATGTCTACGGGCAAGCTCCTCTGCTACCCTGCCGTGCTCGCGCCGTCGTCGCCAAGGCGGGGAGGCACGCCTCTTCCCGAGAAATCATGAAGTACACCACCATCATCGCAACGATCGGGCCCGCTTCTTCCTCGATAGATTCGATTCGAGCCGTGATCGCCGCTGGCGCCAACTGTTGCAGGGTAAACTTTTCGCACTGTGACGGCGAGGCGATGGCGCCCACGCTACGCGCGATTCGCGAGGCGGCAGCCCTCGAGAAGCAACCGGTGGCGATCCTCGCGGACATTCAGGGTCCGAAACTCCGCGTTGGGCAATTACCCAAGGAAGGAGTCGCTCTGATCGAAGGGCACCCGTTTTCGCTGATTTCCCGAGAGATCGCTGGGGACGCCAGCGGCGTGCACACGAGCTACCCTCACCTCGCAAAGGACCTCGAACCCGGCGCCACCGTACTCCTCGCCGACGGCGCCATCGAGCTCGTAGTCGAGCGCATCGAAGCCGGCGACGTACATTGCCGGGTGGTGTCTGGCGGGACCCTGTTTTCTCGAAAGGGCCTCAACTTGCCCGGGCGGCGCCTCAGCATCGAAACCCTCACCGAAAAGGACCGCCGGGATCTGGCATACATCGCCACGACCGACATCGATCTCGTCGCAGTATCGTTCGTGCGGAAAGCGGCGGATCTCCAAAGCGCCCGCATCGCTCTCGGGACCGGTGTCAAGCCACTCGTCGCGAAGCTCGAGCGTCCCGAGGCCCTGGACAACCTCGACGAGATCCTGACAGCGTCCGACGGGGTCATGGTCGCCAGGGGAGATCTAGGCGTGGAGCTGAACTTCGACCGGGTCCCAATCGTCCAGAAGATGATCCTGAAGCGCGCGATGATCCATGGTCGCTCGGCCGTCGTGGCAACCCAGATGCTGGGGTCGATGGTGCACGCTCGACGTCCCTCTCGAGCCGAAGCATCGGACGTCGTGAACGCCATCCTCGATGGTGCCGACGCGGTGATGTTGAGCGAGGAAACAGCCACGGGCGCAGATCCTGCGAATGCGGTGCAAGCCATGACCACGCTCTGTCGTGCGGGCGAAGCCTACGAGCGCGAAGGCAACCGCCCGGTGGTCGATCAGAGTAACCAATCCTTCGCTGCCGGCTCTGCGAGCGCCGCAGTGAGCGCAGCAGCGCAAGTTGGGGCCAGGGCCATCGTCACCCTTGCCGGTTCGAGCGCCAGCGCACTGCTAGTTTCCAAGTGTCGTCCCCCCGTGCCCATCGTAGCGATGGCGTCGAGCGACGCGAGTCTTCGCCTGATGAACCTGCTTCGCGGCACGTGGCCCGTACTTGTACCCAAGGATTCCGACGTGGAGACCCAGCTCGGCTTCGCCGATCGCTATCTGCTCGGCCAAGGTTGGGCGAAGGGCGGGGATGTGATCGTCATGGTTGCCGCGATCCCTCTGGGCGAGGGCCGCGAGACCAACACCATCCGATTTCATCGGGTCCGACCAGCCGACAGTTGAAGCCAACAGTTGAAGCCAACAGTTGAAGCCAACAGTTGAAGCCAACAGTTGAAGCCAACAGTTGAAGCCAACAGTTGAAGCCAACAGTTGAAGCCAACAGTTGAAGCCAACAGTTGAAGCCAACAGT
>JAICQQ010000298.1 GCA_025937785.1 Polyangiaceae bacterium
CGAACGCGTGGGCGCCTTCATGCGCAAGGTCGAGGAGTTGTACCCGCACCACTACGCGATGGCTCTCTTGATGCTCGTTACGGGGCTAAGACCATCGAGCATTCGCCCGCTCCGACGAAAGGGCCCACATCGCGACTACTGTGCCGATTCGGGCACGCTCTTGGTGAGACGCTCGCAAGTTCTTGGCACTCCGATGGAGTACACGAAGACAAACCGAGACCAGACCATCGCCCTCCCGAAGAGTCTTCGAATGGTCCTAGACGAACACATCAGGAGTCTCGATCAAGCCGAGGGTCCAATGGCAGAGTCAGACCTGCTTTTCCCCGGGGAACACGGTGGCTACCGAGCAAGGTCAGTTCTCGATCGGCCGCTGCAAAAGGTGGCCAAGGCCGTTGGCATTCCCTTCAGGGTCACGCCAAAGGCATTCAGGCGAACGTTCAAAAACTTCTCGCGACGGAACAAGGTTAGCCGAGTTGTCGAGCGATCACTCAGCGGCCACCTGACCGAGGAGATGGACCACGTTTACGGTTTCGCTTTTGTGGATGAACAGCGCGAGGTCCTGGAGGGCATTCTCGAAGAGGCCGGTGTGGGCTCACGAGTTGCGCGGCCTTGCGAGCGAGGTGCTGAGCGCTGCACGGGTGGAGGGACCGAGGCGTGCGCCGGGCAGAAGTGTGTGACCGCGGTGTGTGATCAGCCCGCCTTGGCGTGCTCGCTCGGTGCCGGACCAGGCCCAAGCGCACGCACCCACGGGACCACGAGTGGCTCGCAAGTGCGTGCGATCGAAGAGGAAAAGCAAGAAGCCCGAGGCGCGTGGCCTCGGGCTCTACTTTGTGGGCGCAGCTGGATTTGAACCAGCGACTTCAACCGTGTGAAGGTTGCAGCTTGCCACCGGCAGAAATGTTCTCTTGGCGAGGACTTGGCGTTCTTGGCGTCGTGGCGGTTGCGACACGCCTCAGGTGGGTTTGGTGCTGTGATCAATCGGTGGGGTTAACGAACGGGAGGGATCAAAAGTCGGTGTGCGTGCCCGGGCGGCTGGGCACATTGGCGAGAAATGATCAAGAATCTGGCGAGTTTTTCGCACGATTTGACGCTGAAAGCGGCTCCTAGTACGACTAGCCATGGTTCGTGGCCTGATCGCAGCGCTGTTTGCCTCGAGCGCGTTCGTCCACACGTCCATTGCTGAGGCGGAGCCAGACGCGCAGCCGGGGCCCGGGCCGCAGCTCAACAGCGGCGTGCGGCGCGTCGACAGCGATGCTCCCGCTCGCCCAGAGGCCGCTGCTGCGCCGGCGGGTGGTCCGACACCCGCCCAACCTCGTTCCCATCGGACCGGCCCCGCCCCCCGGGAGCCCCGTGCGACGCTGCCGGAAGGGGTACCCCGTGGCGAACCGGATACGCGCGCCCGCCGCCGGGTGGCGCTGGGGCGCACCAGCGAAGAGCGCCAGGTGTCCAGCAACGACCCCGAGCTTCGCGCGCTGGCGGAAGCCGAGAAGACCTTGTTCGAGTCTAGCCTGCACGGGCTCGAACCCGGATGGTCGTGGCTGCCCGACGGGGGGGCTGCTCCGGGAGTGACGGAGGTGTCGGCGTCTGGGTTGCCCCCCGCGCCGCCCGCGGCGCCGATCGAAGTCAGCGCGCAACAGCTAGCGACGGACGCAGAGTGGCTGCGCTCGCTCGCCATGCCCGATCTTCCGGTGCGTATGGACGAGCGCGTGGTGAAGTATCTGAAGTTCTACCGCGACAGCGAGAAGGGCCGCGCGATCGCGCACGTCTGGGCGAAGAAGTCGGGCCGCTTCGCGCCCGCGCTCCGTGCAGAGTTCGTCAAGGCTGGTTTGCCGAAGGACCTGATCTGGCTCTCGCTCATCGAGAGCGGGCACAATCCGACCATCAAGTCGCCGGCGGGCGCGCTGGGGCTATGGCAGTTCATCCCGGCGTCGGCAAAGATGTACGGGCTCACCGTCGATCGCTGGGTCGACGAGCGGCTCGATCCGCTGCGTTCGACTCAAGCCGCGATCCGCTTTCTGAGTGACCTGTACCAGCGCTTCGGCTCCTGGGAGCTCGCGATCGGCGCCTACAACATGGGCTACGGCGGCATGTCGCGCGCGATCCAGAAGTACAACACCAACGACTTCTGGCAGCTGGCGCGTTACGAGGCGGGCATCCCGTGGGAAACCACGCTTTACGTACCGAAGATCCTGGCGATCGCCATCGTGATGAACAACAAGAAAGCGTTCGGCATCGACGGCGTCATGCCCGACCCGCCGGAGAGGTTCGACACGCTGCTCGTGAAACCGGGCCAGTCGCTCCACGACGTGGCTGCGGCCGCGCGTGTATCGAGCGCCGAGCTGGAGCAGTTGAACCCGCAGCTCTTGGCCGGGCGCACGCCGCCGGCGGTGGAAGGGAACGCCAGCGCGCCGCCGCGCTGGCCGGTGCGCCTGCCTGCGGGCAGCGGGGTCGAGGCGCGCGAGCGGCTCTCCGCCCTCGCGAGCGAGGAGCACGGAGCTTACCGAGCGCGCTTCGGCGACACGCTCCAGTCCATCGCCGAAGAGCACTCCATCGGCGCGGACGCCTTGGCGGCACTGAATGGACTCGACAAGACGGAACACTTGCGGACCGGGACGGTCCTGCTCCTGCCCGCTCGAGCTCGCGCGGTGAAACCCAATGGCAGGCGCGTGGTGGTCGTGCCCGAAGGCACGTTCCTGTACCGCGCGCGCCGCCGCGTTTTCTACGAGGTGCGCTCGGGCGACTCGCTGCCTGCCATCGCGAGCGCCTTCGGCGTTCAGCAGACCGAACTTTTGGGGTGGAACGCTCTGGATGCAGCTGCCCGCTTGCACGACGGCATGATGCTCCAGGTCTTCGTCGATCGTGAGTGTTCGCTGGACGCGGTGCGCCACGTGACCGAAGAGCAGGCGCTGGTGCTGGTGGCCGGCACCCCGGCTTTCTACGATCATTTCGAAGCCCTGAACGGTCGTGTACGGCTGGTCGTGGTCTGCAAAGAAGGTGACACGCTGGCCGCCCTCGGCAGCCGCTACGGCATGAGCGTGGGCTCGATGGAGCGGGTGAACCGACGTTCGCGCAACGACGCGCTCTTGGTGGGCGAGAAGGTCGTGGTCTACACCGAAAATCCGGCGGCGGCGGGCGTTGCCGTGGGGGCGTCCGCGCCCGTGGCTTTGGGGCAGGTGAGCGCGCCTCACCCCGAGTTCTTGCCCGGCCGCGCCACGGGCGGTCCGAGCGGCGCGGCCCCCGCGCAGCGGCCCGCGCGCGCGACAACGCTCGACTGAGCACCGGCGAGCGGCTAAAGTCCGCGCGTGTCTGAACTCAGCGCGATCGTGCTCGCGGCTGGCCAGGGCAAGCGCATGCAGAGCGCGCTGCCAAAGGTACTGCACCTGGCGGCCGGACGTCCTTTGTTGTGTTACCCCGTGCGTGTCGCCGAGCGCTTGGGTGCGCGGCGCGTCGTCGTGGTCGTGAGCCCGGAGTCGGAAGCGGCGATCGGCGAAATGCTGGCGCGAGCGTTTCCCGGGCTCGATATCGTGACGCGCGTGCAACGCGAGGCTCGCGGCACGGGTGATGCCGCGAGCGCGGGCGTGGGCGCGGTCGACACGCCGAGGACCATGATCCTCTACGGCGACACGCCGCTCGTCAGGCCCGCCGACATCGCCGAGCTCGACGAAGCGCTGCGCGCGGACGACTGCCCGCTCGCGTTCCTATCGGCGATCGTGAGCGACCCGCGTGGCTACGGCCGCGTGCTACGAGACGCCTCGGGCCGCGTGACGACGATTCGCGAACACCGAGACCTGGTAGGCCCGGCCGAGCACGCCGTGAACGAAGTGAACGCAGGGGTCTACGTCGCCGACACCGCCGAGCTCGTGGGCGCGCTCGAGCGCTTGAGTCCAGAGAACGCCCAGCGCGAATACTATCTCACGGACATCGTCGCCGATCTGGCGCGCGAGCGGCGCGTCATCGCGGTGCAGGGCGACCCCGACGCTCTGGTGGGTGTCAACGATCGAGCCCAGCTGCGGCGGGCCGAGCAACTGCTTTGGGCGCGCAAAGCGACGGAGCTCGGTCAACGCGGCGTGACCATCCGCGGCGAGGTGTACGTCGACGACAGCGTCAGCGTCGAAGCGGACGCCGTGCTCGAGCCCGGGGTTCGCCTCCGGGGCAATACCAGCGTCGGCAGCGGCGCGCTGATCGACGTGGGTTGCGTCGTGACCGACTCCAAGATCCACGCGAAAGCCGAGCTCTTGCCGTATTCGGTCGTGACCCAGAGCGAAGTGTTCGGCGGGGCTCACGTGGGTCCTTTTTCGCACCTGCGACCAGGCTCCACGTTGGAAATGGGAGCGAAGGTGGGGGGCTTCGTAGAAACCAAGAATACCCGCCTGCGACCTGGGGCCAAGGCCAACCACTTGGCGTACCTCGGTGATGCCGACATCGGCGAGCGCGTCAACGTGGGGGCCGGCGTCATCGTCTGCAACTACGACGGTTTCCGCAAGCACCGCACCACCGTTGGAGCCGACACCTTCATCGGTAGCGACTCACAGCTGATCGCTCCCGTGACCATCGGCAAAAACGCCTACGTGGCCACGGCGACCAGCGTCACGCACGACGTGCCGGACGATGCGCTGGCGATCGGCCGCACCCGCCAACAAAACAAGCTCGGGTACGCTACGACGCTGAAAGAGCGACTCGGGCAAGCTGCGAAAAAGTAAGTACTTTAGCGGCGGCCGGCGTGTTCACTCGCCGTCTTGCGAGACTGCAAAGCCGCGGGGCAACTCGTGCTGCAGCTGCTCCCGCTTGACCTCGAGGTAGCGAGCGGAAAACTCGTTGGCCTCGATGAACAGCGGGATGCGCTTGGCGACCACGATGCCGAGCTTGCTCAAAGCGTTCGTCTTCAACGGGTTATTGGTCATCAGCTCGATCGACTTGACATCGAAGGCACGCAGCATGGCGGCGGCGACGTCGTATTGGCGAGCGTCGACCGGCAGGTGCAAGAGGCGGTTGGCCTCGATCGTATCGGCGCCCTTGGCCTGCAGGGCATAGGCCTTGATCTTGTTGGTGAGCCCAATGCCCCGCCCTTCCTGGCGGAGGTAGAGCACGATGCCGAAACCGCGACGGGCGATCTCAGCTTGCGCGGATTCCAGCTGTTCGCGGCAGTCGCACTTCAGCGAACCGAACACCTCACTGGTGAGACACTCCGAGTGCACGCGCACCGGCACGTTGCTCCGGCCCCGGATGTCCCCGAACACCAGTGCCAGATGTTCATCGCTCAGACCTGGGTGAGCCGCCGGGTCGTCATAGCGGAATACATGCACATCGAACGTACCGTACCGCGTGGGAATCGGGGCCTCGGCCAACCACTCCAGGGAATCGAGGGAGACCGGCGCGACAATCTTCGTGTTCATAAGAGTGTGTGGAGACTGCGAGGGCCAACGCCTAGCAGAAAACTCGCTCGCCTACCTCTATTTGAGCCCTGGTTGAGACCGAATGGTGAGCAAAACATGCGACCATCATCGCCCTCGGTCAAGGGCCGAAAGCGGTAGGCCTGCAAATTCCTGAGGATTTTTGCGGTGACGCTCACTTCCGGCAAAGATCGATCAGCGCGTGCTCCAAAATCGCCTTGGGCGGCCGCTGAGAACCGCCCTTCAGCTCGAGATCGACGCGCGCGAGGGCCGGCAGCCACGACTCCAGGTGTTGACGCGGGATCTGCTTCACCTGTCGCGCGAGGTCCCGCGCCTTGAAGGGTGGTGCGCCGGCAAATTTCGCGGCGTCCTCGAGCGAGGCGCCCTGACGCATCGCCGATTCGAACTTGAGCAACTGTCGCGTCTGCCACGCCAGCACACCGATGAGCCTGAGTCCACGATCTTGAGGTTCGTACACTTGCTCGAGCGCGCCGAGCGCGCGTCCGGCATCGCGTTCACCGACAGCGCTGACGAGCTCCCACACCGTCGTGGTCCGCACACGCACGACGCACTCCGCCGCAGCGTCTTCGGTGATGGGATTGTTTGCTCCGACGTACAAGCTCAGGCGTTCCAGCGCGTCGTTAACCTGAGACAGCTCCGGCCCGCACAACTCGGCGAGCAACGCGGCAACGTCCGCCGAAATCGCATGGCCCAAGCTCTTGGCGCGATCGCGGACCCAGCGCGGAAGCTCGTGCGCGGGGAGCGGATCGCAGGTCACCAGAAACCCTTGCTTCTTCGCCAGGGTGTACAGCCGGCGCCGCTTGTCGAGTTTGGCGGCCGTTGCCACGAGGACGGTGCTCTCGGCCGGGGCATTGGCGTAATCCGCGAGACGATCGAGGGCGCTCACGCCCTTTTGTTTGGACTCCTTGCCGTCCCAACGTTCGAGCTGCCGAATCGATACGAAGCGCCGGCGTGCCATCATCGGCAGGGTTTTGGCGATGCTGAGGACGGCTTCGACGCTGGAGTCCCCCGCGTCGAGCTGGTCGTAGTTCAGCCCTTCGATGCCGCCGGCCAGTGTGGCGTCTCTGACCGCCGCGACCGCCGCCCGCATCAAAAACTGCTCTTCACCTACCACGAGGTAGAAGGGCCGGAGCTCGCCGGCCTCGGCTGCGCGGGCCAAAGCCGTGCCATCCATGGCGGACGCGTACGCCGATCAGCCGGCGCCTGCAAGGTCCTTGCTGCGCGCGTGGCGAGCACAGGCTTCTCGAGGAACCAGCGGCCTGGGACGCGCGCCTTTGCAGGGGTGGTGCCGTTGTAGTAAACGCGCACCGGTGTCCCAACGGCTGTATCACGGCATTGCCAGTTTCGCACCGGCGTCGGCCAGCGTGGTCGCGATCGGCAATTTCGACGGAGTGCACCGCGGGCACCAGCAAGTCTTGACGTCGGCCTGCGCGCTCGCCCGCCGCGAACGACTCTTGCCCGTCGTTTTGACCTTCGACCCGCATCCGGCAGAGGTGCTGGCGCGCGCCAAGCCGGCGCGGCTGACATCGCTGGCTCGCAAGGTCGAGTTGCTGCTGCGCCACGACCCCGATCTGGTGGTCGTGGTAGAACCCTTCGTGCCCGAGCTCGCGCTGATGACGCCCGAAGACTTCGCCGCCGAGGTGTTGGTGCGCGGTCTGAAAGCTCGGCACGTCTTGGTGGGCGAGAACTTTCGGTTCGGTCACCAGCGCCGCGGTGACTTGGCGTTGCTCTCCGAGCTGGGGGCGCGCCTCGGGTTTCGCGCTGCCGCGCTCGACCTGTTCGGGGATGCGGACGGCAGCTATTCGAGTACGCGCGTGCGCGAGGCGCTGGCGCTCGGCGATCTGGCGACGGCGATCGCCATTCTGGGTCGGCCGCACACGCTCATCGGTCGCGTTGTCGTCGGTGATCGCCGCGGCAGGACGCTTGGGTTCCCCACCGCCAATCTGGCGGATGTCGCTGAACAGCTCCCCAAGCACGGGGTGTATGCGACCGCGGTGGATCTCGAAGGCGCAGGCGGGGCGGAGCGTTTGGCGTTGGGTGCGCTCAACATCGGCGTGCGCCCGACCATGGGCGCGGGCCCGAGCACGGAGGTCCATCTGCTCGATTTCGACGGCGACCTGTACGGCAAGACCTTGCGTGTGCACCTGATGCATCATCTCAGGGGCGAGCAGCGCTTCGACGGGCTGCCTGCGCTCGTCCGTCAGCTCGAGCTCGACGTCGAGCGCGTGCGGCGTGAGCTCGACGCCCTCCGCCCCGCGGACGGCGCCGGGGCAGCGTGGTTCTGACCCAACTCGAATGCGTCGACTGGGGCCGCCGTCAGCCCTCTGTCCTCAGCCGTCAAGCCGCGCCGGCGGGGAATGTGTTGGCTGGTTCACTAGAGCCGTGGCACGCAGGCCGCGTGGACACGCTGATTGCCGGCGACCGGAAACAGGCACTTGACCCTGGCCCGCTGGCAAACCGAAGATAGCGCCACCGCCCCGGGACGCACCCATGACCCTAGATCTTCGCCGACTCGACGAAATGCCGCGCGCCGAGTTGATCGCGCTCGCGAATCAGTTCGGCATCGAGCGGCCCGAGCGCATGACACGCATGGAGTTGAAAGACGAGCTGGTGCGGGTGAGCATCACGGATGCTGCGCTGCGCGAGCGCAGCCGGGGCTGGCTCGGTGTCGCTCGCGATCTCGTGGCGAGCGTCGTCGAAGCCGGCCTCCACATGCCGGATGCGGCGAAGGTGATCCGGGGCGATGTGCAGCGCATCGACGCCGTGCCGCGCCGCCCCCCCGTCGCCACGGTCACGCTGGCGGAGATCTACGCGGCGCAAGGTCACGGACGGCGCGCGCTGAAGATGCTGGAACAGGTGCTGGAGAAGGAGCCTGACCACGAGGTCGCGCGTGCTCTCAAAGAGCAACTCCTCACGCAAGGCGCGGCGGACCATGCCCGCGAGCCGGGCGCGCCGTTGGAGCGAGCACCTCTAGGCGCGCGCTTGAACTTGGCCGAAGCTGCCACCGCTGTCCCCACGCAACGCTCGGGCGCCGGTGCCGATTGGCGCAGCGCTCCCGCCGACCTGGCACCCCACACGGCATCCGATTCGGAGCCGCCGCTGTCGGAAATGCCACCGCTCTCCGTAGAGGCGCCAGAAGTGCCGCCGGTGGCGGCGCTGCCGCTCGAGCCGCCGCCCGCGGAGCCGCCCGCCGTGGCGGCACCCGAACCCGAGCCCGCGGCAGTGTCCGAGGCCGCGGCAGTGTCGGAGCCCGCGGCAGTGTCGGAGCCCGCGGCAGTGTCGGAGCCCGCGGCAGTGTCGGAGCCCGCGGCAGTGTCGGAGCCCGCGGCAGTGTCGGAGCCCGCGGCAGTGTCGGAGCCCGC
>JAICQQ010000322.1 GCA_025937785.1 Polyangiaceae bacterium
CCGCGCTGCTCTTCGCAGCCATCGGATTGCCTGGCAGCACCGGGGTCGCGGTTGCGCTGGCGTTCGGCGTGTTCTCGCTGATCGTCGCGCTCCCTGGCGCCGTCGTGCTCTTGTTCGACTCGAGTCGCGCGGTATCCTCCAGTACGCGCTGGGGCCAAGCGCACGCCCTCAGCATGGCGACCGGTCTCGGCCTGGCACTGTGGGCAGATTTCCCGCCGCTGCTGGCTTTGGTCGCCTGCCTCTCGTTCGCGATCTTGATCGTGCAGCTGCGCGCCGGCTGGACTCCTGCCGGCTCCTTCGGCGTCGCCAACTCCATCACCAGCGTGCGCTTGTTGCTCACGACGCTGGTCTTGCTGGGCTATCAGACGCTGGCAGGCCATTGGCTGGCGGGCATCGCGCTCTCGGTTCTGCTGCTCGATGCTACCGACGGCTGGTGGGCGCGAAAGCACGGCGCTGCGAGCGAGTTCGGCGCCCTGTTCGACATCGAAGTCGACACCGTTCTCGTCGCGGGTCTGACCCTGGTGCTGTTCACACGCGGACAGGCGGGCGCGTGGATCTTGCTGCCTCCGTTGCTGCGCTACGCCTACGTGCTCCTGCCTGCCTTCGTCACCCCGCTGCGCACGGCCACCGCGCGTACACGCACCGGGCGTTTCGCTTACGTGTTCATGATCGCCACGTTCATCCTGGGGCTCTGCGTACCGAGCACCTGGAGTGCGCCCCTGACCCTGCTGGGCACGAGCCTGGTCACGCTCTCGTTCCTCGGCTCTTTCTGGCAAAGCTACGCCCCTGTCCGCGTCAACGGCGTGGAATGAGAAATCCGGCGGGGCAGATGCCGGCAGGGTGAGAGCGGCCCTGCCCGGCACACGCCGGCTGTGGCCTGCGAGCCGCCGCGCTCGGGAGCGGTGTCCCTAGGGTGAAATCGGCAGGCCGCTCGCCGTTGCTCGTTGAGGTACGGGGGACATTTCTCGCTATCAAGGTCAACGAGGCGCCGGAGACAGAAATGTACCGTGGTGTTACCCACAGTAGGGTGATCTGCCCATGGCTACTGAGAGCCATAGCGCCTCGCTTCGGACCGTCGCCGATCGACGTGCGCGTGTCGCGCTGTGGGCCCAACGAAACGCACAATGTGACGCTGCTGTGATCTTTTTTTCTAACGTAAAAGAACGTTCCGGGCGTATCCATGACGTCATACACATGCTCTCGGGGGAGACAGACATGCAAACGACGAAGATCGTAATCGTCGGTCAGACGACGCTGCTTTGCGATTTGCTGGCAGCCACACTGGCCGGAAGCGACATCACCACGGAGGTCTACTGCAACACGCCGGCGCCCTCTGCCGTTGCCTCCGGAATTTCTGTGAGCACAATAGTAGTCTACGAAATAGGCTCCATCGAAACACTACGAGCGCTGCAGCAGCCGAAGGCGCGCGCCAGCGTCGCGTTGGTTCGCGATCCGCGCAGCGACCTTTTGCGGGCGATTTTGGCGGCGGGGTTCACCGGCGTCGTTACCTGCCATGCATCGCTCAGCGAACTCAAAGACTGCATTCAACGCACCATCGCCGGCGCCACCTATTTGGACGCCGGGGTTCAACGCTGCTTGTCTCGTGTCTACTTGCACGGTCAGGAAGACCGCCTGACCGAACGCGAACAGCAGGTCGCGATCTTGGTCGCCAAGGGCCGCACGTCTCGATCCATCGCTCGCGACTTGAGCCTCAGCCTCAAGACGGTGAGCAACCACCGGCGCAACATCTTCAGAAAGCTTCGCATCCACGATGCGGTTGCCTTGACCCACCACGCGGTCAACGCGGGCTGGATCACGGTGGAAGAAACCCCGGAGGTTTATCCCGATGCCCCCGAAGAGAGCGGCGCGCGGTCGCTGCCGCTGACCCTGCACCCTGCCTATCCTGTGACCGCGCTCGGCTCGGCTCGATAGCGCTGGGAAGCCCGGGTTTCGCTGGTGGGCTGCTCGCCCAAGAGCGACCCAGGAAGCACGCTTGCGAGATAATTCTCGCCAACGCGAGGGCCCGCGACATAATCTACCCGCCACACGACCTCGTGTCCGTTGGGTGCGATGAAGCCGGCTATTGCGAACAATCCCCGTGGATCTCTCAGCAGTTACGCACGGCGGCCAAAGATAGGCCGCGCGACCGATCGGCACGGCGTCCAAACTGGGCCCGTCCCGATCCCATGAAGCTACTGAATTTCCTGCAAACCGCGGTCAAACACCTCAGCCCTCGAGCGCGGCGGATCTGGGTGGGCGCGGCACGAGCGCAGATCGAATTTCGCGATGTGACGACCGAAGAGCTCGAGGACTTCCGGGCTCAACTCGAGCACGCCGCCCGCGAACTGCCGCTGTTGCGTTGGGTCGAGGTCAATCCGCACACCCAGCGCGTGGTGTTCTCGTTCGAGCCCGACGCCTACGGCAGCGAAGAGCTCGTGGCCGTCGTCGAAGCCGCCGAACGCGCTTGCGATCTGCATCTGGCAGCGTTTCGCGAAGCGCAGCCGGATCACCCCGCCGACCTCGAACCCGCGGAGCGGCTATTGCTCGAGCTGGGGGCGGATGCCGTTGGCTTCTTGACGGCCGCGACCCTCAAGCTGTCGCCGTTGCCGGCTTCGCGCATCGCCGGCGCCACGGCTTCGGTACTGGCGATCGTGCGCGCCACCCCGCGCCTGCGGCGCGAGCTCGACGAACGCCTGGGCGTCGACCGCACCGACTTCGTGATGAGTGTAACGAGCGGCCTGGCGCAAGGGCTCGCCCAGCGACCGCTCAGCATCATGGTCGAGCTGGCTCACAAATCTGCTCTGCTCCGCGAGGTGCAGGCGCGCCGTCGCCTGTGGGACGAACGGGAGCCCGAGCTGTGCCAGGCCCCGGCGCAGCTCGACTTTGCACGTGCACGGCGCGAACCTCGCGTGCGCCCCTTGCCCCGCGGCCCCATCGAAGAGTACGCCGATCGCGCCTGGGTGGTGTCCCTCGGCGGCTTCGGCGTGAGCTTTCTGACCACGCGCAGCGTGCAGCGTGCATTCGGCGCGCTGTTCGGAGGCTTGCCCAAGCCGGCGCGTCTCGGCCGCGACGTCTTGTGCTCGGAGCTCGGGCGACAGCTGTCCCGCCGCGGCGTGGTGGTCACCGATCCAGACGCGCTCAGAAGACTCGATCGCGTGGATTGCCTGGTGCTGCAAGGCGACCTCGTGTCTCGTGATCGCTTCGTGGTGAGCCGCTTGAAAACCAACGGCATCTCCGCCGCGCAAGCGCGCGAGCAGGTCAGCCGCCTGTTCGACGTCGATCGCCCGGTCGAGTTGCGGGAGCGTACCGGATGGCGCCTCGGGCCCCTGCCGATCTTGGGCGCGTTGATCGACGACGAGCTGCGGCAAGAAGTCGAACAATCGGCGAAGGCCGGGGAGCTGATGTTGGGTCTGGCGCGCGACGAAGGCGTTCTGGCCGTCGTCGGCATCCGCATCATCGCGAAGACCGGCATCGACGAGCTCATCGCCGCCGCCCACGACGCCAATATGCGCGTCGTCGTCGCGGCAAACGACGACTCCATCCTGCAAGGGCTGCCCGCAGACGACACGATCCCCGAGGGCGACGGAATGCCTCGGGGCATTCGCCGGCTCCAGCGCGAGGGGCGCACGGTATGCCTGGTAGCGACTGGAGATTCCGGAGGCCTACCCATCGCCGACGTCGGGATCGGGCTGACCCGCAAGGGCGAGCCCACGCCGTGGGCGGCGGATCTGATCTGCGGCGACGACCTCTCGGACGTGCGCTTCCTCATCGAAGCATGCGCGGTTGCTCGGGGCATCTCGAAACAAAGCGTCAACATCGCGCTCGGCGCCGCCAGCGTGGGTGCGCTGGTCTCGGCAGGCGGCCTGCTACCAATGACGACACAACGCGTGATCGCGGTGGTGAACCTGGCGTCGCTGGTGTCGATGGGCAACGGCGTGCGCGGC
The DNA here is from genome assembly GCA_025937785.1 of Polyangiaceae bacterium. Lineage (GTDB taxonomy): Bacteria > Myxococcota_A > Polyangia > Polyangiales > Polyangiaceae > JAICQQ01. The sequence continues at coordinate 3,945 of JAICQQ010000322.1, forward strand.
TCCGTAACGCTGGCCCGCAAGGCGCTGCCGCCGCCGCGCGATCCCACGCCGTGGCATGCGCTCGACGCCCAGGGGGTGCTCGCCCGCCTGGCGAGCTCGGAACACGGCCTGACCTTGGCCGAGGTCGCCAATCGTACGCCCCCCTCCAAGAAGACCCGTACGGCCCTGTTCGAGCTCACGTCCGCGGTGACCGACGAGCTCTTCAACCCGCTGGCCCCGCTGCTCGCGGCGGGGGCAGGGCTGTCGGCCGTGGTCGGCTCGCTCGGCGATGCCGCCATGGTCGGGGGCGTGGTCGGGTTGAACGCATTGATCGGCGGCGTGCAGCGCTATCGCACCGAAACGGCCATCAAGGACCTGGCGAAGAGCGCCAGGCGCCGCGCCTTGGTGCGACGCGGCGGCAAGCTGGTCGAGGTCGACTCGAGCCGCCTCGTCAAGGGCGACATCATCATGCTGGGGGCGGGCGACGTCGTGCCCGCCGACTGCCGCGTGATCGAAACCGAAGTGCTCGAAGTCGACGCCTCGAGCCTGACGGGAGAGTCGCTGCCGGTGCGCAAGAGCGCGGCGCCGTCGTACGAAGGCTCCGTGGCTGATCGCAGCTCGATGCTGTACGAAGGAACCTCGATCGCCAGCGGCCAGGCCACGGCGGTGGTGGTGGCTGCGGGCGACGAGACCGAAGCGCGCCGCGGAGCAGCTTCTGCCAAGCGTGCGCCCACTGAAAGCGGCGTCGAGCGACGACTCAGGTCGCTCATCGATCTGACGGGGCCGGTAGCGCTGGGCGCTGGCATCGGGCTCGTGAGCGCGGGCCTGTTCCGCGGCCGTAAGCTCGAAGATCTGGTGGGGTCCGGCGTCAGCCTTGCGGTCGCCTCGGTCCCCGAAGGCCTACCGCTGCTCGCCACCGCGGCACAGCTGGCGGCGGCCAAGCGCCTGTCACAACGCGGTGCGCTGGTGCGCAATGCGCGCAGCATCGAAGCGCTGGGGCGTGTCGACGTTCTGTGCGTCGACAAGACCGGCACCGTGACCCAGGGGCGCATCGCGCTCAACAGCATTTCCGACGGCGTCGACGAGCAGCTGCTCGCCGACTTGTCCGGGCCTCGTATCAAGGTCCTGGCAGCGGCCTTGCGTGCGACACCGAGCCCCGATCGCAGCCTGTCGCAGGCCGACCCCACCGACACAGCGCTGCTTCGCGCGGCACAAACGTTGGCGGTGCAGCCTGACTACAACTGCGCTGGCTGGCAGCGGCGTTCCGAGCTGCCCTTCGAGGCAGCGCGCGGCTTTCACGCGGTGCTGGGGTCCGCGCGCGACGGCAAGCGGCTGAGCGTCAAGGGTGCTCCTGAGGCGATTCTCCCCAAATGCACGCGCTACAAACGCGGCGCCGATCAAGCCCCGCTCGACGAGGCGGCGCGCCGCGGCCTCAGCGAACTCGCCGATCGCTTGGCCCGGCGCGGTCTCCGGGTATTGGCCGTGGCAGAGCGCTTCGTCGGCCCTGACGACGTGCTCGTGCCCGAGCGCTTGATGGGGCTGATTTTCCGAGGTTTCTTGGCGTTCAGCGACCCCGTGCGCCCCTCGGCTGCCGCCGCCGTGCGCGACCTCAAGCAGGCCGGCGTGCGCACGATCATGATCACCGGCGACCACCCCAGCACCGCCGAAGCGATCGCGACCGAACTCGACATCATGTCCGGCAACCTGATCATTTCGGGCGCACAGCTCGGGCGCTTGAGCGACGATGAGCTGGATGCCTGTATCGACGACGTCGCGGTCTTCGCTCGCGTCACCCCGTCGCAGAAGGTTCGCGTGGTGCGCGCGTTGCAGCGCAACGATCACACGGTGGCGATGGTCGGCGACGGCGCCAATGACGCCCCCGCGATCCGACTCGCAGATGTAGGCATAGCCATCGGTGAGCAGAGCACCAGCGCCGCGCGCAGCGCGGCGGACATCGTGCTGACGGACGAGCGCATCGAAACTCTGGTGCATGCCATCAGCGAAGGACGCGCCATGTGGGCCTCCGTGCGAGATGCGGTGTCGATTCTCGTCGGGGGCAACCTGGGCGAAATCGGGTTCACGCTCGCCGCGGGGCTATTCGACGGACGCCCGCCGCTGTCAGCGCGCCAGCTGCTGCTGGTGAACCTGTTGACCGACGTGGCGCCGGCGATGGCCATCGCGCTCAGACCGCCAACGCGCGAGACGCTGGCATCGCTCGCGAACGAGGGTCCGGACGCCTCGCTGGCGGAGCCGCTGAACCGCGACATAGCGGCGCGCGCGCTCGTCACGGCCTTGGGCGCCGGCACGGCGTGGGGCATCGGCCGGTTCACGGGCACGCGCTCGCGCGCGAACACGATGGGGTTGCTCGCGCTGGTGGGGACGCAGCTCGGTCAAACCATCACCTCCGGCGGCTTCAGCAGACCGGTGATCACCACCAGCCTCGCCTCGGCAGGGCTCTTGGCCATGGTCGTGCAGACCCCGTTCCTCAGTCAGGCCTTCGGCTGCCGCCCGCTGGGACCCGTGGGATGGGCGACCGCCTTGGGGGCTTCCGCTTTCGCCACCAGCGCGGGCCTCTATGGGCCGCGTGTGGCGCGGGCCTGGCTCCGCGAGCGCCAGCAGAGCCGCGTGCCGTTCGCCGCGGAGCTCGAAGCGCTTCCGGGTGCGCAGGCGGAGCTGATCCGCGAGTAGGCCGCGGTAAAGACGGCGAATCCCACGCGGGCGCGGGGATTCTCTGCTAGATGATGGGCCGTGTTGGATCGTCAATCCTCAGACAGGCGCGAGCGCCCCGATCTGTTGAAGGTCGGCACCAAGCGGCTCAGCCCGCTCGAGCTCAGACAGGTTCGCTTCATCCGCAGCACCTACGAATCTCCGCGGGCAGACAAGATCATTCGCTATCTGCAGCGGACGCTCGGCGCCGCGTGGATCGACATCTGCACCAAACAACTGAGACGGGTGCACGGCTTCGATCGCATCCCGCGCCTCAGCCCGGACGAGAGCTTCATCTTCGTCTGCAACCACCGCAGCTTCTTCGATTTATACGTGATCACGATGGAGCTGTTCAAGCGGGGCATGACGCAGCGCATCTTGTTCCCGGTGCGCGCTCACTTCTTTTACGACTCGTATTTGGGACTGTTCGTCAACGGAATGATGAGCTTCTTCGCGATGTATCCACCCATTTTCCGCGAGAAGCAAAAGGCCTTCGTCAACGTCGCGAGCCTGCAAGAGCTCAGCTTTCTAATCCGGCGTGGCGGTGTCTTCGTGGGCATGCATCCCGAAGGCACTCGCAACACCAGCGATGATCCTCTGGCCTTTTTGCCCGCGCAGCCGGGCGTAGGCAAGATCATCCACGAGTCCCGCGTGAAGGTGATCCCAGTTTTCATCAATGGTCTCCTCCCCAACGACCTCAAGCGCCAGGTGCTGAGCAACTTCGACGGTACTGGGCGCGCGATCCACATCGTCTTCGGAGCCCCCTTGGATTTCTCCAACGAGTTCGCGCAAAAGAGCAGCCCCAAGCTCCATCGCGCGATCTCGGAACGCTGTATGGAAGCGATCGCCGAACTCGGTCGAGAAGAACAAGCGCTCAGAGCGCACACGAGCGCCGCGTAGCGCTCAGCGCTGCTCCAGGCGCGCGTGGCCGCGCGTCAGGAGCTGGCCGGTGCAGACGCGGCGGCGGCTTCGGGTGACGCCGTTGGGTCCGCGGCGGTTACTGGCGGCCCACTCAGGGCAGCTGCGGGCGGCGTGCTCGCAGCCCCAACCGGCGGCGCACTCGCGGCTGCAACCGGCGGCGTGCTCGCAGCCCCAACCGGCGGCGTGCTCGCAGCCCCAACCGGCGGCGTGCTCGCAGCCCCAACCGGCGGCGTGCTCGCAGCCCCAACCGGCGGC
>JAICQQ010000220.1 GCA_025937785.1 Polyangiaceae bacterium
GCCTCTACAGCGCCGCCGTCCAGCGGGCCATCGGACCACTCCCGGTCGACGACGACGATGACGCCTCCTTCTGAACTGCCGTCCACCGTCCCTCACAAAACGTGCGCACGACTCCCTCGAACTTCGTGCGCACGCTCAGCCGTTCGAGTCCACCGAGAGCTGCGTCACCTGCCCGTAAGGACTAATTATTCGAAGCGGCTCCCCTGTTTCCGAACGCTCGATCAACGTGAAGAGTCCACCGTTATTCGTGATCGTGCTCAACCGGCCCGATGAGTCATAACTAAACTGGTAGCGGACTTCGCCACTGGGCAGGCGGGTCGCTAAGTGGCGTCCGGCCCAGTCGAATTCATAGACTTCATTGTCGTCAGATCCCGCCAAAACGAATCCCACGTTGTCTAGCTCCGGCAGCGCCGGCTTCGTGCGGTAGATGGCGTTGACATAGCGGCCGCCACCTACGTGCACGCTCGTCGTGAAGTAGACCCCATTGGGCCCGAGCGTCATGGCCAACGCGCTACCGCGGAGATTCGTGGCGGACTGGTTGTTACCCCAGGGTCCTACGTTGCCGTCCCACAATCTTGCGACGAGTTGCAGCGTACCATCGGTAGCAAGTCGGAGAACACGGCTGTCCGTGAAGAACACTGACCCATCGCGCGAAATCGCAAGCCGACCGTAATAGTTTGGAAATCCCAGAGTTACCTCGGTCGCCGGGAAACCATAGCCGTCTCCCGTGTCAGGGCAGGTCTCCTCAGGGCAACCGGCGACGGTGGACACAAACCCGTCGAGGCCGTAGCGCCGCACGATTCCCATTCCCGAATCCGTGGCATAGACAGCCCCGTCCGGATGGACCGCAACATCCCGGGGTACGATGGCATCCTCTTCGCTCCGGGCGCCTGCGACAGGGACGTGCTCAACACCGAATTGGCTCGATTCTCCATTACCTCCGATGGTCGTGATGATTCCGTTCGGAGCGATCTTCCGGATTCGGTAGTTGCTCAGGTCAGCAACATACACGTCTCCCGAAGCCGAAATACCAATACCCCGTGGCCCGTTGAGGCGAGCAGCCGTGGCCGGCCCGCCGTCACCGGAGAAACCTGCGGTACCGTTACCGGCAACGGTACTCACCACTCCGTCCGGACCAATTCGGCGAACTCGATGATTCAGATGTTCCGCAATGTACAATGCGCCGTCGGCGGCAACCTCCAGGTCGCTGATTTCCGAGAACTGGGTCGCGAGCGCCGCTCCGCCGTCACCGTTGTACCCCCAAGGTGTTCCGTAGCCTAGTCCTGCAAATCGGGTGACAATGCCGTCCGACGTGATACGCCGAATGTTGTTTGCCCCGCTCCCATCGGCGAAATAGATGGTCCCATCAGCTGCAACAGCTATCGCATACGGTTCAAGGAGCGTCGCTTCGTCCGCGGGTCCGCCATCTCCTTCGGGGAGATCAGGCGGAACCAAGCCCAGCCCCTGCTTTGGCCATGACTCTACGATATGGTGGTCCCACTGTTCTTGAAGTTCCTGCGCAAAGCCGAGCTGCAGGACCTTTCCCGCCGGCTCGTACGTATGGTGAACGTCGAGTGTCCAACCACCCAAGCCCACGGCACGGGCGTCCCAAGCTCCAAGCGGCTTCGAACCTGAGCGCGACATCGACAACTCGCCTCGCGCGCGGTCACCGGTGAGCACGGCACCCGCGAGCTCACCAAAGGAGGGGGTTTCCCCGTATGCAAAATCGTAGACGTAGTCCACCTTCCAGTTCAGCAGTTGCCGTCCCTGGACCATTCGGCCGAGAAAGTCCCTGCCAGTGAAATCATAGTCGTGGGCAAGATTCGCTCCAGGGGGTAGTTCGCCAGTCTGTCGCGTCCCCGCAATGCTCAGATCCCAGCTGACGTACTTCAGGCTTTGGGGAAACTCATCCATCGTGAGCGGCAGGTGCAAGGTCAAGCCATCCCGTCGACCCGGCACCCGGGCGCTCGAGTAGTTCAGGGAAAACGGAGTGCCTGCCACGGGGACGGTTTCTCTTAGAGTTCGCGATTCGCACTCGATGATCGACCCTTGCCTAAAGCATTTATCCCGCGGCGGGGGCGGATCGAACTCAGGCGCCGGCGGCGGTTCGGCGTCTTCCGGAAACACGGCCCCCCAGTTGCAGTCGTACGACTCCGTGAAGTGCTTGATCGGAACGCGCCACAGGCTCTGTCCAGCCGCGTACAGGTGCGCGAGCGATTGGCGCTCTTCATGCTCAATGCCAAGCGCTTCCAACGTCGCGTTAGAGTCCGGCACGCCGTCGCCGCTCACATCAAGTGTGGCGACTTCATCGTCGATGGACACGATCGTGAGGACGATGCCATTCTCTTCAGGAATCCAGCGCCCGACATCGTCGTTGTATGAACCGACAGGCACGGTGGTACCCGCCGGGAAACCCAGGAAGTTTTCCACGTAGTAGGACAGGGGTCGGTCGAACTCGATTGATGGCGCCCCCAGACTCACGGCTTCGTCGGTGCTGATCTCGAAGGCGTAGGTGTACGCGCTGCTCGGCGGCAACACCCCTGGCATCGCGAGCTGTCCAGTGTCCCCCACGGTAAACTCGGTGACGCGCACACTCATCGCAGTGACTGGTGTGTGGCTCCCATCTGCCAGCCGCATCATCCCCTGGACGCCGCGCGGGAAGAGGAGTGTGGCTTGGCGGTCTCCGTCTGCATCCGAGGCAACTTCGGAGCGGTGGACTTGAAACGCCTCGCCTTCGTCCTTCAAGTCGATGGACGTCACCGCCGGATCCGGAGATACCAGCACAACGTCGGGGACCGACGACCATTGCCCCCACGCTACGGCAACCTGGCGCTGAACGTCGAGAAATGGGTACTTGCGATACGCTAGGAGGAGGTTTCCCCCGCCGTTAACGACCATCTGAAAGATGCCGTTGGCTTGCGTATTCGTGTATCCGAGTTCTGCGTGCCCGGTGATACTGACGCGTACACCTGACACCGGCGATCCATTGCGGTCCATGACTCTCCCCGTGACCACCGCAGCTCGCTCGACCACGATTGCTGCTGGATCCACTTGCTGTTGAGCCGGGTTCAGGCCGGTATACAAGAACTCCATCGAACCCGGAACAGTAGTCGCTACTGTTGAATCGTTGGTGCAGACCGACCGATGCACCCCGCTCTCGGGGTCACAGGTCTCCACGGTACACGGGTCGCCGTCGTCCAGAATAATCGAGCCGCCGCCTACGCAGAAACCACCGCTGTCGCAGGTACCACCGACCGTACATGCATCCAAGTCGCACGAAGTCCCGACGGGCACGGGACTGTGCACGACGCCATCGAGCGGATCGCAGCTATCGTCAGTGCACGGGTTGCCGTCGTCGAGGGCTGAACCGCCACCCGGCTGACAGACGCCGGATGCATCGCAGATCTCGGTGCCGTTGCACGCGTCGCCGTCGTCGCACGACGTGCCCGCTGCAACCGGCTCGTGCTGGACGCCACCCAGAGGATCGCAGCTATCGATCGTGCACGGACTGTCGTCGTCGACGGGAGGAGGAACGCCCGCGGTGCACCCGGTCGCCGGCTGGCAGGCTTCGATGCCATTGCAGGCGTTGCCGTCGTCGCAGGTCAGGGGCGTGCCTGGTTGACAGGCGCCGCTCGCATCACACATGGCAGCGCCGTTGCACAGGTCGCCCTCGTCGCACGAAGTACCTGCGCTGACAGGAGTGTGTTGCACGCCGCCCTCCCCATCGCAGCTATCGACCGTGCATGGGTTGCCGTCGTCCACTTCGAGCGGGGTGTCCGTTTCGCAGCTACCGGCGCTGCAAGTCTCGCTGACCGTGCACGCGTCGCCGTCGTCGCACGCGGTGCCGTCGGCGAGCACCGGGTTGCTGCAAGCGCCCGTCGCCGGGTTGCAGCTGCCGACGCCATGGCACTGGTCCTGTGCCGTACAAACGACGGGGTCGGCGCCCGTGCAGCTGCCGGCTTGGCAGGTGTCGGCTTGGGTGCAGGCGTTGTTGTCGTTGCAGACGGTTCCGTCGGTGACGGGGCTGTGCACGACGCCGGCTACCGGGTCGCAGCTATCTTCCGTACATGGGTTGCCGTCGTCGGGATCGAGCGGTGCCCCGGGTTCGCAGCTGCCGCCGCCGTCGCAGACCGCAGCGCCCAGACAGACGTCGCCGCTGCTGCAGCTGGTGCCAGCGGCTTCGGGCATGTGTTGGATGCCCTCGACTGGGTCGCAACTGTCGCCGGTGCAGGGGTTCTGGTCATCGGGATCCAGCGGCGGGCTCGGTTCGCAGCTACCGCTGTCGTCGCAAAGCTCAGTGCCGTTGCAGACGTCGCCGTCGGCGCAGCTGGCGCCGGCCGCGACAGGGATGTTGGCGACACCGCTGACGGGATCGCAGCTGTCTGCCGTGCAGGGGTTCTGGTCGTCAGGATCGAGCGGCGTGCCCGCTACGCAGGTGCCGGCAGAGCTGCAGACTTCAGCGCCGTTGCAGACATCGCTGTCGGCGCAACTGGCGCCGGGGGTCGGTTGGTGCTGCACGCCAGCGACAGGATCGCAGGCATCTTCCGTGCAGGGGTTCTGGTCGTCGGGATCGAGCGGGGTGCCGGGTTCGCAGACGGCCGACGCGCTGCACGTCTCGGCCCCGTTGCAGACGGTGTCGTCGCTGCAGCTGGAGCCTGCCGGCAGGGGAGCGTGGGCGATGCCCGTGATCGGGTCACAGCTGTCGGCCGTGCACGGGTTCCCGTCGTCGATGGTCGAGGGCGCGCCGGCCACGCAGACGCCGGCGCTGTTGCAGAGCTCCGTGCCATTGCACAGGTCAGCGTCTGCGCACGACGTGCCCGCCGAGACTGGGACATGCACGACACCGGCAACGGGATCGCAGGTGTCGGCCGTGCACGGGTTGCCGTCGTCGATCGGGGGTGGCGTGCCTGGAGCGCAGCTTCCGCCGCCATCGCAAGCTTCGAGTCCGTTGCAGGCGTTCGCATCGCTGCAGCTCGTTCCGGCGGAGACGGGCACGTGCAGCACCCCCTCTTGCGAGTCACAGGTGTCGGCCGTGCACGGATTGCCGTCGTCGACGGAGGGCGGCGCACCCGACTGGCAGGTGCCGCTGGCGTCGCAGACTTCGGCGCCGTCGCACGCGTCGCCGTTCGCGCAGGCGGTGCCTGACGGAAGCGGGACGTGCTGGACGCCTGCTACTGGATCGCAGCTGTCGGCCGTGCAGGGGTTGCCGTCGTCGATCGAGGCCTCCGAGCCTGGGGTGCACTCCGCAGCGGCGTTGCAGATCTCGTCGCCGTTGCAGGTATTGCCGTCGCCGCAGCTAGTGCCGGTGGCAACCGGAATGTGGGTGACGCCGGAAGCCGGAATGCAGCTGTCCGTCGTGCACGGGTTGCCGTCGTCGATGAGCGGGGGAGTGCCCTGTTGGCAGACGCCGGTGGCGTTACAGATCTCGGAGCCGTTGCACTGATCGTCGTCGCTGCAACTGGTGCCTGCCGGTTTTGGCGCATGGATGGGCTGGCCGGCAGCGTTGCAAGTGTCTTCCGTGCAGGGGTTGTTGTCGTCTTGGGGCTGGCAGGTGCCGGGACCGAGGGTAAACCGGTCGAGGTAGTGGGCGCCGTTGCCCGGGGTCGTGTTGACCGCGATGGTAAACTTGAGGTCGCTGTAATTTCCAGACAGTGCAGTACGAATCCACGAAGGCATCGGGAACTCGACGCGGGTGAATTGGCCGGGGTTCGCGAGCGGCTTCGACCCGAGCGTGACCTGGTGAATGCCCTTCGACGGCGCGTCGATGTAGAGCCAGGTATCTCCGAACCACCACGGGTTGACTTGCTCGTTCAACGGCGGGATCCGGATGTCGTAACCCACCACGTCGAAGCTGGTGCCGTCGCTGGTGAGCGGCTGCAGGTGACGCACGGCCGTGTAGCCGATATTGCTGATCTTCAGGGAGAATTGCCCCTGACTGTGGAAGGTGCCGTTCTGCGCGAGAGTCGCGGGATTCCAGATCGACTGCCAGTCGCTGGATTGCTCGAATCCCAGTACTTTCAGCTCGTCCGACGTCAGCGGTTGAGCGAGTCGACCCACCGAGTGGAGCGGTGCCGGCCTCGGCGGCTCCTCGGGACTGCTGCAGCCGACGGCAAGCGGCACGCATGCCAATACTGCGAGCCAACTCTTGAAGCCAAACCACGCCATACGTCCCGGTCCTTCCCTGGGGTGCGGACACTGCAGACAACCCGCGCCGCGATGGAGTGCTCTATCAGGACCAAGCGCGCCGAATCTTCAGCGGAACGTGAGCAGATCGTGATCTTTTCGTGAGCAACTCTCTTTACTTTGCACGAGGGTTCCCCCCTTGGGCCCACTGGATGTCAACTCCAGTGGACGCTTGGCGCTCGGGCCGATTCTGCGCAGCGGGGTTTTTGGCCCAAATCATCAGGCTTTCGCTGCAGATCCGGGGCGGTGCCCGCGGTCAGACGCAGTAAGGTCACGCCATGTCCATTCGGTTTGGGCAGTTCGAACTCGATGAACAGCGCTTCGAGCTGCGGCGGAACGGTACCCTGATCAATGTCCAACCGCGCGTGCTCGAAATACTCCTGTTCCTGGTGAAGCATCGAGAGCGCTTGGTGACGCAGGATGAGCTTCGAACAAGTGTGTGGAAAGAAATGACGGTATCGGGCGCCGCCCTGCGTCAAGCGATCCGCGAGGCGCGCGCCGCACTCGGCGAGGATCCGAAGGCCCCTCGGTTCATCGAGACCGTGCATGGGAAGGGCTATCGCTTCCTCGGGCAGCAGCGCGACCTCGGTTCGCACGTGGAGGCGCCGCCCTCTGGGCGCCGCTCCGTGGTGGGCCGACGACCCTTCTTCGGCCGGCAACGAGAAACGGAGCACCTGCACCTCGCCGCCAACGAGGCACGCTCCGGCCACGGCTGTGTCGTGTTGCTCCATGGTCCACCCGGCGTGGGCAAAACCCGCCTCGCCCAGTGGTTCGCGACACACCAGCGCCAGGCCGGCTGGGAAGTGTGTTGGGGCGGCTGCCGCGAAGGGCAGTCGGCCCCGCCCTTCTGGCCCTGGCCGGAGGTACTGAACCGCTACACCGAAACCCGAGATCCCGCCGTGATTGAGCCGCTCGCGCGCGACCTGGAGCACGACCTGGTCCTGGTCGCCCCCGAGCTCTGCGAAGCACTCGGAGCACGCTCCGCAGGCGCCGCCGATGAAAGTCATGAGCGCGCACAGTCGGTGCTCGCTGCCATCGCGACCTTCCTGCGCCGCGCCGCCCAACAGGCGCCGCTCACCCTGGTGCTCGAAGATCTGCACCTCGCCGATGACGCCGCCCTCCACTTGCTCGAGGTCATTGCGCGCGAGACCGCGGACACCGAACTGATGATCCTGGGAACCTTCCGCCGTACCGAAGGCGCCTCGCGCCCCATCCTGGGCGCAGTCGCTGGAGGGTCGCTTCCACGCTTTCAGGGCCTAGCCCTCGATGGGCTGCCGCTCGCCGACCTGCGGCAATGGCTCTCCGACGCCAGTCCCACTCCCTTGTCCGAGCCTGTCGTCGAGGCCCTCCATTTCTCGACTGAGGGGCTGCCCCTACTCGTGCAGGCACTCGTTGACGAGCTACCGACCTGGACCTGCAACGCCACCACGCTCACCACGAGCTCCGAACCGGGGTCCTCGTCGCGCGCTCGAGTCAAAGAGATCCTCGGACGGCGGCTCCATCTGCTCGACGACCCAACGCTCCAGCTGCTGCGAACCGCCGCCGTCTGCGGCGAAGAGTTTCCCACCGCGATCCTCGCGACCGTCACGGGTGAGCCACCGAGCAACCTGCTGCGCCGCCTCGAGCAGGCTCACGATCACGGCATCCTCAAGCCTGCTGCCGAGGGTTCCGCACGCTTCGCCCACGCCCTCCACCGGGAGCTTCTGTACAACGAGCTCAGCTTTCCCGAGCGCCAAAAGCGGCACGCCGCATTCGCGCACGCTTTCGCCGACCAGCTGGCATCACAACCCGACAGCATCGTGCAGACTGCCCACCATTTCCTCGAAGCCGTGCCGTACGTCGAGCTCGGAGCTGCAGCGGCACACGCGCAGAAGGCCGCCGAATGGGCGCGCGCTCGGCACGCCTACGCGCGCGCGGCCAACTACTACGAACGCGCGCTGGAGGTGCTCGACTTGGGGGCGGCCGATCCGCGAAAGTACGCGGAGCTTCTACTCGCTCTGGGGCACACACAGTTCATTGCAGGGGAGGTCGGCAGCTGCGCAGCGACGCTCGAACGAACATTCGAACTCACACGGGCCCGTGGCTACTATGACCTGTTCTGCAGAGCCATACTGATCTGGTTTCAGCTGCGCGGCGACGCAGCCTGCGTGGATCCTACCTTTCACGCACGCATTAGCGAAGCGCTCCCGCACCTCCGAGAAAAAGACGCCTCATTTGCGCAGCTCCAGGTCGCGAGAGCAATGTCGACGATGTTCACCGCACCTTTCAGCGAGCGCGTTTCATGGATTCAGGAAGCTTTGACTCTTACGCGCCACACCACGGACCGGCGTGCGCGCCTAGAGGTATTGCGCGGAGCACTGCTCTGTTATACACGGTTTACCGACGGCACCACCGAAGTTGATCTGACCGAGGAAATGCTCGCCCTCGCCGTGGCGCTGCGGTCGCCTGAGAATGAGCTAGAGGGATACCTGTGGCGAGCTCACGCCGCACTCGAGCTAGGTAGAGCCTCGGAATACGAGCGCGCCGTAGCCACCTACCAAAAACAAGCAGCAATCATCAGCGCACCACAACAACTTTGGCGGGCCAAAGTATTGCACGCGGCTCGGCTTTATCTCGCGGGGTCTCTGGGAGAGTCCGAACGAGTCGTTCGCGAGGCTGGGAGTCTTGGCCAGAATCTGTTAGGACTCGCGGGCTTCACTCACATGCTAATTCAGCTTTTCCAGATCGGAGTGGAGTGTGCAGATGAAGAAGCCGTTCGTATCCTCTACGACGTCGTTGAAGGCGGGGATCGCGTTCTTGCGGTCGCCCCTAACTTTCACGCATTCGTGCCAGTCGTCGCACGCGCGCGCTTGTATTCTCAGGGACGCGATGCCACCCGAGAATACCTTGCTCGTGCCACTCACCCGCACGATCCGCTGGATAGGAACTTCCTTCCAGCAATGGTAAGCATCGCGGACCTCGCTTGCTCTCAGCGCGACGTCCCCGCCGCCAACGCTGCTTTCCAAATGCTCCATGGCTACAAGGATAGGCATGCCGCCGGCGGGACGGGCTCCGTGTACTTTGGGCCCGTGATATATTGGCTCGGACGGCTTAGTCTGGTGCGCGGACAGCCCGAGAATGCTGTACAATGACTCGAAGTTGCCAGAAATGAAAGTATGCGAGCCGGTTCGGTCATCTATCAGGCCTGGTCCGACTACTACTTGGCGCAAGCGTTGCCGGCAAGCGAGGTAGTTCGTCGGCAGAGCTTGATGGAGAGCGCCAAGCGCACGGCGCAGAGCTACGCTCTCGGACGGTTGCAAAGCATGCTGAGCACTTAGTCGTCAGTTAGATTCTTGCCCGAACGCACTCGCCAAGCATCTAGCAAGCTCGTCCTTTTGTATTGGTTTCTGAAGGTACAAGACCCCTGGTTTCAGGACACCGCGTTCCGCAAGAACGCCGTCCGTAAAGCCCGACATGAACAGGATCTTCAGCGATGGGCTGCGACGACTCAGCTCGCGGGCGAGGTCCAGGCCGTTCATTTCGGGCATCACGACATCCGTCAACACGAGGTCGATGTCCTCCAAGTGCTGATTCGCTAGGGCCAGCGCCACCTCGCCCGACTCCGCCGCTAGAACGGTGTAGCCCATGGATCGCAGCAAACGACTCGTCGCTTTTCTGACGAGCGGCTCATCGTCGACCAAGAGGATCGTCCGTGCCTCCTTGGAATCCCGCTGCGGCGCAGGCGGGGGCACCGCATTCGAGCGCTGTTTGGCCGCGGGCAGCAAAATCGTGAAGCTAGTCCCATGCGCTAGCTTGCTCTCGACGCTGATGTTCCCGCCTCCCTGTGTAATGATCCCATAGGCCGTCGCGAGCCCTAGACCAGTTCCTGACCGAGAAGCCTTAGTCGTAAAGAATGGCTCGAACACGTGGTTCAGCGTGGCAAGATCCATTCCTTCGCCGGTATCTGAGACCACGATACGAGCGTAGGTTCCCGGCTGAACGTTCCGCGGATAGTCTTGGCCATCGTGCACGATGACAGTGCGGGTTCGAATGGTGAGTACACCTCCTCGCACCATAGCGTCGCCGGCGTTGACCACGAGGTTCGTCAGCACCTGATCGACCTGGGCAGGGTCCACCTCTACCGGGCAAAGCTGGCTCCCAAGATCCAGTTCGAGCGTAGAGTTGCCAATCAGTCGCCTGAAGATGGGCGCCAACCGCTCGATCAACGAGTTGAGGTCGACAACGCTGAGATTCAGATACTGGCCTCGTGAAAAAGAGAGCAATTGGCGCGTCAAGTCCCGTGCACGACGCGCGGCGCTCTGGATCGTGTTGGTTTCTTCTACGACGTTGCTAGGCAGATCGCGCGCCAGGATCTGTTCCGTGGACGAAACTATCACGGACAACATGTTATTGAAATCATGCGCAATTCCTCCGGCAAGTCTACCGATAGCCTCCAGCTTTTCGGCACTCCGTTGAGTTTGTTCCGCACGACCACGCGCGCGCAGCGTCCGACCCAACTCGAAAACGAGAGGAACTTGATCCGCAAGCGCCAACAGGGTGTCCCGGTCTTGAGTCGAGAATGGCCACAATCGTCGGGGACGATCGAGGTAGACCACTCCGATCCGCTGCCGGCGCATGACGATCGGTGCCGCCAGGACGGCCCGCCCCTCGAAAAACACCGTGCTTGCTGCACCCAGCTCTCCATACTCGGTGTCGTAGGACTCTCCGAGTGAGAACAGATCCTCGACCAGTGCGGTATCGTAGTTGGTGTCGTCGACGTCCACGCCGCGCACGCTACGCGCTGCGACGAGGTCCAACCGATGCTCGATGCCAGCTTCGCTCGGCAAGCCGACGACTCTGAGACTTGCTTTGCCAGGCCCGGCCACCGGGTCCGAATCGCCCAACTCGGGCCAGGAGTGCGCGAGAAACAAGAACCCACGATCTGCGCTCAGGCTCTCGACAAGTTCGTCGATAACGGCTTTCGCCTGATGCTCCCGAGTGAGGTCCGTCTGCTGATCGATACGAACCAACGATCGCAGATATGCGCGCGACCGCGGCCTCAAGCGCTCATTGCTGAGGTCGACATCGGAGGCCTCGGAGGACGAGCTTGCGGGTGATCCGTCCAGCCCCGAACGTGTCGCCGCTCGCAACTGGAACTCCTCCCGGATCCAACGCAATCGGTAGACAGCCCTGTGTTCCTTCGCCATTGCTTCGGCCAACCGAGCCTGATCGTGGGCCGCTTCGAGTTCACCGCGCGAACGTGCCATGTGAGCTCGAGCGCGGTGAACGCTGTAAAGTACCCAAGGGGCCGCCTGCTGTTGCCCGAGTTGCTCTGCGCGCGCCAAGAGACGCGACGCGCCCGCCAGATCCCCCTCGAAGTAAGCCCGAAAACCGTCCACGACCAGCGCGTGCGCCTCGATCAACGGGATGCGCGCGGACTTCTTCAGATCGGACAACGCTCGCCGCAGGTTCGCCAGGTTTCTCGCCTTCTGGCCTTCCGAGGCGCGGAGCAGCGCGTGCACTCGCGCATGAGCTACGTGCACGTAGTACTCCGTCATCTCGAGATGAACTCGCTTCGGGTCGAAGCGTTTGGCCTCGATCTCTGCTACCAACGCCTCGAAGCCCTCGTCGAGGCGCCCGCACTCGGTGAATAGTCGGACATCCGCCCCATAGCTGGCCACGCCCGCAATGGCTCGCGGGACTCCTACGCGCTTGGTCTCCCGCAATCGGCTGAGCAGCGCATCCGCCTCGCGTTCCCGCCCTTGTGCCATGAGCGCAGCCCGAACGATATCCTCGATGTACTCGATGGTTACTCCCGGCCCTTCGTTTTGTTGCTTGAGCCGTGAGACAGCGAGCTCGACCCACTTCCAAGCATCGCGGCAGCGCCCGCGCAGTCCTTCGATCTGTTGCAGGTTGTAGATTGTGAGACAGAACTCGCTCAGCTCGCGCCAGCGGCCATACTCGGTCAGCGAGCGACTCGCGGCATGTACCGCCCCGATGATGTCGCCTGCCCAAGCCAGAACCACTACGTGCACCTGCAGCATATGCGCGTAGATGGATGGATCGTTCGTCGCGCGAGCGATTGCCTCTGTCCGGTCGAGGTAGACTCGCCCGCGCCCACGCGCGCCAAGGGACGTCAACGCGAAGCTGTACATCAAATACGCATTACAAAGCTCCCCGGACGACCCCAGCCGCTCGGCAGGAACCAGGCTTCTCAACGTGACTTCAAGGACGCAGCCGAGTTTCCCTTCGTTGACCGCCAAGCGAATCACCTGGTAGTAGAGCTGCGATAGAACCTCGAGGCGCGTGCGCTCGGTTGGGTCCATCGGCGGACGACAACGACCGAGCATCCAGCGCAACCACCAACAGACGGCGACCAACAGAGCCCAGAACCCCCCGGAGGGAGGACGAGCACCGAGAGTTTCGAAGGCTTGCTCGAACGCTTCCCATGCCTCTTTTCTGTTGTGGTGTGCGTGGATGAACGCTATTCGAGACAACGTGCGAGCGCGCGTGAAAGCGTCATCGCTGGCTTCCACTATTTCACTGAATATGGCCAGGCTGGTTTCGACGTCGCCGGTTCGCAGGTGTGCTTCCGCGATTTCCAGCCGTACTTCGAGCGGAAGCACCACCGAGAGTTGCGCTGCGGCGCGCTCCGCCTCGCGGAAGTAACGCAACGCCAACTCGTTATCGAACGTCTGAAAAGCCAGGCGCCCCGCGGCGACGCAACTGTCGAGAACCCGGCGCGGATATTGGTCTCGCAAGCCCGCTGCATGATGCGCGGCCACGGCATAGATCAGCCCACCCTTCAGCGCTGGCATCGACCCTGGGGGCGTCGCCCCTATCGCTGCAGCACCGGGTGGCCCGTCGAGTGTCCGTCGCAAGGCATCGCCGACGCGCTGGTGGAGTTCGCGCCGCTTGACCGAATCGATGCGACTCAACAGCACTTCGCGGACGGAGTCGTGAACAAACCCGTACTCTCCAGCTACGCTCTCGACGAGGGTGGCGCCGCAGGCTTCCGCCAGCATCGCGTTGACCTCGGGTTCAGGTGCGGCCATCGCGTCGCACAAGAGCGGGACATCGAAGGTCGACCCCTGCACTGCTGCGGTCAAAAGCATTTCGAGCGTGTTAGGGCGCAGCGCCTCCAGGCGACGCGCGAGCAGCTCTAGCCCGCCACGCGGGACGCCCAAGCCCGCGGCGCGCACCATGTCGAAGCGCCATCTGCCCCAGTTCGGGACGAGCGCCCCGTGTTCGAGCACCAC
>JAICQQ010000034.1 GCA_025937785.1 Polyangiaceae bacterium
CAAGTACTTGAGCGGTGTGCCCGAAGACTCGCGCGCGGCCCAGCCGCACGGATTCTTGGAGCGCGAGTCGCTGACTCAGACCATGCTCGGGCGAGTCAAGAAGCTCAATGACGTGGCCCGGGCGCGCGGGCAGAGCCTGGCGCAGATGGCGATCGCGTGGGTGCTGCGTCATCCGGAAATGACCTCCGCCTTGATCGGCGCCAGCCGCGTCGAGCAGATCGAGGCGGCCGTGGGTGCGCTCGCGCAGCTCGGTTTCACCGCCGACGAGCTGGCGAGCATCGACGCCATTTTGGTCAAGTAGATCGGCCCAACGGTGCACGAGGCTTCCTTGCCAGGGCGGTTGAGCCGAGCGTACCGGAGCTTCTTCTTCGCGGCGACATCGGGTCGCGCCGAGGCCTGGTTTCGCGTGGGCTACGCGTGCGTGCTCTTGATCGAACAGGTCGAGCTGGCGCAAAAGCTCGAGCTCTTGTTCTCGAATCAGGGCGTGCATCCCCCGACGCCCATCGATGCTGCGTATTCGCTGGGAACGGTGCAGGCGGTATTCGGTGTGTGGGTGATCGCCGCGGTGTTCCTGGCGTTCGGCGTGCGCGCGCGCGCCGCCGCGATCACGAACCTGCTCGCGCTGATATACTTCTTCGGTCTCCGGGGGTTCGCAGCGCCCCACGCCGCTGACTGGCTGCTGCACGCCTCCGGGTTCTACCTTGCGTTCATGCAGAGCGACGCGCGCCTGAGCGCCGACCGACGTTTGGGCTGGGCAGCTCCTGCGCACCCTCTGGCTTGGCCCAAGCGGCTCGCGCAGCTGAATCTGGTCTCGGTGTATTTCAGCGCGGGGCTCGCGAAGCTCACCGACGCGTCGTGGACCTCGGGTCGGGCGTTCGCCGACACCCTGAAGCATCCCTTGCTCACCCACTTCACACCGGGGGTCGCGTTCACGAGTCCGAGGCTCATGAGCGTGGTCGATTGGGCGATCGTGGTGTGGGAGCTCGGTTTCCCCGTGCTCTTGGCGGTGCGCCGGCTGCGAGCCTGGGGGCTTTTGAGCGCGCTCGTCTTCAACCTCGGGGTGTGGTTCACGCTCCGCGTCGGCCTGTTCACGGTGATGGCGACGGTGTCGCTGCTGCTGTTCGTCGACGACCCGCCGTTCCGGGCGCCGGGTGAGCGTGACGCAGGGACGCGGGCCGGCGAGGTCCGCGCCGGGGCCACGCGGCGCGTCCGCACCTTCGTTGCTGGCCATCTGTCGGCGCTCGCGCTCGTCTTCAGCGGCTACCTGTTGATGGCGCTCGGGCTGCCGTTGGGGCGGGCGCTCGCCGGCGCCCCGATCGTGTCCGCCTACACGCGCGGCGTCGCTGGGTTTGCCTACTACGATGTGTGGAACAGTCGGTTCTTCTTGGAGCCGGTTCGCCTGATCTACTATGAAGCTACCAGTCCGGATGGTAAGTCAGCGCCGCTGGAGCCGTTCGACGCCGAGGGCGCGTTTCGTCCAGGTTGGCGCTATTTCACCGAGGCTCGCGAGGGGCTCTTGAGCGTGCGGCTGGCGCTCGCGCCTCTCGAGCCGCGCGTCTGGGCTGGCTACACGGTGTATTTGGTGCAGAAGTACCAACGCCAGCATGCTTGGCCCTGCCCGGCTGAGCTGCGTGTCTACCGCATCGCGGCGCCATTGGCGGATTTTGGTGACCGTCCCAAAGACCTTCGCGTTCCGCGTCAGCTCGTGGCGACGGCGACCCCGCGCTGCCTCGGCCACGGGATCGACCCGGGGGTGTCGTTGAATTTCGCCGCGCCGAGGGCGTCCGTCGACCCTGCAAAGAACACCTTGGACTTGAATTCGAAAGCCGGCCGATAGAAAGTGCTGCTCCGATGATGCTTAGGACGAGCGGGACCCTGTCAGCGATCGCTAGTTGTTGGTTGTTTGCGTGCTCGGTCATCAACAAGCCCGATGAGGTGCTGCCCGCCGACGGCGCCGGGGGCACGGGTGGTGACGGTGTTGGCGGAAGCGCGGGCGAGCTCACCACTGCCGGCGGGACAGAAGCCGGCGGCGGTACGGCCACCGGCGGCACCGAAGGCGGCAGCGCTGGAGTCGGCGGGACCGGCATGGGCGGTGCCACATCGACCGCAGGGGGCGCGAACGGTGGCGGGGCGGGCGGCTCGAGCGCGGGTGAGGGCGGCACGGCCGGCGCCACCAGCAGTGGCGGTAGCGGCGGCAGCAGCACTGGTGGCACCGGGGGCACCGGCGTGACGCCTCCGACTATCGGTCTGGTCACCGTCGGTGGCGTGGACACCGAAAGCGGCGAATCGGTATTGACCGTGCTTTCGGCCGCGACCGGCGAGCGCCTCGCCCAGGAAGAGCTGCGGGTGGGTGGCATTGCCTACGACGGCGCTCCCGGCAAGGACACGTGGTTCATCTTCACGTCGGCCAAGTTTCCTCCCGATCCGGCGATCCCCGTCAACCTGGAGGTGCGGCGCTTCGACGACCAGGACAACGAGTGGACTACCATCTCGAAGCTCACCGCGATCCCACCGCCGCGCCCGGATCAGTTCACGGTGCTCAACAATCGTTTGGTGTATCTGTCGTATCACCTCGAAAACAGCGTTCCGGTCGAAGGTCTGACGGTTCTGGACACGAGCGACCTGAGCAATATCCGACTGGTCGCGAACGACTACGTGCCCACGGGGCGAACGATCGGCATCACCGGGGCTCGGGGTGAGCCGAACGACAGCGAAGCGCTTGGCGGCATCGTCGACGTCATGCTGGCCGAAGACTGCACTAGTACGGAGGATCTGAGTGGTTGCAGCCTGGTCGCGCAGCCAATCTTCCTCGGCTCACAGGAGGTCGTCGGTGTGCCGGTCGACATCAGCGCTTTGGCCGGGACCCTGATGGGTGGCCCGTCCGCGTTTTATACCGCGCGATTGGAGGAAGAGATGCACATCGCGTCGCCGAACGACGAGAATCGCATCTACGTCGCGGTGGCGGATCCACGCGATCCAGGCGCTCTGACCGATTTCGACCCAACGGCGGGCGACGCGGTCGGGGGCCTCGCCATTTCGGAGTGCAACCGAGTCGCTGCCTTCACCAAGGTCTCCCAAGGGCAGCTGTATGCTTTCAACCTCGACGGAGCTCTGGGTAATTCCGTCAACCTCGGGCACGAGGGGCAACAGGTGGCCTACGAGTCCTTCGAAGAACAGATCATCGTGAGCTACAAGCCTGCGGACAGCGCGGAAGAGCCGCTGGCGTTCCCATATGTGCGCGCGTTCACCACCGCGCGAAACGGCGTCGGGGTCTCGATCGCCGCGCGGACCGAGTTTGCTGCCCCGTCTACGTTGATCCCCGACACGCTGGCAACTCGCATCGTGCTACCTATCGACTGTCCCGAATGACGAGCGGGCAGTAGTTGTGCGGTGAGCCGAGAGATGGCCGACGAGAAATCCGAGCAGGGGTCCAAGTCCAGCGACCCGGCCGCCGACATGCGCGCAGACGCTACCGGCGACCCGAAACCCAAGCCCGGCGCAGCGAGCCTCAACAAAAGCTCGAATCGCTTCGTGGTACCGCTCGCCCTGGCTTTGGGAGCTGGCGCCATCGTGTACACCTTGGTCACGCCGAACCGCGGGCTCGAAGGCGCGTCGGCGCCTCGGGCCGCGGATTGCTCGGCCCTTCTCGCGAGACTCGAACACGCGCTGGCACGCTACGAACTGGCGTCGGCGCGTAAGGCCGTCGCCGATGCACCCGCGGACTGCCGCACGTCGGCGGCTTGGCAGGGCAGCGAGGCGGAGCTTCTAGTGCTCGAGGGCCAAGTGGCGCAGGGCAAACAGCTGGCGGCGCGAGCGCTTCAAGCTCAGCCGAAGCTCCTTTCTGCGCGCCGCACCCAGTGCCAGGCGCTGCTCCAAGCCGCGGAGAGCGAACTGTCGCGCCAATGCTTCGAGAAGCTCTTGCCCGAAGCGGTTGACGACCTAGCCAGCGTGTTTCATGCGGCGCGAGCCGGGCAGCACGCGAACAAGTACCGCGCCGCGCGTGAGGGCTACCTGAAGGCGCTTCGGTTGGAGCCCAAGCACGTCGAGGCGCGCTACCAACTGGCATTGATGACACAGCTGATCGGTGCCACCAGCGAAGCTGCGAATCACCTGCGCAAGCTGGAGCAGATCGCGCGGCCTGACGATCCACGCTTGGCGCACGTGCGCCAGCTGCTGGGCCGCAGCGCCAAACCAGGAGCCGCACCTCCTCTCACGCCCCAGCTTCGCTCGGCGGTTCCTGCCCCGAGTCGGTAACCGTCGGCTGGTGATCAAAGTTCACCGAGTGCGTCGTGCAGGTGGGTAACTGTGGGCCAATTTTTCGCCGCCGACCGCTTATCCTCTTCGGTGAACGTGCCGTCCCTCCACGGTAGCGGCGCCTTTCCCAAACTGCGGATGGGGAAAGCGAGCCGTTGAGGGTTCGTGAGACTGCACCGGCGAAGCACTGTTCTTTCATGCCCAGGTGACCTGGGTGGTTGTGAGGAGAGCTGCGACCGTATTGGTGCAGTATCACTTTGGAGTGTTCCTGGATCACGAGACCCGTTATAGAGTCGCGAGACACGGAGGCGGAGCTTTGAGTCGCAAACTTGGTTTATTCTGTGGCGTCGCTTTGATCATCGCAGCCTGCGGCGGCGGTGGCGGGGGTGGTGGCGGCGGCGGTGGTGATGGAGGAACTGCAGGCACGGGTGCTGCTGGCGGCACTGGCGGATCGAGCGCAGGTGGCTCGAGCGCAGGTGGCTCGAGTGCCGGTGGCTCGAGTGCCGGTGGCTCGAGTGCCGGTGGCTCTAGCGCTGGCGGCTCGAGCGCAGGCGGCTCGGATGCCGGCGGATCGAGCGCAGGTGGATCGAGCGCAGGTGGCTCGAGTGCCGGTGGCTCGAGCGCTGGCGGTTCGGTAGGCGATGGTGGAGAAGCCGGCAGCCCGCCGGAGCCGACAGAGTCGAAGCCCGGCATGGGGTTCACGTCCAATGGCAACCTGTCGTCCAGCCAGAACTTCAACCTGGTGCTGGTGGGCGGCAATAGCCCCGGTAACCGCACCATGTCGTCCGCCAGCTATCAGCTTCGCGGTGGTCTCGTCGGAGCGATGTACTGACGCCGGGTAACCACCCCAATAAATTCAGAAATTTGAGGAAATCGATCGAGAGGCACGAGGGAGTTCGAACACGATGACGTATCAAAAAGCATTCTTGAAGAACTTGGTCCAAGCAGCCGCGGTCGCCGCGCTCACTTTCAGCGGCGTGGCAGCCGCCGACGTCCCCGAAGCGCTCACCCAGCAGGGTCGCTTGCTCGATTCGTCGGGCGCCGCGGTACCGGACGGGGAGATCAGTTTCACCTTCTCGATCTACGATACTGCGGACGGCGGCACTGCGTTGTGGAGCGAGACCCAGGACATCAGCACCGAGGACGGTTATTTCTCCGCGCAGCTGGGTGAGTCCGAGGCCTTCCCCGCCAACCTGTTCGACGGCGGAACAACGCTGTATTTGGGTGTGCAGGTGGGCAGCGACGACGAGATGACGCCTCGCCAGCTGCTCACGAGCGTTCCGTTCGCAATGAAGGCCGGCCTCTCCGACAATGCGACCAACGCCGAGAATGCCGAGAATGCGACCAACGCACAAACGGCGGTGAACGTCACCGGCGACATCACCCCCTCCTCGATCGAAACCGGCGCGGGTACCTTCACCGGCGCCGTCACGGCCTCGGGTGGTCTCACCGTCACCGGTGGCCTCACGGCGAACAACCTCACCGTCAACGGCGCTCAGGTCATCAACTCTGCGGGTGTCTGGGTCGGTCAGGTCGACTTCACGGACATCGTGGATCGTCGCCCCACGGTGGCCGCGGCGGCCGGGTCGCAGTCGAACTCCTGCCTGAGCGGCGGCAACATCGTTAGCGGCGGCTGCGCGGTCACCGACGCTTCGGACTGGATCATGCAGTCGTACCCGGCCGTAGCCAAGTCCGGAACGAACTCTTGGGTTTGCGCTTGCGGTGGTACCGGATGTACCGTCGTGGCGCATGCGGTCTGTCTGCAGTAAGCGATCCCTGCGACACCGCAACAACGAGGCCCGGCCGCAAAACGGTCGGGCCTTCGCGCATTTCAGTGAGCCATTAGCCCTCGGTCCTGGGCGAGCACCAGGGCGCTCGGGGTGAGGGAAGGCAGCAGGCTCGCAAAGGGGACGGTGCCGCTCGCGCCGTTCTCGGGGAAGAAGAAGAACGTCGGGCCCTTGCTGGCTGCGATCACGGCGTACTTTCCGTCGCGACGTTGCACCAGCGCGGCGGCCGTCGGTGCCCGCTCGCCGAGTGCGACCACGCGCGATTCGACACCGAAATGGTCTTCGAGGTAGCGCTGAATGCTCGCGGCGTTCGGCTGGGGTAACGGACTTGGTAGCTCGGTGACGCCGATGTCGGGGCCGTAGTAGCTGAGCAGGTAGGCGAGCGCCCCGCGCAGCGTGTCGTTCGGGTTCGTAGTGAAGCGAGCGTAGGCACCGCGTTCACCTAGTGGGAAGCGCGGGGTCAGCGTTTCTGCAATGGCGGACCACGCGGTGGTCTGGTTACCGTGTCGAGATCGCACCAGCGCTGGTGACAGCACCGTCACGAGCCCGGCGGTGCACACACCGGCGACCAGCGGACGCAGCGCTGGCCCCGTCGTAGTCACGTCGAACGAGCGGCGCTGGCGTGTCCGCCGCGCAGCGACGATGGCGTTGGCCAGCACCAACAGTTCGAGCGCGATCCACAGCCAGCGCGTTCTCACGAACGGCGTGAGATCGACGTAGCTCGCGAGCTGCACGCTGCTCGGCTGTGCGGCGCCCATGACGGTGGTGGCGCGAAACGAGCCAAAGCGATCGATGGATCCCGAGGGTCCTCGATTGCTGGCCCAAACGGTGTCGCGACCGACCTCGATGCTGCGCACCTGCGCGTTCGCCAGGTGCTCGAAGACCACGACCGAGTCGTTGAAGCTTGCGTCGTCGGTGCTGTCCGCGAACACGCCGGCGCCGCGTTCGACCAGCTCGCGACTCGCCCTCGGCAGCACCGCCTCGTTGCAAATCATGACGCCGACGGACAAGTCGCGATCGATGGGCAGGGGACGATAGTCAGCCCCCGGACTCACTTCGTCTTCGCCAAACGGGGCCAGGTCCACCTTTTCGTGGACGCCCCGGAGCACACCGCCACTGAACAGTGCCACCGCATTGCTGCGATCTCCGCGAGCGTCCACCAAGTAGGAGGACGCCAAGATGGCTTGTCCGAGCGAGGCACTGCGCGCGGCGAAATCGCGCCGGATGGCGCTGAAAAGTAGCCCGTAGCGCTCTTCGTAGCTCTCGGTGAACACCAGTAACTCGGTGTTGGTGAGCGCCGCGAGCTGCGTCCGAATTCGCTCGCGCAGGCGCGCGGTAGCCGACGGCGAGCCCATGCGGGCCCTGTAGTAGTGTTCCGGAACGTTGAGTTGCACGATGCCCGCGCTGAGGGTCCTTGTGCTGGGAGCGGCGCTGGCGCGCGCGGTGAGGCTGAGCAGTGCGAGCGCCGCGGCGCTCCCGGCCAGAGGTCGTAACGCTTCCCACGCGCGGCGTGCGCGGCTGCCGCCATCCTGGAGTCCAAAGGCCGCAACCACCTGGCCCGCTACCAAGAGTCCTTCGAGCACGTTCGCACCCACGAGCCGTGCTCCCCCCAGCCACCACGGAGCCAGGCGTACCAGCGCCAGGACCTCGACCTTCGGTGCGTACAACCAGTCCGCAGCGTCCATGATCAAAGCAAACAAAGCTGCGGTGCCGGCGAACGCCATGCGGGGCGACAAGCGCCGCGAGGCCCAATGCGTCCAGAGCGCTAGCGGCAGTGAATATCCAAGCGTTCCGTAGGCGACGAACGTGGCGAATACCTCGTAACCCCAGCTGATAGAGCCAATGCAGATCGTGGCGAACAGCGCGGCGCCGTGGCAGAGGCCTGCGAGCGATGCATCTGCTACCCGCGGTGCACGCAGCACCAGCGAAAGCCATGCCACGGTCGCTGGAAGAGCGACGGCGACCCACTCCAGCCCGGGGCGACCGAGGCTCGTGATGGCGCCCGCCAGCAGCGACAGCCCGCACAAACGGAGTCTTCGCTGGAGAGTCTCGGATCGGGCGCTGTTTGCAGCCAAAAGCTCAGTCGATCAAGGGGCTTGCTGAACCAGAAGATCCACCACGAGCTCCTTGTTCTTGGCGAGTGGTGAGACACTTTCGGCCTTGGCTTTGGGCACCCAAATGCGACGCGTCTCGCCGACCCTCATGTCCCCCACGATCGCGCCGAGCCCGCCGGGCACCTTGTCGAGCGTCGTTTCGATGCGCTCGCTGCGGTTGATGCGCCGCACGCTCAGCCCTTCGATGACCCAACCCGTCCACACCAGCGTGAACGGTCGGGCGCGCTGAACTGGGCGTTCGCCGCCGCGCTCCAGCGTTTTGAAGCGGAGACCATTGGCCGCAGCAGTAGCGTCTGCCGGAGGACCTGACGCGGCGGGTTGGGTCGAGCGGATCCCCTGTGGCTCGGTGCTGCGCACAGTTGAGTAGACATGAACCTGCAGCACCACGTCCGAGTCGGGCCAGCTCTCCGGGCGCCAGCTCGCGTGTGCTTGCTTCGGGAGCCAGTAATTCGCGACCGCGGGCGCCTGCAAACGCTTCAATAGGTTTCGGAACTCCTCGCCCACCGACGTGAGTTTGATGCTGCTGGCGAACTCTCGTTTGAAGGTGCTCACGGCCTCGGCACCGTCGGGCGTCCAAACCACCATGTCAGCGGAGAGGGAATCTTCGTCGGCCATTGGCGATTCATGCCCATTGCTCACCAGTTGCCAGCGCACCCCGTGCGGCCCGGCAAGGGCGTCTGCCGGTGGGGTGAGCGGAGGACGCTGCACCGCGGCCAGAGTTTGTTGCCTCAGCTGGTCGAATGAGCTGACCACGCTGGGCCTCGCGCTCGGCAAAGCACTCGCGGCGGCGGGTGCTGCCACTGAGCCAGATGCCACCGCGCTGCCGTCCGCTTTCGACGCGCTCGGGTGCTTGCTGCACGCGGCGAGCGCCAGCAGGACCAGCACTGTCAGGGGTTGGAGCAGATTACGGTATGGCGCGAACAAGGTGCCCGCGATGTTCCCTCGACCGCCGCTGGACTGCAAGGAGGCAAATTGCGCGCGGGGAAGAACGCCTTCGGTCGAGCACGATCGCGGGTTCGGCCCGTGATTCACGTGTGATGTTTGGTCACACGGTGGACCAGCGCTGCGCTGGCCTCTCAGCCCCCGAACAGCCCTTCGCATGCCGTCGGGCAGGCGTCGTCGGAGCACTCCTTCGCCGTGAAAAACTTGATCAAGACGCTGTCCGGATAGGAGCCACACTCTTCGGCCAAGCAGGCGAGGCCCGCGCTATCGTAGGTGAATCCCTCCTCGATGCACGGGGCATTACTCACCGCAACACAGAAGACCAGGTCGTAACAGTCGTCGTCATTCCAGCAGGCGTTGCCCACTTCGCAACAATTGTCTTGGGTGCAGTCAGCGCAGTCGGGACCGACGAAACCGAGGTTCTGAACCACCGCAGCGTCGAGTTCGCAGGCGAGTATGCAGTCGCCACCCTCGCAGGTGCCCGTGGACGGCTGATCGCAACCCCCACAATGCGCGGCGCTAATCGCAGTGTCGACACAGGCGCCGTCGCACTCGGTCAAACCGGCGGCGCACACGCAGTTGCCCGCCGTGCAGACCTCGTCCGCACTGCAAGCGTCGCCGCATCCCCCGCAGTGGTTCTCGTTGTTGCTGGTGTTGACACACTGTCCGTTGCAATATGTGCGGTTGCTGGGGCACTCGCAGCTGCTCGAGACACACGAGCGTCCCCCGGTGCAGGGGTTGCCGCATCGTCCGCAGTGCGTGTCGCTACTCGTCGTATCCACGCAGGCTGAGCCACACCACTCGAGCTCTCCGGTACACTCGCAGTCGCCATCGAAGCACGCCTGCCCTACCGCGCACGCATTCCCGCACGAGCCGCAGTGACCGCTGTTGGTCGAGGTATTCACGCATTGACCGTCGCACTCGGTGCTGCCCCCCGGACACTCGCACGAGCCCGAGACGCAGGCTTGTCCGCCCGAACAAGTCGTCGTGCAATTGCCGCAGTGTAGCGAATCTGCTCGGGTGTCGATGCAGGCGCCGTCGCAGTCGGTCAACCCCGGAGCACACACGCACGCGCCGTCATCACACAACCGACCGGAGGGGCAAGGCTCGTCACAGTCGCCACAGTGCAGACCGTTGGTGTCGGTATCGACACAGCTTTGGCCGCAGGCGGTCAAGCTGGAGCCGCAATCGGTCGCGCAGTCGCCGTCGAGGCACACCTCGAGCGCCCCGCACTCCGTACCGCAGCTGCCGCAGTTGGCGGCATCGGCGGCGACGTCGACACACACGCCGTCGCAAAGGGTAAAGCCGTTCTGGCATACGCAGCTGCCGCCGCTGCAAACCTCCGCGTCGCCACAGGCGTCGTCACAGGCCCCACAATGTTCCGGGTTGGCGCTGGTGGGGACACATGCGCCGTCGCAGAACTCTTGTCCGTCCGGACACTCGCAGCTGCCGCCGCTGCAGCTCGCGCCATCCGAGCAGGCGAGTCCACAGTCGCCGCAATTGGCGTTGTCTTCGTCGAGTGCCGTGCAGGTGTCACCGCACAGCTCCGAGCCCTCACTACATTCGCGGGTGATGATGTCGCCGGTCGTGCTGGTGCCATCGCCGGAGGTGCTGGGTACCGGCAGCCCCACCCGTGTCGCCGCCCGCCGCGCCGCCCGCGTCCATCCCAGTAGACGCCGTCGTACTCGCGGCAGCGTCGCCATCCGTCGCCGTCGTTCCCCCTGTAGCAGTTCCCGTCGCCGCCGAAGGACCGGTGCCCGTGCTCTGAGTAACGCCGATGCCGGCACCCTCGCACACGCAATCGCCAAAGACTTTGTTGGCGTCGCAGGTGGCGTAGCCTTCGCAGCCGTCGAGCTGGCACGGGCGCGTGTCTCCTTCTTCGCAATCGAGCACGTCGACGGTGTTCTTCGATGTGTTCGAACACGCGCCTACGAAGCACACCGCGACAAGTGCCAGCGCCCCCACAATCCCCGATCTCGCCAGGTGCATGCCCGGGTACTACCGCCGAACCGACCCCCGCACAACCAGGAGCAGCAGTACCGACGATTTGTTCACGCTAGTTTTGGTGGGCAGGCGTCCTCCGACGGCTTGCTCTGATCTCGAATTTCGCGCTGTGAGACCGCTACTCATCTGGCTTCTTTGGCCTAGGGTTGCGGCCATTTGAGCGGGGCCGCCCTTGGCGCTACATTCCCGCGCGCATGCGACGCAACGCACTGGTAACCGCGGCCCTGGTAGCCTCAGCCTGTGGCGGGCGCTCGTCGCTGCCTGTCGGGGTTGACGATCAGACGACCTCCATGACGGGCGGTACGGGTGCCACTAGTGGCAGCGGCGCAGGGGGGACTGGCGAACCGCTGCCGCCTCAGCGCGAACTCGACAAGCTCGATATCTTGTTGTCGGTCGATGACTCGATCTCGATGGCGGACAAGCAGCGCCTGCTCAAGCTCGCGATCCCCGATCTGATCGGGCGGCTCGCGAACCCCTACTGTGTCGACGCCAGTCGCCGCGAATTCCCCGATCTCACGCCGGCCGCGGGTGAACCCTGTCCCCCGGGTCCGAGTGGGCAGCTCCTCGAGCGCGAGTTCTTACCGGTGTCGGACGTGCACGTCGGCCTGGTCACGTCGACGCTGGGGGCGGCAGGTGTGATCGGGGCAGCCAGCAACCGGGCTCACCTGTTGGGGTCGTTCCGCACGGATCTGTTCGGGCTGCCGGGGATGACGGAACACGGGTTCCTCGCTTGGAACCCCAACCAGCCGCAGACCGAGTTCGAGCAGGACGTGGCGACGATGACCGAATCCGTGGGCGAGACGGGGTCGGGCTTCGAAGCCCCGCTCGAGGCTTGGTATCGCTTCTTGGTCGACCCCGCCCCCGCTCGAGGGTTCGTGTACACTCCGTGCCCCGACGACCCGGGCTTGGAGTGCCCCGCGGAGGATGGCATCGATACCGAGCTGCTCGACCAACGCCGCGCGTTTCTCCGGCCGGACTCCGTGGTGGTGATCATCGTGCTTTCGGACGAGGACGACTGCTCGCCGCGCATCGAACCGACGAATTGGAAGTTTTTTCAGGAGCGCATTCCCCTGCAGCGCGGCGCGCGTGCGTGTGACGTGAACCCCAACGACCCGTGCTGTGTCCCGTGCGGCGTGGCGCCACCCGCTGGCTGCGAAACCGACCCGACATGCGCCACTGATCCCGTCTCGACCGAGCACACCAACCTGCGCTGCTACGAGCAGAAACGGCGATTTGGCTGGGAGATCTTACAGCCCCTCGCGCGCTACCGCGCAGCGCTGAGCGCCAGCAAGCTGTGTCCGGAACGCGCCGATCTTGCGGATACGGGGACATGTTCCGAGCTCGTCGACAACCCGTTGTTCGTCGACTTGGAGCGGGGCGGCCCGGCAGCGCGGACCCCCGCGGCAGTGTTCTTCACGGCCATCGTGGGTGTTCCTTGGCACGATCTCGCGACCGATCCGTTGCGCCTGCTCGATCCCAATGAAGATGGTCTCGTCTACAAATCTGCGGCTGAGATGGACAGCGACGGCGCTTGGGATCTGGTGATCGGTGATGGCTTCGCGCCCCCGCTGGATCCGCTGATGTTGCCCTCCGTCGAGCCGCGCAGCGGAGTCCACCCCATCACCGGAGAAACGATCGCGGGGGCCAACGCGTGGCCCGTCGTCAACAGCATCAACGGCCACGATCGCACGCTGCCTGGGCACGATGACCTCCAGTACGCATGTACCTTCCCTCTACCCGAGGTGCGCGACTGCGCGGCGCTGCCGCCGGGGCAGCCCTGCGATTGCACGGATCCGGTCCGCGGCAAGTCGCCCGACAACCCCATGTGCCAGGATCCGGACACTGGCGTCTACTCGACGTATCAGCACAGCGGCAAAGCCTACCCCGGGCAACGCCACGTGCGGCTCGCTCGAGAGCTCGGCGACAACGCGGTGCTCTCGTCGATCTGTGCTCGCAACACGCGGGACGCGACGCGTACGGACTACGCTTATCGACCCACCGTCGCTGCGCTGGTCACGCGCATCGCGCCCATCTTGCAACAACCGGAGTGATCGATGAAGGCAACCTCGTTCCATCGCGCGCCCCTCTGGGCGAGCTGTCTGCTCCTCGGAGCCTGTGACTTACTGCACGCGGAGAGCCCGGAAACGGCCGAGGCCGAGCCGGCGCCCGCCACCAGCACCGAGGTGACGGTCACCAGAACGGAGCCGGAGCCGTTGCCAGAGCCGGCGACGCCGAGCGAGCCCCCGCCACCGCCACCGGAAGTGGCCCGAGACGGCGTGCGCGAAACCGACGAGCAGACGCGCGGTCGGCTCCCGCCGGCCAAGATCAACGCTGTGCTGGCAGCCCATGGCCCGAGCTTCAACCAATGTTACGCGAAGGCCCTCGCGGCTAACCCGGGCCTTGCGGGAACGGTGACCCTCGTGATCGTGATCTCGCCAGAGGGCAGCGTGCCTCATGCCGAGGTCGTCGACGAGCGCAGCACGCTCGACAACGTGGAGGTGCACGCGTGCCTCGTCAGCGAAGCCAAGACGCTGCAGTTCGACAAGCCGGTCGGGGGGCGCGTCGTGACGCACTACCCGCTGGAATTCAAGCCGGCGCCTTAGCCAAATTGCACGGCCGTGCGCGGAGTGAACCTCCACGCCTCCACCGCTTCGCAATAGTTCGATGAGAGCGGATGTGTGCCTGACTAAGGTCGCGGCTGCCACTAACCGAACAAGCGTTTCTCACGTCAACCTCGCAGCCTCGAGGGCGAAAAATGCAAGCTACCCATTCCCCGGTCAGCACCCCTGCCTCGAACCCAGAAGCCATCCCAGAAAGTCACCCCGCTCCGAGTTCCGAGTTCGCGGCGATCGAGCCAGCGTCCGGCACGGTAGGCCTCGAGCTGGCGGAACGCGTCGCCGCGGCGCTGACGGCGAGCGTCCGCGCCGAGGCCTCGTTGCGCGCGATGTTTCGCAGCGTCAAGTTCCTGGGCGCGAGCGTGGGCGCAGCTCGCGAGACCAACGAAGCTCTGGTGAACGAGCTCAGCACGCTGCAAGAGCTGCTCGGCGAGCGCGCGGTGCCCAGCGGGAACACGAGCGTCAAGGCGCTGGAAGCGCGTGCACATCTCTTGGAGCAAGCCTTGGGCGAAGCGGCCGAGCAAGCCGTGCGCGACCGCGAGTTCTTGCTCGCAGAACACGACAGTTTCATCGCCAGCCTCGTCGGCGATCACGAGATGGAGCTCGCCAACCTCCGGCGACGCGTCAGCGAAGCCGAAAGCCGGCTCGCCGCGCGAGAGCTCAGGGATTTCGATTTCGGCTGGGATGCAGAGAACGGGCCCTGAGGGCGCTCGGGTTCACCTGCAGGCGCCCGCGTAAGCGTCGCAGGTCAGCCCGGCGTCTTCGCAGTCGCGGCTGCTTTCGTAGCCCGCGCGATCGGCCTCGCAGCGTCGGAGCGTCCCGTCGGTGCAAGTGTAGGCCTTCGCCTCGCAGGCGGGCGCGGCGCACGGCTGGTCCGCAGCGGTGCAGAGCGCCGCCGTTGCGCAGCGTTCGACCCGCTCCCACTTACCGCCGTTGCAGGTCTCGCGGTAGACGTCGTTGCAGCGGTACTCACCGTCCATGCAGCCGCTCCGCGAACACCCGTCGAGCGAACAGGTCTCGTCCTCGTCGCATTTTTTGAGCGTTTCCCAGCCGCGCAGGCTGTCGTCGCATTGCTCGAGGTTGCCCTGCCAGCAGCGCCGGGCGCCCTTGGCGCACGCCGGGATCTCGCATTTGGCATCGTGCGCCACGCACAGGTCTTCATCGCAGATATCGATGGTGTCCCATTCCGATTGATCCGGCTTGCAGCGCTCGGGGCCAATGTCGCAGCGGGTCTGGCCCGCACGAGGACAGCCGCCCGCTTCGCAGCGGCCCTCGGCCGCATTGCACAGCCGAGCGACCCCGCAGTCGGCGACGACTTCCCAACCGCTGGCGCGTTCGGGCGCGCAGCGCCGCAGCTCGGCATCGTTGCACTCGAGCGCCCCGGCGGTGCACGGCTCGCAGCCCGACGTGGCGCTGCAGGCGCCGGGCGACGCACAGGCCATCATCGGCATCCAGATGCGGTCGGTGGAGCAGCGCTGGAGCTCGGCCTCGACGCAGCGCAGGGTATCGGGTTCACAGTCTTGGAGGCAGGTCCCGAGCAGCTGCGCTTCTGCTTGCTGGTCGGCGGCGGCGGCGCTGCAATGCGCCGCGCTGATGCAGCTTTCGATCGGGATCAGGCGATCGCGCGATTCGCTGCAGCGTAGCAGCGTGGCACCGTCGCACACGTGCATCAGAGACGCGGTGCATCGCGGATCCACCGGAGCGCAGCTGCCGCTGGTCTTGTCCGGCGCGACGCTGCAGGCGGCCTGGTTCGCGCACTGCTCGACGAGCACCCAAGCGCGTTCGGACGAGCAGCGCATGAGCGCGCCTTGGTTGCAGACGTGTTCGTTCTCCGTGCAGGGGCGGCACGACTCGGAGTTCAGGTTGCACGCGTCCGTATGGCCGCAGTCTCCGGCGGTAGTCCAACCAAAGTCCTCGTCGCACACCTCGAGCGTCGCGCCTTCACAGCGGTGCTCCCCGGAAACGCAGGGTTTGCAGCCGCCCTCGCGTGACAGGCAACGCGCGTCGCTGCTGCAGGTCTCCAAGTAGGTCCAGCTCTGGAGGTCGGCGCCGCAGGTGTACAGCAAAGGCCCGACGCAGCGCAGGTCGCCCGCGACGCACAGCGTGGTGGGGGGCGGGGGCGGGGGCGGTTCTTCGATGACCTCGTACTCCCCGAAGATCTTGTGACAGCCGCCGAGCGAGCCAGCTGCGACCAGCAACATCAGCGAGCAAGTTTGGGGCCAGCGGAAGCGAGGTCGTGCCATTCAGTGCTCGAAGCGGTTGCACCGGCTCAGGCGGCGCAGGCCTGCCCAATAGCAGCGCTGGCGGGAGCCGCCAAGCGCTGCGAGGCTGCGGCCGGCCATACGCCTGCTACCCGGCGCTGCCACCTGCGGCGCCGCCCATACCACCGGTGCCGCCGGTTCCAGCGGTGCCGGTGGTGGAGGTTCCACCCGTGCCGGTGGTGGAGGTACCGCCGCCGGTGCCGGTGGTAGAGGTGCCGCCGCCGGTGCCGCTCGTGACGGTGGCGGTCATGGTCGAGGTCGTCATGGTTGCTGGCGGATCTTCGCACTCCGCCAGTGGGTAGTTGCCGGTGCAGCCCTCGTCACAGCTCTCGAGGAGGTCCCACTCGCCGTTCATGCAGCGTAGCAGCTCGTCGTCGTCGCACTTCGTCTCTCCGTTCTGGCAGCTGCATGCGTCGGTGGCGGTGGTGCAGCGCTCGTCGTCACCGCAGGCCGTGGCAGCGCCCCAGGTCCCTGAACTGCTGCAAGTCCTGTCGCTCTCCTCATCGACGCATTCCGTGTCGCCCACCGCGCAGGCTCTGCAGGCCGAGACAGCGGCGATCGTGGTGCAAAGCGGGGTGCTCCCCGAGCAAATGGTGGTCTCCAGATCGCCCGAGGATAGGCATTCCCGGAGCGTCGTTCCGTTGGTGCAGGTGTCGGCGTAGGTGGCCGGGTCGCACGGCGCGCATTCGCCTTCGCCGGAGACTTCGATGCATCGCGGCATGGAGGTCGGGCAGGCGGCTGGCGTGATCACGCCCGACGCCGAGCAGCTGATGAGCTCGTCGCCGTCGCACGAGTTCTCGAAAGTCCCTGGGTCGCACTCGGCGCAGCGCGCCGTGCTGCCGAAGGTCGCGCACACCCCCGAGCAAGGCGTGTCGACGAACTCACCGTCGTCGCTGCAGGTCCTGAGCGTATCGCCGCTGCACGTGGCGATGAAGGTGTCGGGGTCACAATCCTCGGCGCAGAAGTCGTCGCCGCTCGGATCGTCGAGGCAGGCGATCATGCACTCCGTCCCGCCGCCCCAGACGCCATCGCTGCAGATCTCGAGGTCGTCCCCGTTGCACTGCTCCGCACCGTCTTCGCAGGTGCCGCAAAAATCCGCGAGGCCGTTGTCGATGCAGCTGAACTCGCAATCGTCGGAGTGGTTGAGCGTGGTCAGGTCGGTCGAGCACGCTTCGAGCTCGGTCGCGCCGTTGCAGCGAGTCTCACCCTCGGCGCACGCCGCGCAGAAGTCGGCGTTACCGTTGTTGACGCAAGTAAACGGGCAGTTCTGTTCGTCCACGAGCGTCCGCCGGTCGCTGGCACACACGTCGAGCTCGCCGTCGCTGCCGCAGCGGAGCTCGCCCGCGAGGCAGACGGCGCAGTAGTCGGTGGTGCCGCTCTCGACGCAGCCGTAGGAGCAGTTCTGAGAATTGACCCACCCGGATTGGTCAGCGGCGCAGGTGCGGCGCGCAGTGTTCGAATTGTAACACTGCACCTCGCCGGCGACGGGGCACGCCAGGCAAGCGCCGATGTTGCCGGTGGCGTCGACGCTGCACAGGTCTTCAGACTCGCAGTCCATCTGATCGACCCACTGATCGCGCCCGGGGGCGCACGCTTGCAGCCACGCCCCGTTGCACTGGACGTCGTCCAGGTTGGCGCCACAGACAGGCTCGCCGCAGGTGCTGTCCGAGTTGTACTGGGCGCAGTTCCCGTTCAGCGCGCACTGACACAGCGCCGCGGTGTTGCAGGTGCGTTGGACGGTCCAGATCGCGGCGCCGGTAGCGTCGCTACAGACGCGGCGCACGTTTCCGACGCACTGGACCGGGTTGGCGGGACATTCGGTCAGGCATGGGTCGGTGAGCGAGGGATCGCTGCTGCAGGTGGTGCCCACGGGACATTCCTCCACCGTCTCCCAGCGCGAGCGCCCGTCGACGCAGCGTCGTAACGTGTTGCCAGCGGTGCATTCGAGCGAGCCGTCGACGGCGCAGACGGGGGTCTCGCAGCGCCCGTCGGTGTCGTTGCACAGCGTGCTCGAACCGCACTGCGTGTGCGGCTCCATCGCGGTGCGGTCGAGGTTGCAGGTGAGCAGCGTCGCGCCTTCGCAGGCGAAGGTACCGGCCTCACAACTTGGTTCCAAGCACTCGCCTTGCATGGCGCCAGTGCCGCTGTCGGTGGTCACGGAGCAGAGCGCGCGCGTCTCGCACTCTCGGACGAAGACCCACGTGTAGTCCTCGGCGCAGGTCTCGAGCGTGGCGACGTTGCAGCGGAATTCACCGGGCGTGCACCGGCGGCAGCCTCCCGTCTCCACGTCGCATGATTCGTTCTCGGGGCAGGTGAGCAGCGGGTCTTCGCCGGTTTGATCCTGGCGGCACTGCATCACGACCTGACCGTCGCAGCGGTAACCGCCCGCTGGGCTGCACGGCGCCACGCACTCGGTGAGCGTGGCGGCGACGAGCGGGTCGGTCGTGGTCGAGACGATGTGGGCGCACACCTCGGCGGTCTCGCACACGTCGACCTGGTTCCACATCTGCTGGCTCTGAGCGCAGCGTCTCAGGATGTTGCCATCGCAGCCGAGCGCGCCAGGCGTCTCGCACTCCGCCATCACGCATTTGCCCTCGAAGCTGCCGGGATCGCTCATGGCGATGTCGACCGTGCGCTGGCACAGCACCTCGTTGGTGCAGGCTGCCAAGGTTTGCCACACTCCGCCCGTGCATTGCGCCAACACGTTGCTCATGGCGAGCGGATTCGAAGCGTCGGCGGCCTGGCAGCGAACCTCGCCCTCTGGACACGGGTCGCAGTTGGCGCTCGGATCCTTGGGACACAGACAGGCCAGGGAATCGCAGGTCTCAGCGCTGCGGCACTCTTCCGCCGGTTCCCAAGCCGTGCCATCTTCCGAGCAGACTTCGCGCCAGGCTTCGTTGCAGCGCCCAGCGCCCGGTTGGCAGACCCGGCAGCCCCCGTTGGCGCTATCGCAGCGATCCGCGGTGAGGCAGGGCTGCGCCGCCCCCCATGCTCCGTCGTCGCAAGCGACCAGGAACTCGTCGACGCAACGATGGGTTCCCGACACACAGTCGCCGGCGTCGGGCGCGGGCTCCACCGAAAAGTCACCGAAAATCTTATGGCAGCCTTGCGCCGTCAGTACCCCGAACACCAAGGCGAGCCCCAACAGTACCCGCGCCAGACGCCAGCCCGCCGGTGCCGGCTGGGTGCCGCCTCCTCGCCCCCCGCGGGGCTCACGCGGTCGGGCTGAAGGTTCTGGGTTGAGTGCATCCTGACTCCGCGACATGAAACATTCTTCCCATTTAAGGACGGGTCCGATTCGAACCCTTGGTTCGGCCCCCCAACCTCCCTCGAGTGGGTGGCGCTCACGCTGGCTCCCGTCCACCGCTGGTTCGGTGTAGGGAAGCCTCCAAGAATCACTTACCCTGAGCCGTTCGGTGGCTCAAGTCCACGCATTTTGCGGAGTTCGGCCGGGGTGAGGCAGGCGCGCCGAAGCGTCTAGCAAGGTGGACGTTCTGCCGCGATCTGGTGAGGTCGGGTTTCAGCGCAGCTTTTGTGCCGCTTTACCGCCCTGGCGCGGTCGCTGAGGCGACTCGGCGCGCCGAAACGTCTCAGCACGGGCTCGGAAACAAGCAGCTGGTCCGCGGGCCCACCTGCGGCGGCGGAGCTTGCGCGCCTAGGCCGGCAGCTCGCTCGCCTTCGACAACCGGACCGCGCACGCTTTGTACGCCGGCTGGCGAGAGTAAGGATCGAACGCCGAGAACGTGAGCTGATTCATCGTCTCGTAGTGCATGGGCATGAACACGTGCCCCGGTTGAACGTTGTTGGTCACGAACGCCCGGGCGAGCACCGAGCCGCGCGGCGACGTGACGGCGACCGAATCGTCGGGCGCGATCCCCAGCTGGCGCGCGTCGACCGGTGACACCTCGACGTAGAGTTCGGAAGGCGCCAGCCGGCGTAGCACGGCCGATCGTTTGGTCCTGGTCTGAGTGTGCCACTGGCTCGAGCTGCCGCGCCCGGTGAGCAGGAGCAGCGGGAAGCGATCGTTGGGTTCTTCCGGAAGCGGCGCTGGCTCGCTGAAGAGAAATTGCGCCCGCCCGCTCTCGGTGAAGAAGCGTCCGTCTTCGAACAGGCGGCGCTGATTCGAAGTCAGCGTTTCGCCCTCCGGGAGCGGCCACTGGATGCCGCCTGCGTGATCGATCGCTACGTAATCCTCGATGCCGCTGATGTCGCAAGGCCGGCCGCGGCTCAGGCGTTTGAGGATCTGGAACACCGCCTCGGGACTGCTCCAGTCCCGGAACAGGTCGGCGCAGCCCCAGCCTTCGGCGATGAGCTGAAAGATGTGGAAGTCGGCCAACGCCTGGCCCGGCGCCCGCGCCACGCGCTTGATCACGCCGAGGCGACGCTCGGAGTTGATGAACGTGCCCTCCTTTTCGCCCCAGGCGGCGGCTGGCAGCACGATGTCGGCGAGCGCCGCGGTCTCGGTATCGTCGTACATGTCCTGCACGACCAGACAATCGAGGCGCGAGAGCACGTCCTTCAGGTGGTTTTGATTGATCCACGAGTGCGCCGGGTTGGTCGCGATGACCCAGAGCGCCTTGATCTTCCCTGCCAAGATCTTTTCGATGATCTGGTCGTAGGCGAGGCTGACCTGGCGCGGGATGTGGGCCTCGTCGATCCCCAAGATCTCGGCGACTTCGCGGCGGTGGTCGGCGTTCTCGAAGGACCTGCCGGCAAACAAGGCCGTGGTGTTGCTGAAGATGCGCGATCCCATCGCGTTGCACTGCCCCGTCACCGAGTTCGCGCCGGTTCCCGGACGCCCGATGCTGCGCGTCATCAGCGCGAGTGCGATGAGCGCCTGCGCCGTGCGCGTGCCTTGGTGGCTCTGGTTCACCCCCATCGTCCACCAGTAGCTGACGCGCTTGCCCTTCTCGATCACGTCGCAGAGCGCGCGGATCTGGCTTTCGCTGAGCCCCGTGTCCCGAGCCGCGCGATCGAGCGTGAACGCCATCACGTGGGCCTTGTACTCGTCGAACCCCTCCGTGGCCTGGGCGATGTAGGCCTCGTCGATGGCGCCGCGCACGATCAGCTCGCGCGCGACCGCGTAGAACAAACAAAGGTCGCTCTTGGGGCGCGGCGCGAGGTGCATGGTCGCAGCCATCGCCGTTTCGGTGCGGCGGGGGTCGACCACGACGATGTTGGGGGAGTGCTTGTTCTTGCAGACCCGTTCCCACATGATGGGGTGGGCGATGCACAAGTTTGCGCCCACGAGCACGATGGTGTCGGAGGTTTCGAAGTCGTCGTAGGTGAACGGAGGCGCGTCGAACCCGAACGCCTGCTTGTAGGCGGTGGCCGCGGTGGCCATGCACTGACGCGTGTTGCCGTCACCGTGCACGATACCCATGCCGAACTTGCCGAGCGCGCCGAGAAAGGCAAGCTCTTCGGTCGGCAGCTGCCCCGTGCCCAGCCAAGCGACGGCCTCCGCGCCGTACTTCTTCTGGACGGCTTTGAACCGGGTCACCATCTCGTCGATGGCTTCTTCCCACGAGACCTGGGTCAGCTTGCCTTTGCGCTTCACCAGGGGCGCCGTGGCGCGCCCCGGGCCTGTGAGCGGCGCCAGGGCTTCCCAGCCCTTCGGGCACGCCATGCCGAGGTTCACCGGGTACTCGACGGCGGGCGTGAGGCTCACGGCTTTCCCGTCCTTCAGGTGAATGTCCAGGCTGCACCCGGTCGAGCAGAAACCACAAACCATGCTGGTGGTTTGATCGGGCGCGAGCCGCTCGGGCACCAGCCCCAGCCCGAAGCGCCCGGGTTCCAGTAGGAGCTCGCGCGTGAGCGGGCCGTCCCGCTTGACCAGCAAGCGCTTGCCCAGCTCCTGGAGTTTGCTCACTTGAGCCCTCCCGGCATGCGGGACGCAGGGGCTGCCCGGAAGAACAGGTAGCGTTCGGCGGCTTCACCCATCAGCACGCACCCGAGCACCCCGAGACCGAGCACCGCCAGCACGGCGGGGTTGGTAGGGGTCGCCAGCAGCAAGCACGGCAGCGCGACGCCCCCGAGCAAACCGAACAGGAACCTCAGCGTGGTCACGTGCCTGAGGTCCCCCAGCGTGACCCGCGCCATGCGCTTGAACACGGTGTTCTGACGTTGGCGCGCCGCCAACAAGCCCGCGGCCTCGAAGCTCAGCTTGACGAGCGACGCGCCGATCACGAACCACAGCAACGTGCTGGTCCCGGTGACGAGCCCCGCTGGCGTGCCCACCTGCGAGACGGCGAAGACAGCGGCTGCTCCGAGCAGCGTCGTGGTCCCGAAGAACTTGATGCCGGTCCGCGCGCCCGACCACTGCGCCCGTCGCGTCGCCACGTACACCATCACCGAGCAGAGCACGCCGATCAGCCCGGCGACGGCGGTTGCGATCTGCACCGTGGGCGCGATCGCGAGCAGCTCGTCCTTGAAGGGCACGCCGTCGAGCAAGGGCAGGGCACGCAGTCCGGCTTGCAGCAGCGCCAGCTTGGCGAACAAGCCGAGGGCGAGCACCTCGCGGCTCATCCACGAGGTCCTGAGCCCGAGCACCGCGCGCCAGGCCAAGAGCGGTCGCCCCAGGTGAAAGAAGCTCGCGGTGAGCGCCAAGAGCGCGAGGCCGCAGCCAAAAACGGCCTGAAATAAGGGGTTTCCGAGGTTCTTGCCGGTCAGGGTCGACACGAAGAGCTCCAGACAGAACGCGCCTACCGCGAGCTGCGTGCCCGTGAGCATCACCACCAAGGGGAAGTGCGAATGCTCCGGCCGCGCGGCGTAGAAGTCTGCCGGGAGCATGTTGGTCGGCAAGGGCTTGTTCGATTTGTAGAGCGTCGTCGGCATCGTGTGCTCCGGCGTGGGAGCACCTGGCAAGAAGCCGTTGGCGTCGCTGCGCTGGACGACGGTTTCCTGGTCGACGACCTGGATCGAGATCGCTTGATTCGGACAGGCCTGGACGCACGCCGGGGCTTCGCCCTGTGCCAGGCGGCTGCTGCACATGTCGCACTTGCGCACGATCCCCAGCTTCGCATTGTACTTGGGGGCATCGTAGGGACACATCAGCGTGCAGTACTGGCAACCGAAGCATTGATCGTCCAAGTGCTTCACGATGCCGGTGATGGGGTCCTTGTCATACGCCTGAGTCGGACAGCCGTGCATGCACGCGGGCTCGAGGCAGTGATGGCAGGACGTCGTCACCGTTTGCTGCGCCGGCGCCGTCGGAAGTCCTCCGTGCAATAGGCCCGTCGTGCGCCAGAGCTCCGACTCGTCCAGGCCGTTCAAGCTGTGACAGGCGGTGACGCATGCCTTGCATCCAGTGCAAGCGTCCAGATCGACTTGAAACGCGTACTGCTCCCCGGGCTTGGGTCGGGCTAGTGGAATCAAGTCCTCGTAATATTTCTTATTTTTAGGAAAATCGTCGGCCTCGTGTTGGCGCGCGAAGCGTTCGACCGCGGTCAGCGTTTGTTGCGCGTCGAGCAGTTTGGCCACCGACAGGACCGGCAGCTTGCGCTTCTTCTTCTCCGAGTGCTCGACCCGGGGCAATGTGGCGTTGATCACTGCGCTGCTCACGACCGTTCTCCGCTGGTCGGCGGGCTCGCAGCTGCCTTGTTCGCTGGCACCAGCCCGGGGACTTGAAGGCTCACGCGCCCGGCGACCACCCGTACCGGGTAGCATTCGAGTGCGACGTTCTGGTCGTCGAGACACTTGCCGGTCGCCAGGGCGAAGTTTTGCTTGAAGATGGGCGACGCCACCTTCAACACTCCGCCCTTGTCACCGAGGATGCCACGAGCGATGACGAACGCTTGGCTGAAGGGGTCGAAGTTCGAAAGCGCGTAGATAGGCCCCTCGGCCGTCGGCCTGAAGATGGCCACCTGGTGCCCATGCACCAACGCGGCCACGCCCGTGCCGACGAGGATATCATCGACAGCACACACATCCGTCCAATCCATGGTCAGAAGAGGCAAGCTTCGGGTCTCGTCGCTAATCGCTAGCATCAATGGCTCCCGGGTTGTTCGTGCACCAGAGGTAGGTGGACCTGCCGCGCCAGCCGTTCGCGCTTTTCGTGCCACTCGGCAGGCCGGTGCTGCTCCCTTTCCGGCACGAAAACGACGCTCGGATCGGGCTCCGCGCTGTTGATGAACGGCTGGAACTGCTTGAGCCTGACGGGATCGTCCACGGTGGTCTTCCACTCGCACTGGTAGGTGTCGATCACGCGAGCCATGTCGGCTTCGAGTTCGGCACAAATGCCGAGGGAGTCCTCGATGATCACCTGCTTCAAGTAGTCGAGTCCGCCCTCGAGGTTGTTCAGCCAAGACGCCGTGCGTTGCAGGCGATCGGCCGTGCGGATGTAAAACATCAAGAAACGATCGAGGTAGCGAATGCAGGTTTCCGCGTCGATGTCGGCGGCGAACAGCAGCGCGTGCTGGGGTTTCATGCCACCGTTGCCGCAGAGGTAGAGGTTGAACCCCTTCTCGGTGGCGATTACACCGAAGTCCTTGCCCTGTGCCTCGGCGCACTCGCGGGCACAGCCCGAGACCGCTCCCTTCAGCTTGTGCGGGCTGCGCAGACCCTTGTAGCGATTCTCGATCTGGATCGCGAGACCGACCGAGTCGCCGACGCCGTAGCGGCACCAGGTGCTGCCGACGCAGCTCTTGACGGTCCTGAGCGCCTTGCCATAGGCGTGGCCCGATTCGAAGCCTGCGTCGACCAGCTCGCGCCAGATGCCTGGCAGTTGATCGAGCCGTGCACCGAACATGTCGATGCGCTGGCCGCCGGTGATCTTCGTGTAAAGTCCGTACTTTTCCGCCACGCGCCCGAGCACGATCAGCTGCTTCGGCGTGACCTCACCGCCCGCGATACGCGGCACCACCGAGTACGTGCCGTCGCGCTGGATGTTCGCGAGGAAGCGATCGTTGGTGTCTTGCAGGCCGGCGTGCGAGCTCTCGAGGATGTAGTCGTTCCAGGTCGACGCCAGGATGGACGCCACTGCGGGCTTGCAGATCTCACAACCCCTGCCGCTGCCGTGCTTCGAGAGCAGTGCGTCGAAGGTCTTCAGACCGCCGACACGCACCAAGTGGTGCAACTCTTGCCGGCTGAACTTGAAATGTTCGCAGACGTAGTTGTTGACCTCGAGGCCGGCGCGCTTCAGCTCGCTGTTCAAGAGCTGGGTGAGCAGGGGCACACACGAGCCACAGCCGGTGCCCGCCTTGGTGCACGACTTGACGTCGCCCACCACGCGCAGCTCGCGCTCGCGAATCGACTTGCAGATGGCTTGTTTGTCGAGGTTGTGGCACGAGCAAATCGTGGCCGCGTCAGGCAACGCGTCGACCCCGAGGCCCCCGCCGCCGCCTTCGCGCGGTTCGACCACGAGCGTGTCAGGGTGCTTCGGCAAGGGCAGGTCGTTCTGTACGTAGCTCAAAAGCTCGCTGTAGCGCGAGGCATCTCCCACCAGGATGCCGCCCAGCAAACGTTTCTTGTCGGGGCTCAGGACCAGCTTCTTGTAGCTGCCCTCGAGCGTGTCGAGCAGGCTGATTTCCTTGGCGCCCGCAGTGTGGCCGAAGGCGTCGCCGAAGCTCGCGACGTCCACGCCCAACAGCTTCAGCTTGGTGCTCATGTCGAAGTCCGCGAACTCGGCGTGATTACCGGCCAAGATCTGGGCGGCTGTTTCGGCCATGCGGTAGCCGGGGGCGACCAGGCCGTAGCTGCGCTCTTCGAAGGCGGCGCACTCACCGATGGCGAGCACGTCCGGGTCGCTCGTGCGGGTGCTGCGATCGATCGTCACGCCGCCGCGGGGGGCGACGCTGATACCCGCGGCGCGCGCCAACTCGTCGCGCGGGCGGATGCCTGCCGAAAACACCACCATGTTCGCTTCGAGCTCGGAGCCATCGGCGAAGCGCAGCGCGCAGGCGTGACCGCTGGCATCGGTGACGACCTCTTGCGTGTTCATGCTGACGTGGACCTGCACGCCGAGCGCCTGGATCGACGCGCGCAACAGCGCGCCGCCGGCTTCGTCCACCTGCAGCGGCATCAAGCGTGGCGCAAATTCCACCACGTGAGTGGTCAGACCCAGTGACTGCAGAGCCTTGGCGGCTTCGAGGCCCAAGAGCCCGCCGCCGATCACCACCCCGACGCCGCCGTCCTCTGCGGCCTTGCGGATGCTCCGCAGGTCGTCGAGCGTTCGATACACGAAGCAGCCGGGTGCGTCCGACCCCTTGATGGGCGGGACGAAGGGGCGCGACCCGGTGGCGAGCACCAGCTTGTCGTACGCGAGCTCCGAACCGTTGGCTGTGACCACCACCCGGCGCTCGCGGTCGAGGCTCGCGACGCGATCGTCGGCGATCACACGCACCCCGAGCGCGCGGTACTGGTCGGCGCTGGCGAGCGCCAGGTCCTCGGCACCCTTGTCCTCGAAAAACTTCGAGAGATTGACGCGATCGTACGCCAGTTCGGCTTCCTCGGACACGACGGTGACCTGGAACCGCTCGAACAGGCCTTGGTCGCTTGCGGCGCCGATGAAGTGGTGACCGACCATGCCGTTGCCCACCACGACGAGCGAGCGGCGTGCGCCAGCGGTTGTGCTGTCTTTCATCATGGTCCGAGTCTCGGTCACTGTCCGTTTCCCTTCTGTTTTGAGAGTTGGTTCCGCCAGGTTTCGAAGGCGCTTTTCGTAACCAGGGAAGCTCCAAAAATGACGTTTTTGGAACTCGATTGGCGCTGATGAGTCTGCGCCAAGATGAACTCGTGCCTGCGACGCCAGAGCGCCGTGACCGTTGGTTTCGTAGAGCGAGCGAGCGAAACCGAGCCGCGCTGGAGCAACTAAGGGGAAGCTACGATGGGTGTGGCTCGATCGACATGCGAGTGCCCGTTGAGGTGGCGCATCATGGCTACCGCTAGGGGTCCCATTTTGGGATGTTCGGGAATGACCTGGACGTTGACTCCGCGTGACTGGAGCACCGCCGAGCACTTGGGACCGACAGCGCCGACGACCACTCGTTCGTTGAGGGCGCGCACGAGCGATCGGTCGAGCCGCATGTCTTCCGCCACCTTCATCAGATGTCGGAATTGAATCTGGCAGGTGATGCCCAGGCCATGGATCTCGCGATCCACGATGCGCTTGACCAGATCTTGCAGTGGCGTCACGTCCTCGGGCATCAGCCAGCGATACAGCCAAAATTCCTCGAGATCGGCCTGCCAGGCGAGCAGCGTCTCGGCCAGCGTGTCGCTGCGCTCGCCATAGTGAAAC
The DNA here is from genome assembly GCA_025937785.1 of Polyangiaceae bacterium. Taxonomy (GTDB): domain Bacteria; phylum Myxococcota_A; class Polyangia; order Polyangiales; family Polyangiaceae; genus JAICQQ01. The sequence continues at coordinate 27,211 of JAICQQ010000034.1, forward strand.
AGCAAGACCCGCTTGTGCGCCATGTCGATGCCGCTCATCGCGTCGAGCACTTCGGCGGCGGTGAATGGTTCGCGCGCCGACAGGGTCGGAGGCAGTCCGAAACCGCGCAACGCGGCGGTCGGCTTGGGGCCACGGCAGACGGAGGTCACCTGCTGCAGCGCCTTGACCAGGTTGGGACGGCGACCGGTTTGCTCCGCGGCTTCGAAGAGCAGCGAGACGGCAACGCCCGTCATGAAGATGACGATGTCATAGCGACCGGCGTCCAGATCATCGAAGAGCTTGCGCGCTGCGGCCAGGGTCAGCTCGGGCGACTCACGGACGGCCGGCACGGAGAGCGGGTTGCCGCCATGTTTCGCGATCAGCCGCGCGAGCTCGCTGCTCATGCGTGATTCCAAGAGTGCCACGATAGGACCGGTGACCATGAAGCTCCTTGTTAGCAGCTAGCGTGCCATGCACTAAAACCAGCAGGATTCGAGCCGCGTGAACCTTGCCGCAACACAGCGAACCGTCGCGGCGACGAGCGGTATGACAATTTCGTCCGGATTGCGCTTTTTGGCCGACGTTTTTGTGAGCAACTCAGCGTTACTCGTACGTTTCTTCTGCGTTTCGTCCGTGAAAGGCCTGGGCGCTTCTGGTGCCAGAGCAGCGTGAACGCGACGGCAGCGCTCGACGCGAACTAGTGATTGCGGAAGCTGCCCGTGTCGATCTCGTATTTGCCTGCTTTGTAGCGAATCACTCGCTCGGACGTGCCCAGCGCGCGTGCGGCGCGCGCGACGTTGCCGCGTTCTTTGCTGAGCGCTTCGGTGATCAGGCGGCGTTCCAGGTTTGCAACCGCTTCACTCAACGAAAGCTGGCGAGTGGGGGTGACTTCGCTGGCCTTCAGCGTGTCCGGAAAGTGCTGCTCGCGAATCACCGAGCCGTCACAGACCACCACCGAACGTTCGATGACGTTTTCGAGCTCGCGGACGTTGCCAGGCCAATCGTACTGGCACAGCAGGTCGACCGCTCCGCTAGACAGGCGTGTCACTGCGCACGCGTGTTCGACGGCGTACTTGGCCAGAAAATACTCCGCGAGCGCGGGGATATCGGCGCGCCGGTTACGAAGCGAGGGTAGGGTGATACTGAAGACGTTCAGGCGGTAGTACAGGTCTTCGCGGAAGCAACCTTCGGCGACCGCTTTCTCCATGTCCTTGTTGGTTGCCGTGACGATGCGCACGTCGGTGTGGAGAGTTTCGGTGCCGCCGAGTCGCTCGAACTCGCGCGATTGCAAGACGCGCAGCAACTTGGCCTGAGTCGTCAGCGTGATCTCGCCGATCTCGTCCAAAAACAAGGTCCCGCCCTCGGCGAGTTCGAAGCGCCCCTTGCGCCTGGAATGTGCTCCCGTGAAAGCGCCGCGTTCATGGCCGAAGAGCTCGGATTCGAAGAGGGACTCGGGCAGCGCGGCGCAATTCACCTTTACGAAGGGGGCGCTCGCCCGCGGCGAGTTCGCGTGGATCGCTTGCGCCACCAACTCTTTTCCGGTGCCCGATTCACCCCGCAACAGCGCCGTGGCGTTGGTGCGCGCCACCTGCCCGATTTGTTCGTAGATCTGACGCATCGCCGGGCTCGCGCCGATCATGTTCGAGTACTCGAAGACGGTGCGGCTGCGCGCCGGCGCGGAAGCTTCGGGCTTCGTCTCGTCCGGCTGCGGTTTGGGCTTGGTGGCACCGAGCGCCCCGGCGATGAGGTCCGTCACCAGCGTGACGGCGCGGATCCTGTCGGAGAAACCGCTGGTGGCCGGGCTGCGAAAGTACGCGGAGACCGTGCCGACTTGGACGTTATTGCTGCGCACGGGCAATGCCACCAAGCACCAAGGCAGCTCCGCCCACTCTACCGGATCGGCCAGCTCGCTCAACGCCATGGGATCCTGACGCACCGCCGGGATCACCATCGGCCGACCATTTTGACAAACTCGCCCGGCCACACCATCGCCGAACTTGGGGAGAAACTGATCGTCCGCCACGCCATAGGTCGCGGCCACCCGGAGCTCGGAACTTGTCGGAGTCACCAGGAACAACGCCGCACGTCCAATGCCCACGTGGCGATCGAAAGCTTCCATACCCTGTCTGAAGGCTTCGGCCAGCTCGAGGTTCGTGAGCGCTCGCTCCAAAAGCGCGGCAGCGAGCGTATGAGCGTGGCCGTCGGCAGTCGGCCGTTCTGAAGAGGGGGGCAACCGGGGCATGTTGGCTGCGCTGACTGGCATCAACAGCACCATGCCCCAGTCTGTCTTGCGGCAATGTTTCGTACATGTAGCGCGCACGTTGTGACGCAGCGTGAGCTTCGGGGTGATCCTGACCAATCAGGGCTATCCCCTGCGTCCAGCGAGCCTGCCGGCCTCGAGTCACTTGAAGTCGTAACCGAACTGCATCTCGAAATAATGCATCGCTTTCTCGGCATTCTCCGCGCTGACCGTGGCGCTCTCCCAGTAATCCTCGTTCGGCAAGAACACGGCATACATGCCGCGAACGCTGGCACCACCGCCCAGAGCGTACAGAATCTGGCTGTCGATTTCGGAGCCCATGGCGCCTTCTTTTCCGGGTGGCATTTCCGGGCGCTTGAAGTAGAACGCATCGACTGAGAGCTTGAGTGGCTCGATGGGCGCGTATAGCACATGCAGCACCCCGCTCATGATATTAGTGCGGGCACCCACGATGTCCGCCCAGCCCAGCCACTTGTGAGCCGTTGGATAGAGTTGGTTCCAGCCTTCGTCTTTGTCCAGTGTGTCGGGGTTGTTGCCGGAAGCGTAGAGCCCCTCGACCGCTAGTCGAAAACCCTTGGCGGGATTGATGCCGAGCTCGGCGTCTGCTTGGTACGCAAACTTGTCCAATGCCTCGGGGTCCTGGTTGGTAAACGTCGGATTGACAGGGCTCTTGCCAAACTGGATGCCGGTCTCGAGCCGATAGTCCACGAGCGATGTTTTGCCTTTCAGCCGTGCGCCCAGCGTCAGATCGGTCGTGGGTTCGACCTCGCCGAGGGCGGTGTTCATCGGGTCCATGGGATCGGTGAGCGCCACGTTTTCGTTGCGCGCCGTGGACTGTCCGAGGAAGTAGGCGTCCAGATCGATGCCTTCGCCGAGCGCGGGGCCGAGGCCCGCGTACACGCCCCAAAAGTACACGTCGCCCTGCACCACGTCCGTGGTCACCGTACGTCCTTCGTGGATCAGAGTCCCGAAGACGTCGATGTAGAGCGGGCTCTCGCTGGGGGTGATGTGGAGCCGTGCGCCGTTGAACGACCGCCCCAACTCGTTCCAGTTCAGGTTGCCGATGATGAAAGAGTCCCCGTAGTCCATCATGAAGCGGCCGGCATCCACGCGGGCCGTCGAGCCGCCCACGCTGGCGTAACCTTCGTAAAGCGTCACTGGGGGCTGATCTCCCACGGTGGTGTTCGCTGGCGTCGTGCCCGTCTCGCCCATGGTGTAGGCCGCCTGCGGCGCGAAGGTGGCGGACGCCTTCATGTCATTGCCGATATCGAGCGGAGTCGTCTTCACGGTCAGGCGTGCGCGTGAGACGAGGTAGTCGCCCTCGCGATGCAGGCGTGCGTTCGTGGTCAGACCGTGATCGTGGTAGCCTCTGCGCAGTTCATAGCGCGTCCAGAACGAGCCGGTGACGGACAGCGGAAGCGCGGGCGCGGCGGGGGCTGCCGCTGGATCGGGAGCAGGCGTTGCCGCGGCTCCGGGCGCTGGTTCGGGGACGGGCAAGGGTTCTGGCGCAGGTTCTGGAGCCGCGGGAGCGGGTTGTGATGCTGGGGCGGCAGGCGGCGCTTCGGCGGCCGCTTCGGCGGCGGGCGGACCCTCCGGGACAGGCTCGGCCGCCGGGGGAGGCTCCGCGTCAGGCGGAGGCTCTGCCGGCTGAGCGCTTGCCCGAGGGGTCACGAATATCCCAGCGAATGCGAAGGTAAGTGTGAGGGGAAGATCGCGAAGGAAGGCGGTGGATTTCATTTGAAGCGGACCTGTATTGGCTGGCTGAGTGGGGAGGTAAAGACGTGGGTGCGGGCGACTGACGAGCCACCTCGGTTGCTCTCGTGATGTTCTTGTGAGCAATCGATCGCCCGCAGCGAAGGCTTGCTCGAGATGGCGCCGGTCAGTTCGCGGTTCGCTCGCCCTATCGCAATCGACGTGCCAAACGCGGAGACACGCACGCCTTCGCGCCACAAACGCGCGGCGTCCTCGCTTCTCGCGTGGGGAGAAACCGCGCAGACATGTGTGAGACGCGCCGGCGTCACTGCTGCAATCTTCTGGAATGACAGGATTGGAGCGCCCGTCGCAAACCTGACTTTCACTACACTGGCGCCGGCAGTCTCTGGATCCGGCGACAATTCGCAGGCGGCTGTCACCACGTTTCGGGCCGGGTTATTGGCAGAAACTGCTCGGAAAAACCTTCTCGTCACCCGGCTAGGTTGCGAGTTCGTTCCGGTGACGACTGGACACGTACGGCCCCCCTTCCGGTGCGCGGTCGCGTACTGGTGCCGGGGGCGCTTCTGCGGTACGCTGGCGAGCGGCTTTTGGGAGGAGCTTGAAATGACGTGTGAGATCTGGGCGGGGCGTGCGCTGCTCGTGGCGCGCTGGGGCGGGAGCATACTGGTGGGGGCGGCGGTTCTGGCTTGCGGTGGGACCGACCGAAACGAGCGCGACGACGCAGCGAACGACGCTGCGGTGAGCACGAGCGCAGGCGGCAGCGCTGCGGGCGCCGCCACGGGCGCTGGCGCTACCGGCGGGACGCTCGGCGACGCCGGTAGCTCGAGCGGCGACGTTACCAGCGCTGGAGCTGCGGGTGGTGCCGGCGGCAGCCCGAATCACGGAGGCAGCGGCGGCACTGCAGCGGGTGGCAGCGGCGGCAGTGGCGGCTCGAACGGTGGGGGTGGCAGCGGCGGCAGTGGCGGCAGTGGCGGCAGCGGCGGCAGCGGCGGCTCGAACGGTGGGGGGGGCAGCGCAGGTGCAGGACCGGCGGGGCCGGTGACCAGTGTGCCCCTCGTCGGAGGTGACACCGAAAAGGTCGATCTGTTGTTCGTGATCGACAACTCGATCTCGATGGCGGACAAGCAGGAGCTGTTTCAGACGGCGGTCCCGACGTTGGTCGAGCGCTTGCTGAACCCGGTGTGCGTGTCCTTGACGCAACCGGGCGACGTCACTCCTGTCGAGAGCCCGAGCACGGCGTGTCCGAGCGGCTACGAACGCGATTTCGTCCCGCTGACGGACGTGCACATCGGCGTCATCTCCACTTCACTCGGCGGGCACGGCGGTGACTTTTGTAGTCCGGAAAGTCCCGCTCGTTGGAACGAGACCCAGAACGACAGGGGGCGTCTGCTGCCGAGCGTGCGTCCGGATTTGGAGCTGGCGAGCTTTCGCGATCTGGGGTTCCTCGCGTGGAACCCCGGTGGCGTCGAAGACCCCCTAGATGAGGCCGAAGTCTCCGATCTCGTCAGCGCGTTTCAGGCGCAGGTGGTGGCAGCGGGCGAAATCGGCTGCGGCTACGAAGCTCCGCTCGAGGCGTGGTATCGCTTTCTGGTCGACCCGGCGCCCGCCCTCGATATCGTGCTGGAGGCCAATTCTGCGCGGCCCGCCACGGACGCTGCCGGAGCGATCGTCGTGGACGAGGTGGTGTTGGCCCAGCGTGCGGCGTTCTTGCGTCCCCATTCCGTGGTCGCCATCATCGTGCTCACGGACGAAAATGACTGCTCCGTCGTCGACCGCGGCATCGGTTGGTTGACGGCTGCGGGTACGGTCAACGGCTCGTCCTTCAACATGCCCGCCGTCACCACCACGTGCGACACCGATCCCAACGACCCCTGCTGCCGATCGTGTGGCGTGAGCTCGTCAGTCGCGGACTGCCCACCGCTGGCTGAAGACGCGAATTGCCAAGCGGGGCGGCCCTCCGGCAGCGACGCCCTCAACCTGCGCTGCTACAACCAGAAGCAGCGGTTCGGGTTCGATCTGTTGTACCCCGTCGAGCGTTACGTCGACGCTCTCACCGAGCCGACCGTCGTCGACAGTACGGACTGTGACGCCGACGGCTGCGCGGTGGTGCCGAACCCCCTCTTCGTCCAAGGGAACTACGTCCGCTCGCCGTCGCGGGTCGTGCTCACCGGCATCGTCGGCGTACCGTGGCAAGATCTCGCCACCCCCGAGAGCCTGACGGGTGGCCAGCTCGAGTACATGACGCCTGAAGAGCTCGTGGCGAACGGACGCTGGGAAATGATCCTCGGCGATCCCGACGAGCGGGTGCCGCCGAGCGATCCGCTGATGATCGAGAGCTCCGATCCGCGCTCGGGCACCCACCCGATTACCGGCGAAGCGCTGGCCCCTGAGACCTCGACCGACCCCAGCGAGAACGCGATCAATGGCCACGAAACCGTCAACGTCAACAACGACCTGCAGTACGCTTGCATCTTCCCGCTGCGGACGCCGCGCGATTGCAGTGATACGGAGAGCGGGTGCGACTGCCAGCCTGAGGAGCTCGCGCAAAATTCTCCGCTCTGCAACCCTCCGGAGGGCGGCGCCGCAGGCACCACCCAGTACTTCGGCAAAGCGTATCCCGCCTCGCGCTTGCTGCAGGTGATCCGGGGACTCGGCCCGCGCGGCATGCCAGCGTCGATCTGTCCGCGTACCACGAGCGGCACTCCCTCCGATCCGAGCTTCGGCTACAACCCCGCGGTCGACGCGGTGATCCGGCGGGTCGAAGCGGGGCTTGGAGCCTCCTGTGTCACCGAACTCGCCGCGGACGTCTCGAGCACGCTCGCGTGCCGCGTCATCGAGGTCGGAACCTCCGGCTGTGACTGCGAGGCTGCCGGACGCCGCGCGATCCCAGAGGCGATCGCCGGTGCCGTCGAGGGCGAGCTCTCGGCGCTGTGCGCCGCCCGCGGCGATGATTGCGCCAGCTACTGCGCGTGCGAGATCGAACCACTCACGGGCGACGCATTGAGCGAATGCACCACCGAGGTGGAGCCCGGGTTCGGAGACGGCTGGTGTTACATCTCACCGAGTCAGGGTATCGGCTCGGAAGAGCTGGTCGAGCACTGTCCTGTCGGTCAGCAGCGTACGGTGCGCGTGATCGGTGCCGCCACCGAGCTCGCGCGCACGGAGCTCCGACTCATCTGCGAGTGAACGGCGCTCGCTCGACGATCAGGGGCACGGCAACTCGACCGGCGCTGTGGCGACGCACGACTCGTCGTCCTCGGGAGGCGGCGGGGCGTCTTGGTCCACCCACGCGAGCAAGGTGGCCTTCTCGCGGCATGACAAGGGTTCGACGGGTGGATCGACTTCGAGCCAGAGCGGCGGCATGAAGTCTCGGTCGATCGCCGCACCCATGTGCTCGTAGCGATTTTCGCGCTGCGTGTCGTCGTAGGACAGCAGCGGAAACGGCGCGCCATTTTTCTCGGGATCGGTGTGGCACCGCTGGCAGCGCGCTTCGAGGATGGGAGCCACGGCGCACCACGTGAGCTCCATGTTGGAGCCGCCGCCGTCGGTTTGCTCCCCCTTCGAATTGCCTCCACCGTTTCCACAGCTCGAGGCCACGATCCACGCTCCCAGCAGCCCGAGCGGGCGCAAGCCATTACGCATTACCGGACGTTATAGGCGAGGGCGGACGACTGCTCCAGCCCGCGGTCGTGAGGGTGCTACGACCTCGGGACAACCGGGGTGTTTGTGGCGATCACCCACCCTGTCCGGGCCGCCGTTCTTCCGCAATCCGAACGGTTCCTCGCGGAGTCCCCGCTGGAAGCAGGTAGGTGTGGGTGCGAAGGTTGCCGCTGGCGGCGGAGACTAAATCGTTTTAGTCGCAGGCTGACTGCGGCGCTGTCTCGCCAGCGACGGACCCAACCCACGCCCATGACAGATCTGAAAATCCACGGCGAAGCCTTACCCAACATACCCTGGCAGGAGCGCCCAGCCGGCAACCAGGATGCGCTCTGGCGCTACTCGGAGAACCCGGTCGTGCCGGCTCGTGCTATCCCGGCGTCGACCTACATCCACAACAGCGCGGTGATCCCGTTCCAGGGGGCTTTCGCGGGCGTGTTCCGCATCGACAATCGCGCGCGGCGCATGCAGCTGCACGCCGGCCGCAGCGACGACGGCCTCACCTGGCGCATCGACGAAGCCCCGATCCACTTTCGCTGCGAGGACCCCGAGATCGGCGCCTTCCGCTATGGGTACGATCCGCGCCTGGTGCGGATCGACGGTCGCACTTATGTGATTTGGTGCAACGGCTACCACGGTCCCACCATCGGGCTCGGGTACACCGACGACTTCGAAAGCTTTTACCAGCTCGAGAATGCGCTGTTGCCTTTCAATCGGAATGGCGTGCTGTTTCCGCGCAAGATTCGCGAGCGCTACGTGCTGCTCAGCCGACCGAGCGACAACGGCCACACTCCCTTTGGAGAGATCTATTTGAGCCACAGTCCTGATCTGATTCACTGGGGGAAACACCGCCACGTGATGTCACCGATCCGGGAAGAGAACGGCTGGCAAAGCACCAAGATTGGGGCGGGTCCCGCGCCCATCGAAACGTCGGAGGGCTGGCTACTCATCTATCACGGCGTAGTGACGACCTGTAACGGCTTCGTGTACAGCGCCGGGGCGGTCCTGTTGGATCTCGACGAACCGTGGAAGGTGATCGCGCGGGCGGATCCGTACTTGCTCACGCCGAGCACCACGTACGAGTGTGTTGGCAACGTGCCCAACGTGATCTTCCCGTGCGGAGCCTTGCTGGACGCGCCCAGCGGGAGGCTCGCGCTGTACTATGGTTCGGCGGACACCGTGGTCAGCGTGGCATTCGGTCGGGTCCACGAGATCGTGGATTTCGTGCGCGACAACGCTCGGCGCGACTGACCTCGACGCTGGATCGCCATCGGCGCCCAAGCTGTCCCAGGCGCCGGGGTCCAACTCGACATGTCGCGTTCGAAGCGTTCGGTAGGTTCTCGTGGGTTGGGCTTGGTGTTGGCGCTGGGGATGGGAGTGAGCACGCTGGGGAGCGTCAGCTGTGCCAGCCACGAACCGATGGGGGTGCGGAGCGTCGCGCAGCGCCAACTGAGGTGCGCTTCCGACGATATCTACGCAGTCGTCAATCGCACGACACCTCGCGTCCAGGAATGGATCGTGGGTTGCGAATTCTACTACACGCGTGTGTTGTGTACGCCCGACGGCTGCCGCGTCCCCACGCCCAAGCCGCCGTGTTTCGGTGAGCATGAGTGCTTCAAAGAAGATCCGATGACGCTCGAGTGGACGTTGCCGCAGGTCGCCGCGCGTTGAGCGTACTGGATAGCATTGGTGCTATAAGCCGGTTCAAGAGTCCGCCCGGCCCCCGCGATCGGGGTGGGTCTTCTCCTTTCGGAAAGCAAAGCTCAGCGTCGCGCCCGCTGGCCGACTCCGATGCGCTTCGTGAGGTTCGGGCTCCCTCTGGGTCACGCCCAGCTGCAGCACGTCCAGCTGCAGCACCAAGCTGAACCCACGCCGCCGCAACCTTCGGCGTGCGGCAAAATTGCTTGCGCTCACGAGTTGCTAATGTAAAGCTAGCCAGCGGATGGGTTGTTAGCTTGCCGCCTGGGAGGGTGGGCAAGCGTCAGAAAAACAAAAGGAGTGGGTGTATGAGGCGTTCCATCGCGTTGTGCGCGCTGATGACGTTGGGCATGGGTCCGCTGCTCGTGCAGTGTAAGGACGAGCCCAGGTACAGCGAAGAAGCAGCTGATACGGGAAAGTTATCCTTACCGCTGCAAGCGTTCGGCGAGTCGGGCAACCTTTATCGATTGCGCGACGCCGTGTTCTTGGTCGAGCGCCGAGTCGGCGATAGCAACAACTTCTCCGTCGTCACGACCTTCGGATCCTCGTCAGGCTTCAGCAGCGCCATCACTACGGGCGGCTTTGGTGCGTTCGGCGGCTCTGGTGGCACGGGCGGCACCGGCGGCACCGGCGGCACCGGCGGCACGGGTGGCACCGGCGCGAGCAGTGCCACCGGCGTTGGCGGAGGTAGCGCCGGCACGGGCGCGAGCGGCGGCACGGGCGCGAGCGGTGGCACGGGCGCGAGCGGCGGCACGGGCGCGAGCGGCGGCACGGGCGCGACCGGCAGCACGGGCGCGAGCGGAGGCACGGGCGCGAGCGGCGGCACGGGCGCGAGCGGCGGCACGGGCGCGAGCGGCGGCACGGGCGCGACCGGCAGCACGGGCGCAGCGGGTAGCGGCGGCTTCGCAGGCGGCACCGGTGGTACCGGCGGCTTCGGCTTTGCGTCGGCGGTGACCGGCGTCGGCGGGGCGTTCGGCGGTTCCGGTGGTTCCGGCGGTTCTGGAGGCTTCGGCGCGTTCGGCGGCTTCGGCGGCTTCGGTGGTGGTGGCGGCGACTTCGAGCTCGAGACCATCCTCTTCAGCGAAGACAACCCGGAAGAGTTCGAAATCATCACGCGGCTGCGTTCGGGTGACTACCGCATCACGCTCCAACCCGGCTGGATCATGGAGCGCATCAAGCCCAACGGTCAGACGGATTTCGTCCAGTCCGATCTGCTCAGCAGCGAACGGCAGTTCTTCGGAATCTTCTCGAACAACACTAGCTTCGTGTTCTACGAGTTCCTGGTCGACGGCGATCAGATCATCTTCGGTCGAGAAGGCGACCTCATCGTTGGGATCGGCGTCACAGAGGTACAAAACACCGTCAACCGCCGCAGTCTCATGGAGACGTCGAAGGAGGCTGTCGCACAGTTCTCGCTGGAAGATGCGCTCGACGCCCTGGGCGTCAATGCGGGGCTGCCGGCGAATGGCCCGACTCTGTATCAGCAGATCATCGATAGTTACGCCTCCGCCCCCAACGGACGCCTCGAGGGCGCCGTGCATTGCGGAGACGAGAATCCGGGAGGGGAGCCGACGCTGAACGGCTACCCCATTCTGTGCGACCGGCTCGAGGCGCAGCAGTTCGACAACCTTGGCAGTTGGTTCGCGACCGCTGTCGTGAACCGCATCGATCTCGCACCGGCGAACGGCGCTCACTGCGGGCAACAGCGCATCATTTTTGCCAACAACGAGCCCATCGGCAACCAGCGCATGTTCATCATCCTGGAACCGCAGATCCCGAACCCCACGCCCGAACTGGGCATCGAGGGTTGCCTGCCCATCGCGGAGTTCTGGCGCTCGCTGGAGGGCATCGACGATCCGGTGCTGCGTGGGCTCATTCTCAACGACGCGTTCCTCGGGGGCGGCTTGCCCGGCTTTGGCCCGTTCATGAACGCCACGCGGGTCACCGCGGGCACCGGCCAGATTCGCAGCAACAACTTCAACCACTTCTTCTGGACGCTCCGCGAGTTCAAGGCCGTCGAAGGCAATGGCGTGACGTCCATCGTGCCGTTCCCCACGGCCGAGGCGCCGCACGGCGCGCTCTGGAACGACTCGGTGGACCTACCGGCGGGCGACGCCTGCCGTGAGAACTTCCTCCAGGCGATCGATGGGCTGTTGAGCGACGACCCCGCCGAAATGGCGTTTATCGTCGACCATCAGTGCAAAGACTCCGAGAGCCCCAACGACTTCTTCTCTCAGTCCTACCCGCAGCACCTCGAGCTCGGTACGGGCGATTTCGCAGCCCAGCTCGAAGAGCGCCTCGACGGCACCGGGCTCAGTCCGCGCGACATCGCGACGCGCGCTCAATTCGCGGGCTCGTGCATGGGCTGCCACGAAGAAGCCATCGGGCGAGATCTGGGCAATGGGGTGAGCTCACCGTTCTCGAACGGCTTCGTCCACGTGGACGAATTCTTCGAGGAGTCCTGCAACGGCGAGCCGTGCTTCGCGGTCTCGCAGGCCTTGCGCGACGTGTTCTTGCCGCACCGCGCCGAGGTCATGCGCGATCTCCTCGGCGACGGGGGCACCGGCGGAGCCGGTGGGCAAGGCGGCGAAGGCGGCTTTGGCGGCGAAAGCTCCGCGACCGTGACCAGCGGCGGCGGTGGTTTCGGCACCACTGGCGGCATGATCCCGGGCGAACAAGGCCTGGCCAGTGCCGAGCTGACGGCGGAAGAGTTGGCGGCTGAGGACGAGTCCCTCAAGTCCGGCTGGGGCGATGAGACCCTGGGCGGGCAGCCCGCCAAGGTCAGTCACTGAGGGTCAGCCAGGCGCGTCGAGCAACCCCGTCTCGTACAACAGGCGGTGGCAGTTGATCGACGCGCCGAGCTGCCGGCTCATCAGAAACGCGCCGCCCAGCTTGCGCTGGAAAAAGAGGTAGCTCAAAGGGGGTGGGCGGAGCTGATTACGGAAGCGGCGGAGCTGCTTGCCGTGTGTGTGCATCCGCAGAGAAAGATCCGTGGTGCTGAAGTCGAAGTCGGCGTCGTTGCCGAGCACCTCGGTGAGAAACAGCGCGCCGTCGAGCAAGATGTCGCGCGCCTGCGGATCGAGCCCCGGATAGATCACGCCCAGGTCGGTGAATGCGTCGCAGAGCTGGGCGCGGTCGCCGTGGGCCACGGCGATCAGCGCCCGCCGATACATGTGACTCACCGTCTCCGGCACGGCTCGAGCGGCCCCGAAATCGAGCAGTACGACCTCGCCGCTCGTAGCATCGAACAAGTAGTTCCCGGGATTGGGGTCGGTCTGCATGAAGCGGAACTCGAAGAGCTCGGCCAAGAGCAGCGCCAGCAGTCGTTTGCCGACAGCGTTCCGTTCGGCGACGGGCGCGGTTTTCGACCATTCCAGCAAAGGAGGCGCCTGCACCAACTCGGTGGCCAGGATGCGCCGCGTGCAAAGCTCCGGGAACGCGCGCGGCAGCCGGAAGCCTGGGCGGGATGCGACGTGGTCGGTGTACGTCAGCAGATGGGACAGCTCCAGCTCGTAGTCGACTTCTTCGCGCAGCTGCCGCTTCACCTCGAACGAGAGCTCCTCGAGGTCGAGCTCTTGCGGCACGAGCCGGGTCATTTTGATCAGCAGCATCAAGTTATCGACGTCGCTGTCCACGCTTTCGGCGACACCCGGATACTGCAGCTTCAGAGCCAGCTCTTCACCGGCGTGACTCGTGGCGCGGTGGACCTGCCCGATGGACGCGGAGGCGATGGGCGAAAAATCGAAATATCCGAACCGCGAGCGCCAGTCGCCGCCGTACTCGCGTGACAGCACCTCTTCGACCTGCGCTTGGGGCATGCGATCGGCGTTTGCCTGGAGCGCTTCGAGGGCTCGTGCAAACTCGGCAGGCAGCAGGTTGTCTCCTTCCAGCGAGAGCATCTGCCCGAGCTTCATCGCGGCCCCGCGCAGCCGTGACAGCTTGTCGGCGAGCAGCGCCGCGTTCTTGCTGGTCAAGAGCGAGTTGGGCAGGTGCTCTTCCGCGCGCTCCGCGAGGCGGCGGGTTTTTTCGGCGATGCCACCCGCGGCGATGCGCGACGCGGTCGCGCCGATTTGGAGCATGCGGGACAGGCGGCTCTTGGGAACTGCGGAAGCGCGGGGTTTTTTCGGGGGCACCACGGGAGACTTACGAAAGGATCTCCAGGGGTATTCAGCGGTGCTGCGCTGCTGTCAAGCGGGCGCCCGCTCGTGCAGCTCGATCACGCTGCGATCGGGGTCCCGTACGAACACCGCCCGCGATCCGTTCGGGAACGTCACCGGGCCTCCGCTCGGTTCGATGCCCAGCGCGGCAAGCCGGGCGAGCGTCTCTTCGAGACTGGGGACGAGCAGCGCCACGTGTGTGTAGCCGGCGTGCTTCTCCGCAATATCCATCAGCACGTTGCCTTTGGAGGCTGGAGTCGCGTTGATGATCAGGTTGATCTCGACGCCCGCGGCGTTCTCCAGGATCACCACTGGCTCGTGCTCGAAAGGGCCGGCGATGTGCCGGAACCCCAGCTGCTCGTAAAAGCGAAGCGAACGTTCGAGGTCCGCGACGCGGATCCCGAGGTGTGCGACACCCACGATCTCGACGGGACGGTTGGGGCTGGTCATGCGTGGAGCCTTTCCTGATATCAGCGGGAGTCTACGCCGGCGGTAACGTCAGCGCTTGGAACGCTCGCCGCCTGCGGCTTTGGCTTTGCCCGAGCTGGGTTTTCGCGGCGACGGGTCTGCCTTGCCCCCGAGTGAGGGGCAGCCTTGCCGCTGCAGGTTGTTCTTCTTGACTTCGGAGTAGCCCTTCGCCGGCCACTGAGTCGTGCGAGCCATCTGATAGAGCGTGAGTGCCCGCACGCGCTCCGCTTCGTCGTGGGACTCGTTCCAGTCTTTGCACAGCCAGCGCAGAAAATACGGGCGAACGACGGCGTGCCTCGAGTTCGTGATGTTGTCGAGGAACTTCCGCCAGCGCTGCGAGCGGTAGGTGGCCGATGGCAGCTCGGGCCTGGTCCAGTCGACGGGATCCTTGTCGTTCCACACGTCGATTTCGCTGCCGTTCGCGCGTTCGCCGACGATGACGAACCATCCGCTCGTGTTCGGCGGATTCGGCGCGAACATGCCCCAGTTCGCGTACAGCCGCAGCATCAGCATCGGATTGAACTGGTCACCTTCGACGTTGCCCTTGTGAGTCGCGGCGTAGGCGGTGCCGTAGGCCACGTACACGGCCAGCACCGCTGCAGCGAACGTACCCCACGGCGTGGGATCGATGCGGAGCGCGTGGGACTTGCGCGTGCGGAACCACTCGCGGTGCTGGGTGACGAAGCCGCGAGCCACCGCGGCCAGTGCGAGGTAGCGCCGATTCAGGTCCAGCTTCAGCAGCGCGCGGTGGACGGGGACGTCCCAGAACCACGAGGGGAGCATGAACAGCCACGCGCCCAGAGCGACCCAGGGAAAGTGCCCGAGCTCCATGCACAGGAACAACCCGAAATGGAAGCTCATGAAGAGCAGCACTTGAGCCGTGCGAGTCCAGCCGGGCTTGTACGGACTGAAGAACAGCAGGGTCCCCAAGAGCTCGAGGTAGTACACGCTCCAGGTCATGCCCTGCAGCCACGGCGTGGGCAGCTCTCGAAACCATTGACCGAAGGAGGTGGCGAACGACTCGTGGTGCAGGGCAAGATGGATCGCGCTGCCGTGGGCGTGCCACGAAGGGCCGGTCTTCAGCACCGCCGATACCAGGTACATGGCGAGCAGCTGCAGCGCTATCGTCGTCGAAGCCACGGTGAAGATGCGGTTCACTCGCTGTTTCGAGGCGCTGGGCGCCGCGAGCGCGGCGTCGACAGAGAAGCGAGCGCCGAGCGGTAGGAACATCGCCCAGAACAGCATCACGCGCAGCAAATCGTCGCCGCCCTGCAGGATCAGGTAGTTGCGGCCTTGCACCGAGGCCACCAACAAAAAGCACATGATGGATGCGAGGCGCGTCTTGAAGCCAAAGAACAGCAGCGTCCCGAAGATGCCCGCGAGCAGAAACAGTAGCGTTTGGCTGGTGAGGTCACCGCCCCAATTGTGAAACGAATAGAAGAGCGGGTTGCTCCAACCGCCGAGCAGCTTGTCGCGCGGCATGAAGCCGGCGTCGGTGTAGTGTGCCTCGAGGTGGAGTGAGCGGTGGTAAACGTCGCAGACCACCAGCGCTCCCATCGCCACTCGGAACATCGCGAGCGAGCGCAGGTCGATCCCGATGATGCCGGCGAGGGTCGGGCTCAGGTTCGATCGAATGCGCTGCAGCCAAGGCGTCGGTGGCGCGGCCTGGTTCCCGCTCGTCTCTGTGCTCTCGCTCATCCGCTCGACAGGAGTAGCAGCGCGACAAAAAGTGTGCCATCAAATTCGCCGGGCTGCGGCGGCCGACTAGAGTTCGGCGAGCGCGCGCTCGACGTCGTTCAGGTCTGCGTGCGCGCGATCCACCCAGGCTTCTCCCCAGAAAAAGTTACAGCTCGTTTGGGCGCGTAAGAGGCGATGGTACGCATGCTCGAGTTGGTGTGGCGCGTGGCCGTTCATCCGCAAATCGGTGAATGTCCGACTCAAGTGGCGCACACGATCGAGCGCTTGGCGTTGCGCTTCGGAGCCGGTCCATTGCGTGAAGTCGCGGCCATGATGCCAGCCGGTGTTCCAGGCGCCGGTACGTACCCGCACGCGGCCCGTCGCACCATGAGTGTCTAGGTAGTCCGTCACGAATGTGCTTCGCACGGTGGACATGCCGCTACGCATCCTGTCCGCGAGGGGCAGGTAGAACGCCGTCCAGAAGTTGCTGCCTGGAGTCGTGTTGCGGAACCAACCGCCGTTGTCGCCATCGGTCGCCGTGGTCACCAGCGGGACGAAGTCGCAAAAGCGCGTGCGTGCCTGCACCTCGCGCTCGAACCACCCAACCTCCATGCCCGACTCCTGCGCGTCGGAAAGTTCTCGATCGCGCACCACGACGATGATGCTCTCCCCGCCGAATTCCGCCAGGTGTGGCCGGTAGCGGAGCTCTTCCCAACGCATGGGTTCGATGGGCTCGACGTGCTCACTGTCCACCAGCACGTAGCGGTAGCCGAGACGCTTGAGCCAAGGGATCAGCGCCATTTCGAAACCCATCTCTGGCGGCCAGAATCCGTCGAAGTGGGGCCGTCCGAACAGGTGTTCGGCGATGCCGCGCCAGCGCCCGAGCTGCTCTGGCCAGTCCTCCGTGGGGATGAGCGGCAGGACCGGGTGGTAGTAGCCGGTGCCCAGGATGTCGACGATCCGCTGGTTCTGCAGGTGCCACAGCAGGTCGCCGCATTTCACCGTGCCATAGACTCGCTCCTGGAACTCCTGGGATTTCAAGGTCTCCAGGAGCGTACCGGAGAGACTGAGGTGAACGCGCGCGACGTCCTCGTAGCCCCACAACGAGCGGGGGATGCGATCCATCGCGAAGAGGATTTCCTGGGCTTCCCAGGGCGAGCGGGCCAACAAGTCTTCCAGGTTTCCGGGCGGCTGATGCAAATTCAGCACTAGTGCATGCTGCGCAACGTTCATGCGTCATTCCGAGGGGTGTGAGTGTTCTGTGTCAATCTGCCCATGGTGGCCAGTCGGGCGGCAGGTGTCGAGCCCGAAAATTGCAAGGGCGGACACGCCCCGGTTTACGGCGGGTTGCACCGTGAGCCGAGCGCGAACTGCCGATCAAAAGAAACAGATCTGAAACAGAGGTTATCGTGTAGTTCGGGTGGATGCAGGCGAATCGTTAGGCGCCATTTCGAAAACTGTCGATGACCTCTCATTACACCTTTGGGGACTCCGATCTGGCCGCGAGGCGGCTCTATCTTCTGGCAGAGGCCTACAGCGATCCAAGTCAAGCTTTTCTGAAGCAGTTTGCGCCAGGTCCGGTCGAGCGCGCACTCGATCTGGGGTGCGGGCCGGGCTATACGACAAGATTATTGCACGACACCGTAGCGGCTGGATCGACCACGGGTATCGACAGTTCCGAGCATTACATCGAGCTGGCTCGTTCGCACGCGCCGACGGGGATCGAGTTCGTCTGTCACGATGTTTTGGACAAGCCGCCGGTGCCGCGCGCTGATCTCATCTACGTCAGGTTCCTGCTCACGCACTTGGCCGACCCAGGGTTTGCGCTCACTCTTTGGGCGGATCTATTGGTGCCGCGCGGGATGCTACTACTGCAGGAGGTGGCGCTCCTCGACAGCGAACATCCTACACTCACGAGATACTACCAGCTCGTGGAGGCATTGCAGGCTCAATACAAGCAGTCGCTGTACATCGGTCGCGAGCTCGAGGGGATTGCGCGGAGCGCTCCGTTCATCGTCGAGCACCACGGGCAGCGTCTCTTCGAGCTGCCGGCGCATGTGATGGCTACCCTGCACGCTTTGAATCTACCCACTTGGAAGAGTGATCCGGTGGCGATGCGCAACTTCGACCCGAAAGAAATAGCCGAGGTGGAGCAAGGTCTGCTGCGCATCGCTCAGCGCGCCGAGTTGTGCGCACCCGTGAGGATAGGCTTGACGGAGCTCGTGCTCCGCGGAATGCGATAGCGGCTTTCAGCTGGTCTCGATTTTGTCCCGGTCGACGACCAGCATCGGGGCCACGCGCCCGATGGTCCAGCGTACGCCCTGGGGGCGCGGTTCGGCGCGGAGGCGGCCTCCGTGCACGCCTTCGAGATGACACCAGACACAGAGGGAGGCAAGATTTTCGGGTTCGTCGCCGCCGCCTTGCGAACGAAACTTCAGGTGATGAGGGGTGACGTCGTGCCGATCGCAAACAGGGCTCGTGCACGTATAAGCGTCGCGTTCATAGATGTGCGCATACTTGTGCTCGCGTGTGCACGCGATCACCGGACTCCAGACACTCAGGAAGTGTTCGCAGAGTCCACGTAACAAACGGCGCGTTGGATGCTTACGGGCGAACGCGCGCGCGACGTCGCGGTACAGCAGCAGCGTGGATTCGCAAACTCGCAAACGCAGGCGTGTGCTTCCGACACCTAGCCCATCGCCCGTGACTGGGTGGCGTCGCATTCGGGGCGTGGATGCTGGCTCGTGGGTGCATTGGGGTAGCTCTTGGTGGCAGGCAGTCGCAGCGTTGGCGGGGTTTTTGAGTACGGATGTTTGCCCACGTGCGGCGACAGTGCACCGCGCGTGTCTGGTTGCCGTGTCTGCCACACCCCCGGGCGGGGAAGCGCAGCGCCGGGGTTGCCCGGCTCCATCGCTGGTCAGCGTGGGTGGCGTGGGTGGCGCGGGACGCTGTGCGCAACCCGCATTGACTCCGACGCTGTAGTCGCGAATTCGCTGCAGGTGACTCCGCCACTGTTTGGCGTTGACGGGCCCGTTCGGGCCAGCGGGCGGAGCGGGGTGTGCGCGTGGTCCGGATGTCGGCTGCTGCTCGGCTGGAGGGACCGACTCCGGCGGCACTTGGCCGCTCACGATGGCCCCTCGGAGTGCCAGTTCTGCTCGCATAACGTCAGGGGCCGGTGGCCAACTCCGATGGCCAGGTCGCGAACGCTGAATGCGTTCGACGAACGCGATTTCCTCCCGCAAATGTTTGACGGTTCGTTGACGCGCGCGTTCGACCCAACTCCGCTCGGTTTTTGCGGTTGCGATGCGCGCAACGAGCGAAGCCGCGACAGTGCCCAGTTGCCCTGCCTCGAGCGCCTGAGCGAGGTGCGGGAGCGTCGCCAAACGCCGGGCCAACGCGCGCTTCTGTTTCAGGGACGACAGTGACACGCCGAGTCGGTCGCGCGCGTAGTGGCCGGCGCTCGCGAACCCGAGGTGGCGCCAGGCCTCTACGCGCTGGAGCGCTGCGGCGCTACGCCCGAGCGCAGCCGCGTTGATGTGCAGCTCTTTCGCCAGAGCGAGGATATGCTGGTTCAGAGCGGCAGGAGACCAGGAGCGTAGCTGTTCGGGTGACGGCCAACCGGGCCTGGAAGGTTGCGCGAGACGCCGAGGCCGGGGCAATGCGGCGCGTCCACGCTCACAGAGACGTTCCGCTCGGGTGCGCCATCGGTTCAATTCGGCGCGCCAACGATCGCGGGCGTCCAGACCCTCGCGTTCGCGCGTAGTCGCCCCGACACTATCCAGTTCGTTTTGAGTTTCCGCCAAAAGCGCCTCGAGAAAGGCGTCGAGATCGTTCCGTTCAGCGACCCGTCGGAAGGTACGCTCCGCCGCCTGAAACCACCAAGTGTCCTCTGTGGGAACAGTGAGAGTCAGGCAGCGCAGGCTTTCTGCGGCAGAGACCGAGGAAGTACCGACAGACAATGAGCGCAAGCGATCGTCCAGCTCTCGGCATGTGAGGCCAGAGCTTCGAAAAAACCAGCTCAGCTCAAGCGCGGGGCGAAGCGCACGGGCAGCGTCAGGGTTCGTAATATCGTGAGCTAGGAGCGAACGCTCCACGAGTTTTGCCAATAGATCGGTTCGAGTCCATGGGAGGCGGCCCGAAAGGAGCTGACGCCGAAGCGTGCTGAGTCGCTCGAGATTGGCCGCGAGCGCCCGACTTTCGGCGACCCAGCGCTTGGGTTTGCTGGCGCGTTCGGTTGCGTACGCATTGAGCGACGAAAAACCTAGATCGTGGTAGCCACGCCCGTGGTCGAGGGCGTTGAGAGCCTCGCCGAACGCCAACCGAAGGGGGCCGAGCTGGTGCCCGAGCTCAGCGGCAGTTCGATCCAGCCGAGTCCAGGGTGCGGTGTCTGACATCGCCACGAACGGCTGGTCTGGTGCAGCGGACCGGTCGTTTGACCGTTTGGTTCGATCCGAACGGCGTCGGTCGGGCGTTGCCGAAACAGCTTGTGGGGGCGTCGCCAGCATTGACGAGGGGAGGATAGCGTGATACTGAACAGAAGAGTAGTTATTTGTCCCGGCCCATTCGATGATGGCTGGGTTGAGTCTCCGGAGGTGTCCGTGACCGCCTCTGGAGCGAAAGGCGCGGTGGCCTGAATGTAGGGAATTATGCTATTAAGCGGCCGAAGGGCAGCGCGCGCTCCGCGGGCGGGTGGTTGGCTATCTGTCAGGTGTCGTTTCCTCGCAATCACGAGACGCGAAAGCTCGAAGAGAGGGGGAGCATGGTGCGCCCGAAAGAACGAAACGGCCTGGGATGCTCTCGTCGTCGAAACCACGCATGGAACGACGCTGGGCGCGGGGTAGGTTCGCGTTCGCAGGGAGCTTTGCCGGCACTCGGGCCGGGGTTTGCGTTGCGCAACGTCGATAAGGGCAGCGGGGCGCCGATGGGTGCCGCGCGGTCGGACCCAGCGACCGGGGGGCTCGGGTGCGCGGTCGCCGTGGCCGGGGATGTCGAACCGGACAGCACCACGTTACGAGAACCGACGCCTGACTGGGCCCTAGAGAGCGACAGCGGCACGTCGCAGGAGCACCGCGAGACACAGACGTTGACGCCTCTGACATCATTGCCGCGGCTGTCGTCGCCGTCATCGCCGTCGTCGCCGTCGTCGCCGTCGTCGCCGTCATCGCCGTCGTCGCCGTCGTCGCCGTCGTCGCCGTCGTCGCTGTCGTCGCTGTCGTCGCTGTCGTCGCCGTTGTCACCGTCGTCGCCGTTGTCACTGTCGTCGCCGTTGTCGTGGAGGCTGGGCAACACCAGCGTTCCGCTCGGGGGCGATGAGTTTGGGGGCGATGGGCTGGATGCGGGCCAGGATCCATTTCGTGGGACGGCGTATCGTGGCGTACGGCAGATCGGCGCTGGCGGCATGGGCCAGGTGTTCTTGGTGCTGCACCGCGAACTTCGCAGTGAATTCGTGGCGAAGGTGCTCCGCCCGGAATTGTGCGGCGATCTGCGCATGCTCGATCGCGTTCGCATCGAGGCGGAGTCGTTGGGGCGGCTCGCACACCCCCACGTGGTTTCGGTGACGGACTTTGGCCATTCGGCGCGGGGGGCTCCCTTCATCGTGATGGAGCTTTTGTGCGGGATGACGTTGTCGCAGCGTGTGAAGCTGGGGCCCGTACACTTGTATGACGCGTTGGTGTTCGCACGGGCGACGCTGTCGGCGCTCAGGGCCGCGCATGCGCTTGGCATCGTGCATCGCGATATCAAGCCGCAGAACCTATTCCTCCACGAATGCGAGGACGGACGGACGTTGTTGAAGGTGCTCGATTTCGGAGTGGCGCGGGTATTGCCCGATGCGCCGCCGGCAGCCCCGGTTCCGCTCAATCTACCGACGCAGACGGGGATGGTGCTCGGCACGCCTCGCTTCGCGAGTCCGGAAGCTGCTGCGGGGCGTCCTGTGGACGCTCGAGGTGATCTTTATGCGGTGGGGCTGGTGCTGTACCTGCTGGTAGCTGGCCGGGGACCATTCGACCATTTTCGTACACTGAGTCAGGTGCTCGACGCGCACGCTTCGCTCGTCCCTGAACCGCCCAGTCGCTTTGCGCGAGAAGCTTTGCCCGGCGGGCTCGACGAGGTGGTGCTGAAGGCCCTGAGCAAGCAACCGGAGCACCGCTACCAAAGCGCCCGGGAGTTCGATGCCGCGTTGGTGAAGGTTCAGCGCGAACTCGCGGCATTGACGCGCGCCCGTGCGTTTGCAGCGGCGGGAGCGTCGAGGGTATCGGGGGAGTTGGGGATACTGGGGGAGTTGGGGGTATCTGGGGAGGTGGGGGTATCTGGGGAGGTGGGGGTACCGGAGTTATCGGAGTTGGGGGCATCGGGCTTATCGGAGTTGGGAGCATCGGGCTTATCGGAGTTGGGGGCATTGGGCTTATCGGAGTTGGGGGCATTGGCGAAGTTGGGGCGCCCTACAGCATCGATGCAGGGGTCACGACCCCGCCGAGAATCGCCTGTGGCGTCTGTGCGGGCGCCCGTGATTTCGCCAGCGGCGTCGTGCCTGGCGATCGCCGCGGAGGAGCAGCTATCGGCGCCGCGCGTGCAGGCGTCACGCCTCCAGGCGGCGCTAGAGCGGCGGATATCAGCAAAGGCTGACAGGAACGCAGCTCGTCCGAGGCATCTGTCCCTGCGTCCGATGGCCACATTCCTGCTATTTTGGGGGACGCTGGTGCTGACCTCAGTCGTGGGCGCTGGCGGCGCAACGCTTCTCGGGCGTATGGTAGGGAGCCTCCCATGAGTGTGCAGATGAAGCCCTTCGCGCCCGGGCACCGCTTCGTTAAATACGATATCCGCGGTCTTTTGGGCATGGGGGGGCATGCGCACGTCTATGATGCCCACGATCCATTTCTCGACCGCGCGGTGGCGGTGAAGATCATCGCGGCGCCGAAGGGGTCGCGTCAGAATCTGGCGAAGCGGGCGCAGTCCGAAGCGCGGGTGCTGGTGCGCATCGACCACCCGAACGTCGTGAAGGTGTACGACGCCGGCGCGACCGACGATGGTCTGGTCTATTTGGTGATGGAGAAACTCGAGGGGCGTACGCTCCGCGAGGTGTATCAGAGCGTGGGGCAGCTGACGGTCGTCGAAATACTCGAGATCGCACAGCAGATCTGCCAAGGCGTGCACGCGGCGCACGAGGCTGGCGTGATCCATCGAGATCTGAAGCCCGAGAACGTGTACGTGCAGGCCGACAACCGAGTGAAAGTTCTCGATTTCGGGATATCGAAGGTGATGGGCTACGGCGCGCACGACACCACTCAGCGCCACGTGTTGCACGGGACCGTACTCTACATGAGTCCGGAGCACCTGCAGGGCTACGGCGTCACGCGCAAGAGCGACGTGTTCGCGCTGGGGACGCTCCTGTACGAGGGGCTATACATGCACCCGACGTTGCTCTGGCCCGAGGCACGCAACTCCAAGGACGTGCGTGAGGTGATCCGAGTTCAGCTCTCGGAAACCCCGCCCATGCTGCACGAGATCGATCCGCGCATTTTTCGGCACGTGGCGCGCTTCGTCCAACGGGCGATTCTGAAGGCAGCCGAGCAGCGTTACGAGTCCATGGCTGACATGCTCGAAGCAGCGCGGGCATCGTGGGAGCGCTTGGAGGCGGAGCAAGGGCGCGACTTCATGGTGCAGTGGCGACGCGACCTGAGCCGGGCGACCAAGGCCGGCGCGCACCAGCAACCGCAGCGCGACACCATAGCTTCTGCCGTGCGGTTCTCGACGGACATCCAAGCACCCCGCACCACTCAGATCGGCGGGCTCACACCTCCGTTGCCGCTGACGGACACGCGCCCCATGGCGGACGAGCTACCGTACCAGACCACGACGCCCGCGTCGGGTCCGGACTCGCCCCGACGGCGCAGCGCACCCCCCGTGGTGGTGGTGCCGCCGCTCGACGCGTCGTCCGCGATGGTTACTCCGCTGCCGCGGGGGTCCGAACTCTACTCGTCGCCCCGCATTGCGCCCACCGCGGCGCAGTCGGCGACGCTGGCGCTCGCTGAGCAAGTCACCCGCACGGCCTCGGTCGGCATCATCGATCCCTCGGCTGATCTTCCGATCACTCCAAGGTCGCCGGAGGCACGCGACGGATCGGGCGGACTGTCCGTAGCTCCGGTGTCGCATTCGTCGATGGGCGCTGGCTCGTTGCCCTTGCGCGCCGCGGGGATACCGACGCCCTGGTTCAATCGAGTCTCCGCTAGGGTCGTGGTGGCGCTGGGGGCTTCAATCGGGCTGGTGCTCGGCGTGGTCTACAGCGTGGCGGGACCACGGGTGACGATATCAGCAGCGGCGCGGCCGTCCGTCAGCGGAGCCACGCCTGAAGGCGCGAGCCTCACCTCACGACAGCTCGACCGGCCCGCAAAGAAGGGCCTTTCTACCAGCGCCACGCCGCCGAGCGAGCGCCAGGTCGCGGGCGCGCCTGCGCTGTCGCCGGTGCCTACTGTTCCCTCGGCGGTCCCATCCGCCGAACTCAACGCGGCGGCGGATGCGGTGGCCGATACAAAGGCCAGCGCGCCCAGAGCCGCGCCTCGTGAGGGCGCGCCGGCAAAGCGACCGGAGTCGGAGAGCGCTCCGCTGCCGAGCGCTCGGAACGGGTCGACGCCCTCTGGTTCCGTTCGAAGCGCCAAGACCCAGCCAAAGGCGTCGGCTGCGGCGACCAGTCCGTCCAGGCGGGCGACCGTGTCGACTGCTAAGCCGGAGCGCGAGAGTTGGCTGAAGCCGGAGATGATCTATTACCCTGACGATCCCATGCCGCTGCCGGCCAAACCACTGCCCGCCAAGCCGCCGGCCGAAAGAATGCCCAGGTCAGGGCTCGATTGAAAGCAACTGGGTCGATCGAGTGGCCGAGGCGTGAAACAGAGAATGCCCGTATTCACCACCAAAACCAGCACCGATCCGGGACCCTTCGATGCCCTGCATCCAGCCGGCGAGCGGGCCGCAGAGCGCGGTAACCTCGTCGACGGATTCGACACCGTGCCTGAGGGCGTTCTCACAACGAACGGTTCGGGCGATCCGCCACGTGGCCCGCGCTCGGAGTCGGCGAGCGGCGTGACCGACGATAACAGCGAGTTGGACCGTCTGTACCGTTTTCAGGAGATCCCCGTCACCGCCGAGATGCGGCGGGAGTTGCTTGGCGCCAAGCTGCCCTTGGCGCCCGTCGAACAGCTTGCCGATACGCAGCCGCCGCACAAAAGCTCGCTGAGCGCGCCGACGGGCCCTGCGTTCGTGAATCGGCACGCTCCGACCGAACCAGCATTGGTCAGGCCCAGCGCTGCGCGCACTAGCGCGCCGTCGAAGCGCGATCGTCCGGCGCTACGGGACCGTCGCCTCGACCCGGATCGACCGTTGCTCGTGAGCGACAGCTACAGCACTACCGCGCCCACTTTGCTCAGCGTTCGGCGTCGGCGCCTGCGCAACCAGCGCTACGTTGTCGGCGCGCTGGCCGTAATGATTCTCGCCATCTTGAGCGGTGTTGCCTGGCGCCGCCTCACCCGTCCGCCCGCGTCCGTGGCGCGAGACTCGGCAGTGGACCGCACCAAAACGCCTCACATCGCGGGGAACAGCCCCGGCAACGACAGCGCCGGCAACTTGGCTGAGCGCGTCCGCTCCGCTCCGCCGGCCCCCCCCGTGCGTCGCCCTTCTCCTCAGCCGGACCGCGCCACAGAAACCGCAAACTCCGACTCACTAAGTGCACAACTGAGTTCGCGAGCCACCGATGCTACAAGTAGCTCGCCGCCATCGGCGGACTCCAAGTCGCTGTTCAGTGATTCGCGACCTGGCGTACCTCGAGCCACGTCGCTGCCTGTTCCAGCGGCTGCATCCTCCACCGAACCCCGAGCGTCCTCAGTATCCACCCACACACCGTCCAAGCGTCTGACAGTGACTAGCGACAAGGTGGCGTCGGGCGGCCAAGTCGAACCCGCCAAGAGCGTCCAGCCCACCAAGAGTGTCCAGCCCACCAAGAGTGTCGAGCCCTCCAGGAGCAAAGCGTTCGATCCCGAGGAGCTGATCTTCTGAGGCACTCCTTCGAGGCTCACGAGCCAACTAGCCACCCATCATTCCATCGCCTGTCATTCCATCGCCTGTCATTCCATCGCCTGTCATTCCATCGCCTGTCATGCCCACCGCCAGGATTCGCCCGCGTTCGATCGTCGCCCCTCTAGCCCTGAGCGCAACTCTCTGCGTGCCGGGCGGCGCTTGGGCACAAACACCAGACCGAGCTCAGCCCGCCGCGTCGGACCAAGATCGCGCAGACTCTTTGTTCTTGCAGGGCAAGACTGCGGCGCAGGCCAAGAAGTGGGACGAGGCGTACGAGCTCCTGGAACGGGCGTGGGCGCTCAAGCAAAGCTACGACATCGCGAGCAACCTCGGACAAGTCGCCTACCTGCTCGGCAAACATGCCGAGGCGGCGCAGCACGTCTCGTTCGCCATCAGGCACTACCCGGCGACGGGAGATGCCGAACAAAAGCAGAAGGCTCAGGAGCTGCTCGACATGGTCCGACAGAAGGTGTCGAGCTTGTCCGTCCGCGTCACGCCGCAAGACGCCGAAGTGCTCATCGACGGCGCCTCGGCGGGTCGTGCCGGGGCGTTGCCACCGGAGCTGTTCGTCGACCCGGGCGAACGCACGGTGGTCGCTCGTCTCGAGGGGCAGGAGATCGAGCGGCACGTGTCCGCCGAAGCCGGTGGCCACTATAGGCTCGAGCTCACGCTCGCCAACGCACCCGCGGCCGCAGCCGACGCGCCTCTTGCAGCCCCCGATTCCGACTCCTCCGCCCACGCATCGACGCAACCCGTGGACAACGGCACTGCGAGCGACTCGGCGTTTCAGAGCAAGCACATCGCGCTCATCGTTGGAGGCGCCCTCACCGTCGGCAGCGGCGTTGCGCTCGCCATCTACGGGTCCAAGCGCTCGCAGGCGAAGTCCGACGTCGAAACGTACTACGCCCGCGTCGAGGACGAATCGAGCGGACCCAACCCGTGCGCGGGCGGTGGCTCGGAGGCGTGCCAGGACCTCGCTCGAGCGAGGGAGGACTGGGAAAAGAGCGGGCGCGCCATGAACATACTCATCCCCACCACCGTCGTGCTGTTCACGGGCACTGTCGCCGCCTACTTTCTGTGGCCCAAAGATTCCGACTCCTCCACTACGGCACTCACGCCCGTCCTCACCGCCGAGCAGCAGGGTGTGCTGCTCACCGGCAGTTTCTAGCCTAACGCGACCCCAACGCACGGAGATCCCATGCGCACTCTTATCACCGGCTTCACCCTGTTCGTTCCCACGGCTCTCCTCCTCGCGGGCGCTTGCGCCGACACGGACTCGAGCTGCGAAGACACCCTCAGTTGTTCCGGCGACACCACGACCGTTGGCGGCACCGCGGGGACGCTTACGGAGGTGATCGTGGGCGCGGAGGGTTTTGCCGGCGATGGCTCCGGCACCAGCAACAACGGTGTGCTCGGCATCGCGCAATCGGAACTGAATCTGGCGGACCTGTGACATGCGGAGCTACGTGAAGATCGGGCTTGCGTTTGGGGGACTGCTGGTCCTTCCGCTGGCGTGCGGTACGGAGTTCGAGGGGTGCGAGGGCGATGAATGCGACAGCACGACGGGTGGTGGCACGGGGGGCACGATCGGAGCCGGTGGCACGGCGGCCGGTGGCAGCGGCGGGAGCGCGTCGACGGACGCGAGCAGCACGGGCCAAGGGGGCACGAGCGGGACAATGAGCAGCACGACGGGGGGCGGGGAAGGAGGCGACCCCGGAGTCGGGGGAGCCGCGGGTGCGGGGGGCAGCCCGCCGATGTGTGAAGGCGAGCTGCTACCGGGGGACGATGCGTGCGTGGTGGCCGAGGAGTACGGCGTGTTCGTGTCGCCGGGAGGGGATGACGCGACCGGGGACGGGACGCGGGAGTCGCCGTTTGGGACGCTGCAGAAGGCGGCGGACGCCGCGAGCGAGTCCGGCAAACGGCTGTATGCGTGCGCCACGGAAGGCGAGTACGGGGCCGGGCTGACCCTGGCGGAAGGGCACGACGGGCTGGAACTGTTCGGTGCGTTCGACTGCAGCGATTGGAGCTACCAGAGCGAGCTGCGAGCGAACGTGGCGCCGGAGGCTGGTGTAGCGCTGAGCGTGAGCGAGATCGAGACGAGCCTGGAGCTCGACGGGTTCACGTTCGAGAGCGCCGACGCCACGACTCCGGGGAAGTCGAGCATCGCAGCAACGATCCGCGCATCATCGGGGGTGGTGCTGCGCAGCGTGACGCTGCGAGCCGGGACAGGCGCCGACGGAGCGCCGGGCGTCACGATGAACTTCACGTATCCGGAGAAGAGTGCGTTGGATGGGGTCGACGGGACCGAGGACAACGGTGGGGTTAGCGCCAGCATCAATTGTCCCGCTGGAGACGCGACCCGCGGAGGAATTGGCGGGTTCCCGCATCCAACAGAGCCAAGCGATGGTCTTGCCGGTTCGCCCAACCACGAAGGCCCCGGCGGCGAAGGGGGCATCGTCGGTGCGGACTGCACGACGGGTATCGGTAAGACTGGCACCGACGGCCCCGCCGGCACCGAAGGCCCTGGCGCGACCGTGGTCGGCGCGCTCGACAACGGAAACTGGACGCCTGCTGGGGGCAGCGACGGAGGCCACGGGCTCCCCGGGCAGGGGGGCGGCGGTGGCGCTGGAGCCACCAACGGCGGAGGAG
>JAICQQ010000259.1 GCA_025937785.1 Polyangiaceae bacterium
AGGCGGCGGGCTCAGCCTCGAGCAGCTGCTGAACGAGGCCAGCGCCAGCGATCCGGTGGCCCTCAGGGTGGAGAAAGAAGAACTGCGCGCGCGACTCGAGGAGACCGAGAAGGCGGCTCACGACGTGGCGATCGAGATCGACAGGCTCGAGCGCGGGCTCGAGTACTATACGGACGAAGCGGCCGCGCACGCGGCGCAGCAGCAGGAACAGCGCGCGGCACAGGTCCGCGAGCTGCTCGAACGGTACCTGCGCGTGCGGCTGGCCCGCACCATCCTCGAGCGCGAGATCGCGCGCTATCGCGAGCGTCACCAGGGGCCGGTGCTCTCGCGCGCGAGCGAGCTGTTCCAGCGCCTGACGCTCGCGCGCTACCGCGGGCTCCGCGTGGGTCAAGAAGAGCGGAGCCTCGGTTGCGTGCGTGCGGACGGCGACGAGGTCGGCGTCGCCCAGCTGAGCGAGGGCACGCAGTACCAGCTGTACCTTGCGCTCCGTCTCGCGACCCTGGAGCACTACGTGCAGGACGGCGCTTCGATACCGCTCGTGTTCGACGACGCCCTGATCCATTTCGACGACGACCGGGCGGCCGCAGCCTTCGGGGTGCTCGGGGAACTCGCCGACCGCGTGCAGATCCTGTACTTCACGCACCTTTCCCGTGACCTGCGCTTGTCGGAGCAAGCCGTCCCCGCCGCAGTGCTCCGGCACCACCGGCTGTCCGCCCCCCGAGCCAGCTCCGAGCTCGGCGCGGCGCTGTAGCACGCTCGTTTCAGAGCTTCGGTCCGCTGCGCCTGACGCTGCCGTCGTTCTCGTTGCGCTCACCGCGCGGCCAGCACCACACGAAAAGATCTCGTCGGCGCTGCGTCGCTGCCAGAGCCGGAGGAGTGCTCGACCGCGCGGTTTGAAGGCTTCGGCGCCTCACTCTCCTATCGAGGACCTTGAAGCTAGACTGCTGGACTTGCCCGATGTCCCTTCCCCTCGCCGGCCGCCGTAGCGTCACGTCGATGCTTGTAGCGTCGCTCTGCGTTGGACCCGTGGCCTGCGGGAAGGCGGCCAGTGCTGACGGCGAGGTGAACCACACGGGCGCTCTTGACGGTTCGAGCGCGGAAGGTACGGAATCGGTAAGCGGCCTTCCTACGAGCGCAAGCGGCACCAGCAGTGCGACGACTGGGTCTGGCGGTGCCACCTTGAGCGGTGCTATGCACGACTACGGAGGGCAGCCATCCACGACCAATCTGTGATGAGTCGGATATGTTTACGTTTCAGCGCGTCGATGTGCAGGGAGGCTGGGCCGGTACGGTCTTCGGCATCCTGTGGCGAAACGGGCATAATTACCTGCGCATTGATGGGCACTGTCGATACTTCGCGTATCAGCTGGGCCGCAACGACCGGATCGTTACCGGCTCGTTGACGGGGGCAGAAGCGATCGCCTTGGCAAACGAAACCAAGTACTCGACCTGGCCTGACCTGAATGGTCTGGTCGCCACGGGGGGATGGTTCGATGCACCGACGCAGGTCTTGAACGATGGCACCAACGAGCTGTTCTGTCGGCAGAATTGCCGTGATTCACCTCAAGAGCCCGACGTGGAATCAGCGCTGTTGCTCGACTCCATGTTCGACCCCGCCGATGTTTGGCGTGATCGTCTTCTCTCCGAAGGCACACCTGTAGGCGGTGACGTGCGCTTCGCTGTGGCCATTCAGAACAAGATCATTCACGCAGGCACCTATCTCGAGTGGCCTCTTTCGACGCCCATCAAAGACTACGCGACCGATCCGACCGTCACTCCGGAGGACGAGAACTACGTCGAGGTCCGAGCCACGCTCGCTCGAGGCGCTGACGCGGCGGCGCTTCGGCTCATGCGCGAGCAGGCCGTGGCGACTGCCATCTCTGGCTCGCAAACGGAGGGTTGGATCACCGTAGATGGCCCAGGCGACCGTTTTTACGAAGTAGTCGTGTCTGACGTGTTGCCCTACGAGGACGAGGACGGCATCGTGCCCCGCCACACCCGAGAATAGTTCCGTCCCGGTCCCGGTCACTCGTACGGATTTTGACGAGTGAGCTCGGGATCGATGCGCGGGTCGCTGCCGACCATCGTCACCTTCACCGAGTACCGCGAGCGTACGCCGTCGCCGTCGAGGTCACCTTCGGCGATGACTTCGACGCTCTTGCCGTCCGCGGCGGTGACGAACTGGTACGAGTAGTAGACCGGCCCCGAAGGCGCGAACCCGATGGCTTTCCAGCTGGGATGCTCGAAGCTCGGGAGCGGATCGCTGGGGCGCTTGCCGGGCACCACCGACGGTGAGGCCGGAGCGCTCGCTGGGAACGGCGTCCGAGCGCGCTTGGCGCGGGCGTGATCGGCGAGCGCGAGCGCGATGCGCATCACGTGATCGCGTGCTTCGGCGGTCTTCGCGCTATTCGCGTATTTGCCGACACCTTCCTTGACCAACGCCACCAGCGTTTCCGAAAAGAAGGTTTGGGCTCGTTGCTCGTCGAGCGCCAGGTGCACGCTCACGCTGCTCCCCTGCTGCTGGACCTTGGCCTCGTCGAGCAGCGCAACGACGGGCGCGAATTCGGGACCTTCGCGCTCCACGGCCGCCTTGGCGCCGGTGAGCTCGCGCTCGAGGTTGGCGCGGAGCGTCGCCGCGTCTTCGGGGCTCTCTGCTAGACCCACCGCTTTCAAGTCGAAGCCGCCTGCGGGTTGTGCGACGGCCACACTGCCCCATTTCAGCTTCAGGGTGTTGTGCCCCCGCGCGAAGGCGAGCGCCGCGGCTTCGGGGTTGGCGTCGAGCGTGGCCTGCAGCTCCGGATCGAGCGGGGCGGCTTTCTGGATGCGGGCCATCGCCGCTTCCGCCTGTTCACCCGGCGTGTAGATCAAGAGCTCGTGGTAGGCCTGCACCACGCCGCCGGTGGGCAGCACCAACGCCGGGTTGTTCGCGATGGTTTTTCTCTCGACGGGAACGAAGTTCGCCAAGCAGGTCAGCGCGTCCTCCGCCGGCCGATTCAGCAGCAGGGCGATCGTGGCCGTGGTGGGGTCGAGTTGGATACGCCCGAGCGGGTCTTCCGGGCTGCTCCGGTGCTCGTGGCGAGCGCCGATCACCACCTCTTGGATGGTTTCGATCGGGTCGAAGCCGCAGCCCGCTTGCGCCAGCATCAAGCCCTGGCGCGCTTGGGGGATGCCGTTCTTCATGCCGCTGATAGCGCCGAAGAGCGGGCCGCTGCGCACGCGGTCGCCGCGAACGCGAATCACCACGGTAGCGTCGGCAGCGACCGTGCGCAGGGCGTCGGAGGCCTCCGATTTCGCAGGGACCGCCGAGTTGGGTTCCGGCAACGCCGCGGGCGCGCTGGCTGGTGTCTCGGGTTCTGGTTTCTGGCTCGAGCACCCGAGCGGCAGGCACAGCGCGGATAGGGAGAGCAAGGTCCAGGTGCGGAGACTCTTCATGGCAGCCCAGCTAAGCAGAGACCCAGGTCTCCCGGAAGGGTTTTGTTTGGAGCTTTGAACGCCCTGCGCTAGCAAAGGACGGTGCTCGAACCCAGCTTGAAAATCATCCGGAACGCGCTCGGAAGCGCGCGTGCGCAGCGCGCCCTCTGCTGGGGCGTTTTGGCGGGCGTCCTCGGCGGCTGCGACAAGCCCGGGGCCGCCCCGGCGCCATCTGCGACCACAACCGCTGCGGCCGCCGCGGCGACCAGCGCCCCGGCGGTCGCGTCGGCGCCACCCCGGCCCCCGAAACCAACGCGACCGAGCGAGCCGCTCAACGTGCTGTTCTTGACCGTCGACTCACTGCGCGCCGACATGCCCTGGGCGGGCTACGCACGCGAGATCGCTCCCAACCTCACGAGTTTGTCGAAGCAGTCGGTGGTCTACGAAAATCACCGTTCGGTGTCGAGCTACACCGCGCAGACGGTCGCCGCCTGGCTGAGCGGTCGCTACGCCTCGACCCTGTATCGCACGGGCTACTTCTTCACGGGCTACAGCGAAGCGAACGATTTTTTCACCGAGACCCTGCAAAAGCAGGGAGTCGCCACCCTGGCCGTGCACGGCCACATGTACTTTGCCCGCGGCAAGGGGCTGGAGCAGGGCTTCGACATCTTCGACGTCGTCAAGGGCATCACGTTCGACGCGCAGACGGACAACCACGTGACCAGTGACAAGATCACGGCCCGCCTCATCGAGCTCTTGAGTGACAAGCAGTACACCGACAAGCAGTTTTTCGCGTGGGCCCATTACATGGATCCGCACGATCAATACTTGAAGCACGCTGAATCGCCGGACTTCGGCAACAAGAACCGCGATCGTTACGACTCGGAGGTGTGGTTCACCGACTTCTGGATCGGCAAGCTGCTCGAATTCGCCAAGAGCCAACCGTGGTGGAATCGCACCGCGGTGGTGCTCACCTCGGACCATGGCGAGGCATTCGGCGAGCACTCGATGTACAAGCACGCCTTCGAGGTTTGGGAGATGCTGGTAAAGGTGCCGCTGTTCGTGTTCGCACCCGGCGCTGAACCGCGGCGCATCGACAAGCCGCGCACGCACATCGACATCGCACCCACACTCATGGATTTGATGGGGAAAGACCCGTTGCCTGGCTTCTTGGGCAAGAGCCTGGTGCCGGAGATCTACGGCGCTGAGGCCCTGGATCGGGAACCGCTGGTGCTCGAACTCGCCGAGGATAGCCACAACCCGCATCGGCGCGCTATCATCTCGGGCGGCTACAAGTACACGGTGTATGATACGGGCTGGCGCAAGCTTTTGTTCAATCTCGAGCGAGATCCGGGTGAAGAGCACGATCTTTCGCAGAAAGAACCGGAGAAGCTCGCGCAGATGCAGGCGCTGTTCGAAGCCACGTTCGGCAAGATCCCGAGCGTCACACCCTACGGCGGTGCGACGCTGAAGAGCGGCAAGAGCGCGAACGGTCCGAGCGGACCGCCCAAGACCGCGGCGCCCAAGACTGCGCCGCCATGACGCACGATCCGGGCGAGTTCCAGATCAGCCTCGGGTTGGACGAGGCCGACGACGCCGAGGCGCTCAGGCACAAGGCGAGTCGCGCGCTCGGGCGGCCGCTGTCGGATCTGCCCGAGGTTCACGTCGTGCGCCGTTCGATCGACGCACGCCGCGGCCGCGTTCGCTTCGAGCTTTTGCTGAGCCTGGCGCCGCAAGCTGCCATCGGGGGCGAGTTACCGCGTGAGGTGGCCGGACCCAAGCGCGTGATCGTGGTCGGAGCGGGACCCGCGGGCATGTTCTGCGCCTACCAGCTGGCCCGGCACGGGATCCCTTCGCTCGTGCTCGATCGCGGCAAACAGGTGCAACCGCGGCGCCACGATCTCAAGGCGCTGAACGCGCGCGGCATCGTCAACCCCGAGTGCAACTACTGCTTTGGCGAGGGGGGAGCCGGCACTTACAGCGACGGGAAACTCTACACGCGCTCGCACAAGCGGGGCAACGTGCGCGACGTCCTCGAGATTCTGGCGCTGCACGGCGCGGCGTCCGAGATTTTGGTGGATGCGCGACCCCACATCGGCAGCAACCGCTTGCCCATCGTCGTCACCGCGCTGCGGGAGCGGCTCGAGGGCGTCGGCGTCGAGTTCCGCTTCAACGCCCGGGTGACGCGCCTGCTCGTGCGAGGTTCCGGGTCCGAGCGGTGCATTCGCGGCGTCGCGCTCGCCGACGGCAGCGAGTTCGAGACCGACGCGCTGGTGCTCGCGACCGGGCACTCCGCGCGCGACGTGCTCGAGCTCTGCGAGGCCGAGCAGGTACTGCTCGAGGCCAAAGCGTTCGCCCTTGGCGTGCGCATCGAGCATCCACAGCCGCTCATCAATCAGATGCAGTACGGGCGCTTCGCCGGTCATGCGCGATTGCCCGCCGCTTATTATCGCTGCGCCACGACGGTGGAGCAACGGGGCGTGTACTCGTTCTGCATGTGCCCCGGTGGATTCATAGTACCCGCGTCCACCGAGGTCGACGGTCTGGTGGTGAACGGCATGAGCCTTTCGAAGCGCAACTCGAAGCACGCCAATTCGGGCCTCGTCGTCTCGGTCGAGCCCGCCGACCTCGAGCGCGCCGGCTTCTCCGGCACGCTCGGCGGCGTGCGTTTTCAGCGGCAGCTCGAAGCGCGAGCCTTCGAAGCGGGAGGCGGCAAGCTACAGGCGCCCGCGACGCGTGCCACCGACTTCGTGAACGGGCAGAGCTCGAGCACTACGCCGGCCTCGAGCTACTTGCCCGGCCTCACACCCGCGAACGTCCGCGAGGTGCTGGACGCGGGCGGTTTGCCCCTCGCCGAGCGGCTGGCGAGCGCCCTTGCGGAGTTCGATCGCCGCATGCGTGGTTACCTGACCGAAGAGGCGGTGCTCGTGGGTGTCGAGTCGCGTTCGAGCAGCCCGGTGCGCGTCGTGCGCGACGACCGTTCGCTCGAGTCGCCGAGCCTCGCGGGGCTGTACCCCTGTGGCGAGGGTGCTGGTTACGCCGGTGGCATCGTGAGCGCCGCGGTCGACGGCGCTCGCGTGGCTGAGGTCATCGCCGGAAAGGTCAGCCATCACTGACGCCCTCGACCTCCTCCTGTTCGCCTCGCGTTGCCGTGGAGATGATCCCGCGGATGCCTCTCGAGTGTGTGCAGGGCTTCGATTGCGTCGAGCCGGACCAGATCGAGGCCATCCGCCAGTGGATCGCCGACGGCGCGCCGCGCGACTGACGGCGCCCCGCTACACCGCGCGGTCGAGCACGATCTGCGTGATCTCGGCGGGGGCGCCGAGCCGCATGGGCGGGCCCCAGTAGCCAGTGCCGTTGCTCACGTAGATCAGGGCGCGTCCGATCTGCTCGAGGCCGGAGACTACCGGCTGCTGCAGCCGCACCAGGTACTTCCAGGGCCAGAGCTGGCCGCCGTGGGTGTGTCCGGACAGCTGCAGGCCGACGCCGAGGCGCTCGGCCTCGTGAATTGCTTTTGGTTGGTGCGCTAGCAGCACCAGCTCGCGGGACGGGTCGCGTCCCGCGACGGCTTTCGCGAGATCGGGGTTTCCGGCGCTGTAGTCGTCGACTCCGGCGAGATCGAAGGCGTCCGCTCCGTCCCCAATGGAGACCCGTTCGTTGCGCAACACTCGGATGCCGAGCCGCTCGAGCTCTTCACACCACTCGTCGTGGCCCGAATAGTACTCGTGGTTGCCGGTCACGAAGTAGACGCCGTAGCGCGCCTTCAGGTTCTTCAGCGGGGCCACGTGCTGTCGTAGATCCGCCACGCTGCCGTCCACCAGGTCGCCGGTGATCGCGACGATGTCTGGCTGGATCCGGTTGGTTGCTTCGACCACCTCTTCGAGGAAGTCTTTGCCGAGCGTGGGGCCGATGTGCACGTCCGTCAGCTGCGCGATCGTGGTGCCGCGCATGGCTTCGGGCAGGCGGCTGAGCGCCACGTCGACCCGCTTGACGGCCACGCGCGCGAGGCCGGAACGAACGGCGGCGGCGCCCAAACCCAACGTGGCGAGCGTGACCGCGCCCGCGAACAGCCGCGCCAGGGCGGTGCGGCGGCTCGGATCGAGCGGGGCCGTGTCCAGCGTCAGGCGCCCGAGCGCTGCGAATCCGCGGCCGAGCTCTCCGAGCACGAGCAGCGTCACGATGAAGAGCAGCAGACCCAGCCAACCGAAGGCGAGGTACGAGAGCGGTTTCGCCGTCTCCAGACTCAGCGAACGGAACGAGAGCAGCGTGCCCGGGATCAGCAAGAACAAGAAAACCAGGACGACCGTGAGCGCGCGGTGAGCCCCGGGCGGGAGCTGCGCGTCGCGGATCAGGCGCACCCAGACGAAATAGTGGGCACCGCCCACGACGGAGGTCATCAGCAGGAAGAACACGAGGAACGAGAGCAGTCGCGACACGGTGGTGTGGATATGCGGCGACCGCGGGACCCTGCCAAGGGTGCCCGCGACAACTCAACGTTTCTTAACCGGCGCATGCGCTGCGCCATTCCCCGGTGCGATCGACGGAAATGGCGCTTGCCGCCGGGCGCTCGGCAACCCCGCGGAAACAGCCGCAACGGCGCTTTTGGCTGGGATGCGCAAGCGATTGGGCTGGCCAGAACTCAGAGCGGGCCCCAGGTGTAGTTTTGTGTATGCTCGGGGTCGACTTCCTCGAGACCAACCGGTATGAACCGTCCCCCCGGCTGGAAGGCCGTGTTCGCTACCGAGACCAAGGAGCCTCTGTGAATACCTACATGCACGAAGTTGCCGACCGCGATCCCGAAGAGACCCGCGATTGGCTCGAGTCCCTGGATGCGGTCGTTCAGCATCAGGGCAAAGATCGCGCGCGGTTCCTGCTCAAGCGCGTGCTCGATCAAGCGCGGCGCCAGCGCGTCGCTCCCAGCGGGCCGCTGACCACCGACTTCGTCAACACGATCCCGGTCGAAGAAGAAACGCCGTTCCCGGGGGACCAATGGATGGAGAAGCGGATCCGCCGCATCATCCGCTGGAACGCGATGGCGATGGTGCATCGCGCCAACATGAACTTCTCCGGCATCGGCGGGCACCTTTCGACGTACGCCTCGAGTGCCACCTTGTACGAGGTCGGCTTCAACCATTTCTTCAAGGGCGCAGGCCTCGACGGCCCCGGCGACCAGGTATTTTATCAAGGTCACGCCGCTCCCGGCATCTACTCGCGCTCGTTCCTCGAGGGGCGGCTGTCGATGGAGGCGATGGAGCGCTTCCGGCGCGAAGCCGAGCGCGGCGCCGGGCTCTCGTCGTACCCGCACCCGCGTTTGATGCCGAACTACTGGCAGTTCCCGACGGTGAGCATGGGTATCGGGCCTATTTCGGCCATCTATCAGGCGCGCTTCAACCGCTACCTGCACGCGCGTGGCATCGCCGACACCTCGAACGCCCGCGTGTGGTGCTTCATCGGCGACGGCGAATCCGACGAACCCGAAACGCTCGGGGCGCTGACGCTGCCTGCGCGCGAAGGTCTCGACAACCTGGTGTTCGTGGTCAACTGCAACTTGCAGCGCCTCGACGGGCCGGTGCGCGGCAACGGCAAGATCATTCAGGAACTCGAAGGCGTCTTCCGCGGCGCCGGTTGGTCGGTCGTCAAGATCATTTGGGGACCCGAATGGGATCCAATCCTCGCGAAAGACAGCGATGGTGTGCTGGTGCGGCACATGAACGAGACGGTCGACGGCGAGTGGCAGCGCTACACGACGGCGAGCGGCGAGTACATCCGCAATCACTTCTTCGGCAGTGATCCGCGCTTGCTCGAGATGGTGAAAGACCTGAGCGACGATCAGATCCAGCGGCTCAGGCGTGGTGGGCACAGCTACGAAAAGGTCTACGCCGCGTACCACCGCGCCACCCAGACCGCGGGTCGTCCGACCGTAATTTTGGCCCACACCGTGAAGGGCTGGACCCTGGGCGAGAACTTCGAAGGCGCGAACTCCACGCACCAGAAGAAGAAGCTGGACCTCAACGACCTCAAAGCGTTCCGTGACAAGTTGGAGTTGCCGGTTCCCGACGACAAGCTCAAGGAAGCGCCGTTCTATCACCCCGGCATGAACAGCCCGGAGGTCGAGTACTTGCTGGAGCGCCGCAAGGTTCTCGGAGGACTGATCCCCACGCGCCGAGCTACGGCCCAAGTGCCGCTCGAGCTGCCTCCTACGAGTGTGTACGAAGAGTTCTTCGCGGGTATGAAGAAGGGCGAGGCCTCCACCACCATGGTGTTCTCGCGCCTGCTCGCCAAGCTGATCCGCGACAAGAAGATGGGCCGGCGCGTGGTGCCGATCATCCCCGACGAGGCGCGGACCTTCGGGCTCGATGCCTTGTTCAGCCAGGTCGGTATCTACGCGGCCCACGGCCAGCTCTACGAGCCGATCGACAAGGGCAAGCTCATGTACTACCGCGAGGCCAAGGACGGTCAAGTGCTCGAAGAGGGCATTACCGAAGCCGGCTCACTCGCGTCATTCACCGCCGCGGCCACCTCGTACTCGGTGCTCGGCGAGGCGATGATCCCGTTTTACATCTTCTACTCGATGTTCGGTTTCCAGCGCGTGGGCGACCAGATCTGGGCGGCAGGGGACACCATGGCGCGCGGCTTCTTGCTGGGCGCCACCGCCGGACGCACGACCCTGAACGGCGAAGGCTTGCAGCACGAGGACGGGCATAGCCTCCTGAACAGCATGGCCTTCAGCGCCGTGCTCTCCTACGATCCGGCGTTCGCCTTCGAGCTCGCCACGATCATTCAGGAGGGCATGCGCCGCATGTACTCCGAGGACGAGAACCTCGTGTACTACATCACGCTCTACAACGAGGACTATCAGATGCCCGCCATGCCCGCTGGCGACGAGGTGCGCGAAGGTATCTTGAAGGGTATCTACCTCTACCGGCGCGCCGAGAAAAAGCTCGATCGCCACGTGCAGCTGTTCGGCAGCGGCGTCATTCTGAACCGGGTGCTCGAGGCGCAAGCGCGCCTCGCCGAGTTCGGGGTGTCGGCGGACGTCTGGAGCGTGACGAGCTACCAGCAGCTCCGTAACGATGGCCTCAAGTGCGAACGCTACAACCGCCTCCACCCGGAAGAAACGCCGCGCGTGCCCTACCTCGCGCAGGCGCTGAAGGGTGTCGAGGGCCCGTTCATTGCCGCTTCCGACTACATGAAGGCGCTCCCCGATCTGGTCAGGGGTTGGGTACCAGGAAGGCTAGTAGCGCTCGGCAGCGAGGGCTATGGCATGAGCGACACGCGCGAAGCGCTGCGGCGCCACTTCGAGATCGACGCCGAGTGCGTGACGCTCGCTGCGCTCGACGCCTTGCGCCACGAGGGTAAGCTCTCGGCCAGCGAGGTCAGCGCCGCCATCGGCAAGCTCGGCATCGATCCCGAAAAGGTAGATCCGCTCGACATCTGAGCTGCCGAAAGCGGAACTCCGGGGCGTGGCGGTTCGTCCGCCGCGCCCGCAGCCCGGCCAAGGACCGGTCGCGTTGCAGTAGGCCGAAGTCACAAGCTGCCGAGGACGCTGACGCCCCCATGGCTCGCGCTGACTTGAGGGACCGCGGTCCAGCGCGACGCGACGCCGGGTCCATGGGAGACCTCGACGAACCAGTAGTGACCCAGGACCGGCACG
>JAICQQ010000498.1 GCA_025937785.1 Polyangiaceae bacterium
GCTCCGCCAGCCGCGGTCGCGCCGCCCACGCTCGAATTGCTCACCGAAGCGGAGGCTGTGCCCGAGACCGTCCCCGTCAGCGTCCCAGTACCGGCTCCGCCGGTCGAAGTGGCGCCGCCGCTGCCGTCGGTCCCGGTTGCCGTTCCGGTGGTTTCGGTGGTGGTACTTGCCGTCGTGCCGCCCACGCCCGTCGTCGGCGTGACGCCGGGGATCCCCAAGGCGTCGTCCGCGGTCAACGCGAGCACCAAGGCGCCGTCGACGACCCCGGCGTTTTCTACGGCGTGCGTGGACAAGCCTTTGGGAGAATCCCAGGTTCCCAGATCCCAGCCCGACGGGATGGTGTCCCCGTCGAAGTCTTCGCGCCACTCCACGACGAAGTCCGCGCCATCGTAGGAAGAGTACTGCACCCAATCGATGTGCTGGTACACCGGTAGCAGGCTCGGATCGAAGGTTCCGCCGAAACTTGCATCGCCGGGCCAAACGTTGAATCGGAATTGCATGCCCTCGGTCGCGTTGTCGCGAAAGGCGGCGGCCGTTTCTCCGGTCTCGCGGCGGACCTCGGTGCCGTCGACCAACCAGGCGACGTAGTCTGGCGTCCACTCGTAGGCGAACGTGTGAAAGGCTCCACACACCGGGGACCCCGCGGCTTGCTCCACGTGATACTGAGCGGGGTTGCCGTAATACGCGTTGGTTTCGAGGTGGCAGTCGAAGCCCAAGGTCTCGAAGTCGAGCTCGTTCCAGAACGTGCCCTCGACCTCCGAGCCATCCTTCCAAAGGAAGAATGCTCCAATCACACCCGAGCCGGAGGGGAACTTGATGCTCGCCTCGAATCGGCCGTATTGATACGACTCAGGGGTGAGGATCTCGGCGCTCGCATAGCCA
Source organism: Polyangiaceae bacterium (assembly GCA_025937785.1). GTDB lineage: Bacteria > Myxococcota_A > Polyangia > Polyangiales > Polyangiaceae > JAICQQ01. The sequence goes on from JAICQQ010000498.1 coordinate 883, forward strand.
CGGGCCGGTACGCTCCATCCCAAAATGAAAACTACGCAGACTAGAGCCGAAATGCGGTGTATATTCATGGCGACCGAACGGTTTCTCGTGCGACGACGTACCGCCGAGTTGCCCCGATAAGCTCACTCTGACGAGCCCGGCGCCAGTGTCAGAACTGGCAGCCTCGATCATTGCCACCATCACCAGCGCCGACCGCGGGAACGGCGGGCACGGTGCAGGTCAGTCGCAAGTTTGTGTCAGCAGCGCTCCCCGCGCGTTCGAACACTCAGTGCCGGTCCAGCCGCAGGCGGTCCCAGTCGTCTCCACGCCGCACGCGGTGCTATTCGCGAAGACGACGTTCGGGCAGGTGGCTTCGGTGGTGTAAAACAGGCAGCGCAGGCTGGGGTCTGGCGCGGCAATCGTCTCCCGCTCGGTGTCGTCGCAATTCCAGTCGAATGGCCGCGCGCAGCCGTCCACGCCGTAGTCTCGTGGGCCGCCATCGTAGTCGGGGTTGGCCTCGGCATCCAGGTCGCAACAGTCCTCGTCATTCGTGACCCAACCGCCGCTGGGCGCGGTCACGCCGCAGATCTTGCGGGAGCCGCTCGAGGCAGCGCCGAAATCGTCGCCGTCTTCGTCCGCATAGAAGGTCGTGCACGTGTTGCTGATACAATCGGCGGCGGCGCTGCAGGGGCTTCCGTCGGGTGCTCGACAGGACCCGCTCACGCACTGGCCCGAC
>JAICQQ010000489.1 GCA_025937785.1 Polyangiaceae bacterium
ACGACGCCCGGGTGAACTGATCCGACAGGTGGCCTCGTCCTCGCGGTAGTCCTTCTATGATCGCGTTCGCGATAACGAGAAAATCCAGCGCAATTTGATACACTTCCAATCCCTCATGATCGAGCGTCATGCTCCAGCCGTCGGCCCCACCTCGGCATCGGTTGCGCTTCTTCGGGCACGGGCACGTTTACGTTCACGTTCACGTTCACGGGGCCATCGTCCAATTCAGGGATAGGCCCTAGTTGCAGCTACGCGGCGCGGCGGGCGGAAAGCACCGCGTGTGCGATCGCGTCCGGGTCGTCGCTCATCACGCCATCGACACCGCGCGAGAGCCAATGGGCGGCTTCGCGCGGGTCGTTGATGGTCCAGACGTGCACTTCGAGGCCCGCGTCGTGAGCGGCCCTGACCACCCGTCGCGAGAGGACTGGCAAGACGCCGTAGTGATACGGCGGGACCTGCAAGCAGCGCCCCGCGAATTCTCGCGGGGGTCGACCGAGCATCGTTTGCCACCAAAAGCGCCAGCATTCGGCGCTCGACATGCCCAGCGGGACTCCGGGCTTGGCGGCCTCGATCGCGCGCATGATGCCGTCGTCGGCGGCAGCGAGCACGACGTCGGCGTTACCCGCGCGCTCCAGCACGTCGAGCACTGCGCGCACCATGGGCGGCTCCGCCTGCTTCAGCTCGATGTTGAAACCGCGCCCGGGAAAAGCCGCGAGCACGTCCGCGAGCCGCGGGATCTGGCAGCCGCGCCCGCGAAAGCCGTGTTCGCCAGCGGCATCCGCGAAACGATATCCAGCGTCGAGCGCACGAAGCTCCGCAAACGCGAAGCCTCTCACCTCGCCGCGACCGTTCGTAGTGCGATCGACCAAAGCGTCGTGATGCACCACCACGACACCGTCCTTCGACAGGTGCACGTCGAGCTCGAGCACGTCCGCGCCCGCGGCCACCGCCCGCTCGAACGCGGCCAGCGTGTTCTCGGGCGCCTTGGCGCTCGCTCCCCGATGCCCGAACAGGAGCGGCCGCGGCAAGGATGGGAATGGGGTTATGGGCATGGGCGTACAGCCTATTCCATAGCACCGTCGTGGCTCAATCGGGGTCGTAGCGGCAGTACGAGCCGGTTTTGATGGTCCAGCGCAGATACCGCCCCAGCGCCTCGTGCTGCTTTTCGACGCGTGCGATGGCATCCCGCAGGCGGCGCTGAACGTTCACGCGCGCCCGCTCCGCGGCCGCCGCGATCGGTCGCTTGCGGCCCCCGAGGCCGAAGGCCTGCGCGAGCGTGCGTTCGAGCTCGGCTAGCTCCGCCCGCAACACCTCGCTGCGTCCTACGTCGTTGTTGGCCTCGGCGTCGTCGAGCTCGTTCTCGAGCTCGCGGAGATGCGCCGCGTATTGACGGCGTGCTTCGTCGTCCAAAGCCTCGAGCGCTCCGCCAGTGTCGACACCCACACCGGCTCCGCTGAGATCGAGGACGTGAAACTCGCGTCCGGGTTCGCTGACCAGGCGCTGCAGCAAGCGCAGCCCCTTGTTGTCTCTCAGCTGGAAGCTGCGATCGGTGCAGCGGAAACTCCACACGTCACCGGCCAATTCCATCCGGAAACTCAGAGGTCGCGCGGCGATGGCAGACTCGCGACCTGCGCCGGCGGACGCGGGCGCGACCTCGACGAGGGAATGCAGGCGACCCAACCAGCCCTGCCAGCCGCGTTCCGCCGCCAAGCGAATCAGTTCGTCGAGCAGCCGATCGCGCTCGGCGGCTCGGCCCAAGAGGCCCAAGCAGGTCAGCTGCCGGACCCCGACGGACAGCTGGTAGGGTTCGGCACCCGCGTGCCGAACGGCGTCGAGAGCGCGTGCGCAATGCTCGAGTGCCACGGCATAGTCGCCCAACGTCAGCGCCAGACGCGCCAGCGTGTTCTCCGCCACGGGCAGCAGCAGACGGGTCGTCTGTCCGCCGCTGATCCAGCGCGCCCGGTGCGGCTCGACCAAGGGGTACAGCCGTGCCGCCAGCTCGCGATCTCGTCGCGCT
>JAICQQ010000431.1 GCA_025937785.1 Polyangiaceae bacterium
ACCAGCTCTGGGTCGCGGACATCACTTACGTCGCGACCTGTGAGCAGCCGCACAAAGATGGAGGGGCTACTGCGCCAATCTGATCAGGTTTTCTGAGGGGAAGTAAACGAGCCCCCTCAGAAAACTTGCGAAAGCTGTCCGAGCGGGCTCGCCTCCGGGGTGTCTAGACCTGGAGGTTTTCCAATGTCGCACGAGTCGGTGCTCAGGGAGGAGTGGTTCGCGAGGCTGGAGGAATTTGACCGGCAGATCGCCGAGGCCGTCGCGGCCGACGGCTGCCGGCACTGCGGTGGGCCACTGCATCAGGGCAACTACGAGCGCAAGCCGCGGGGCGGGCAGATCGCCGAAGCCGGGGAAGCATTCCGACTGCGGCACTCGCTGTGCTGCGGGCGGGAGGGCTGCCGTAAGCGTTCGCTGCCGCCGTCGCTGCGGTTTCTCGGGCGGCGCGTGTATCTGGAGGCCGTGGTGCTGTTCGAGTCGGTGCGAGCGATGGCGCTCGAGACGTTGCGGCAAGCCCGACGGACGACGGGAGTTCCGGCGCGCACTCTGCGTCGGTGGCACAGGTGGTGGACGCAAGCGTTCCCGATCTCGGCGGCATGGACCGAGCTCCGCGCTCGCTTCGTACCGCCGCCGCCCGCGGAATCGGAGCTTCCCCGATCGCTGCTCGAGCAAGCAAAGGCCGTGTTCGGCGCGGATGCTGAGCTGTTCGATGCGCTGTTGCTCTGCGCACGCTGGCTCTCGCCGGTGACGACGCAGTCGGTCCCCGACGGATCGCGTTTCGTGGTTGCCACCTTCCGAAGCTGAAGCCGCGCAGAAGATGGCATAACCCTTGATTTCCCCTGTCGCGTAAGGTCCTGAGCGACCGGCAGCGCAGATCGCACCGGTCATCGGTTCACCATGAGCGACGAGACGAGCACGCCGGCGCGCGTGCGTTGGGCACGCCTGCGCTTTCAGATCATCGGCCAGCTCTTGGCTACGCCGCCGGAGTCAGGCGAGCTCGCCGCGCGTATCGCCGAGCTGGCTGCGAAGTCCTGGCGTCACCCCAGCACCGACGAGGCGGTGCGGTTCAGCGCCAAAGCCATCGAGCGCTGGTTCTACATCGCGCGCAGCGCTCAAGACCCGATCCGCGCCCTCGAGCGCAAGGTGCCCAAGCACGCCGGCATGCACCCGAGCGTACCGGAGGCGGCGGCCGAAGAGATTCGACTTCTGCGTCGCGACCATCCGCGCTGGAGCTACAAGCTGATCTACGACAACCTGGTCGTCATCGGGCGGCAGAAAACCACGCTCGGCAAGCTCCCCGGGTACGCTTCGGTTTGCCGCTACATGAAACATCACGGCCTCGGCAAGCGCCGCAGGCCGCGTCGCCACGAGCTCGAGGAAGGCTTCGTGCCGCGCGAGCGACGGTCATTCGAGGTGGCCCACGTGCACGCCCTCTGGCACTTCGACTTCCACGAGGCTCGACGGACCGTCGTGCTCCCCAACGGCGAGCGACAGAAGCCCGTTTTGCTCGGCATTCTCGACGACCATTCCCGGCTCTGCTGCCACGCGCAGTGGTACCTCGAGCAGGAAAACACCGAGTCGCTGGTGCATGGCCTCTGTCAGGCGTTCCAGAAGCGCGGCTTGCCCCGTGCCGTCCTGAGCGACAACGGGGCCGCCATGCTCGCCGCAGAAACGGTGGAGGGCATCGAGCGACTCTCGATCCTGCAGCACTGGACGCTCTCCCAAAGTCCCGAGCAAAACGGCAAGCAGGAGTGCTTCTGGGCCGTCGTCGAGGGCCGGCTCATGGCGATGCTCGAAGGCGAGGCCGAGCTCACGCTCGAGCTGCTCAATCGCGCCACTCAGGCTTGGATCGAGCAGGAATACCACCGCCGCGTCCACGGCGAGACCCAGCAAACACCGCTTGAGCGCGCACTTTCAAGCCCTTCCGTCGTCAGGCCGTGCCCCTCGAGCGATGCCCTCCGCCGCGCTTTCCGCATGGCGCTACGCAGAAAGCAGCGCCTCAGCGACGGCACCATCACCGCCTTCGGCGTGCGCTACGAGATCCCGAGCGCTTACCGCACCTTGCTCTGGGTCACCGTGCGTGTGGCGCGCTGGGATCTCTCCAGCATCGACTTGGTCGACCCGCGCAGCGGTGCGCACTTGGCCACGCTGCTGCCGCTCGATCGCGAAAAGAATGCCGACCGCCGGCGCCGCACCGTCCCGTCGCACGACCACAACGTCGCGGATGCTGAGGGCGAGCCACGCCGCGTCGGCATCGCGCCGCTGCTGCGGGACCTGATGGCCGACTACGCCGCCACGGGGCTGCCGCCCGCCTACTTGACCAAACCCCAGCAGCTCACCCCCACCGACTCCGAGGACACCCAATCATGAATCCCAAGCTTCAATCGCTCTATGGCCTGAAATTCAACCCGTTTCGCCCCGATGTGCCGGTCGAAGCCCTCTATGTGACTCCCGCCGTCGACGCCTTCTTGCGCCGCGTCCAGCTCGGCATCGCCGACGGTGGCTACATCATGATCACCGGCGACCCGGGCACCGGAAAAAGCGTCGTGCTGCGCCTGCTGACCCAGCGCCTGCAGTCGCTACGCGATGTCATGGTCGGCACCATCGAGCACCCTCAGTCGCGCACCATGGACTTCTACCGCGAGCTCGGAGACTTGTTCTCCGTGCCCCTCGGCTCCCACAACCGGTGGGGTGGATTCAAGGCTCTGCGCACGCGCTGGGCCGATCACATCGCCTCTACCTTGACCCGGCCCGTACTGATCATCGACGAGGCACAAGAAGCACTCACTGCTGTCTTCAACGAGCTGCGTGTCCTAGCCAGCAAGGAGCTCGATTCGCGCCAGCTACTCTGCGTTGTCTTCGCTGGCGACGCCCGCCTCGGCGAGCGCTTACGCACGCCCGAGCTCTTGCCGCTCGGTAGCCGCGTGCGAAGGCGACTCATGCTCGACTACGCCTCGCGCGACGAGCTGCTCGCTTGCCTCGATCATCTGCTCGAATCCGCCGGAAATCCCAGCCTGATGACCACCGAGCTCAAGACCACCCTTGCCGATCATGCCGCAGGAAATTACCGCGTCCTCATGAATCTATCCGACGAGCTGCTCACCCTTGCCCTCGATCGCGAGCTACCGCGACTCGACGAAAAGCTCTACCTCGAAGCCTTCGCACAACCTACCCAGAAGAAGGCGGCCGGCTCACCCACGCGGAAGCGCTGACCGGTGGCGCCCCCCAACACTGATCCGCCACCCATCGACCATCGCCTTCTCGCCGCAGCGCCCGAGCTCGCCACCCTGGCGCTCCTCGAGACTGCCCTGAGCGTCTGCACCGCGGCCCTGCTGGCCGAGCATCCCACGCTCGGTCACGACCTGCGTCCCGACCCCGAGCCACCATCGCTGCGTGAGGCGCGGCGGCTGATCGCCGCCACGCACCGCCTGCTTGGCACGGTCGCCCGCTACAGAGACGCTGTCCTCGATAGCCTCGTCGCGCCCGGCCACGATGCCGACCCTTTCTGAAAACCATCGGTGAGCGCGCTCGCCACCGCTACGACGCAGCGCGTCCCGCAAATATCTTGATCCAAAGCCCCTTAGATCTCGTGCGCACGCTCAGAGCAGCAACGTCGCTGGTTCCCCTTGGCCGGACGCATCGGGGCCGGAAACCCTGGCGAGAGCCGCGCGGACGTCAGCAACCGACAGCTGAATCA
>JAICQQ010000042.1 GCA_025937785.1 Polyangiaceae bacterium
AACCTACAGCGGCCGAGCCAACATGGCGGTGCCGGCGCCCACAGCCTGAACCGAAGAGCCGGATGTGTGGCCCACAAGTCCGGTTCTGTGAGAGGGGTCCCGGGAAACCGGGGCCTCTACTCGGCGACCGCAGGCGCGCAGGCGAAGCCGAGCACCTGCGAATTGGAGCATCATGAGCGCACGAGCTCGAGCACCCGCTGCGCGGTCTCGGGGCTCTCGGCGGTGATGCTGGGGGCGAGTGACTCGGGGAGGGTGTCGGGGTCTTCGCCGCGCCAGGGGCGGTCGCCGTGCCAGGTGACGCCGCCGCACTCGAGGGAGATGAGGTAGCCGACGGCTCGGCGGCGATCGGAGCGCCCCTCGGAGACGGCGGCGCGCCCGCGACCGAGGGCGACGATGGAGGCGTCGACGGCCGAGCAGCGCGAGACCGTGACCTCGGGGTAGACGGCGGCGAGCCGCCCGCGCGCGGCTTCGGGAACGCGCGGGGAGACCAGGACTCGCTCGCTCGGCGGGGGCGACGCCACGAGCCGCTCGCGCGCGCCGAAGGTTCGCTCGATCCATGCGCCCTGCCCGCGGATCGCGGAGTAGAGCTCGCCGTAGGCGGGGAACGCGACCACGGCGGCCTCGTAGAAACCTGCGACGAGGAGCGCGCCCATCACGGCGTAATCCTTCGAGCCGAGCGTGTAGTTCAGGGTGCCGTCCACCGGATCGATGACGACGAGCGGTGCGTCGCTGGCGGCGCCTTGGAAGCGAGCGACGAACTCGGTGTCTTCCTCAGCGTCGACTCGGAGGTGGGGCGCGGCCGCCCACAGCTGGTGCAGGATCACGTCCTGGGTGGCGAGGTCTACCGCGGTGAGCGCGGCGCCCTCCGCCGTGACCTCTCCCGCTTTCTCGCGCTTCTCGACCTGGCCTTGCAAATAGCGGGCGACCTGGCCCGCCTGCAGCGCGGCCACACGGAAGACTTCGACGAACCGTTCCGGCGTCATGACTCCGCGACGGTAGCGGCGACCTCGGCGAAGTCCAGCAAATCCAAAGATCCCAGGACACTCGCCGCCGGCAAAAGTGCCTCAGTTGCCGTCGGCCGCGCTATCGCTGGTTCTGACGCTGCTGGGTTCGGCGCCGTCTTCGGCGCCGTCTTCGACGAAGCGCACGGGGTGTTGCCAGATGAGGAGCGCGACGCAACCCAGGGGGCTCGACACGGTGTGGCGCGTACCGGGCGGATTGATGACGAGGGTGCCCGCGGGATAGCTGCCGCGGTGATCGCATTGGTCGCCCTCGAGGACGAGCACGTGTTCGTAGCCCTGGTGGACGTGCTCCGGCACGCTGGCCCCGGGCGCGTAGCGCAACACCGCAGCCGAGGCTCCGGTGGCTTCATTCTGATAGAGCCGCGAAATCTCGACGCCGGGGCGGAAAGGCTCGAAGCCCTCGCAGTCACGCAGAGCGTCCAGGGCTAGCTTGAAGACGAGGGGCGCCTCGAACGCACTCTTGTTCACTCGACGCCGAGACTCCCACAAGACTTTGTCAGAAGCTACTCTGGTCGGTCGCGACGCGAGCTTCAGGGGTCCCGAGCCACACAGCCGGATTCTGGCGCGCCGCGGCGCCGCAGCACCAACGCCGATCGCGCTCCGTTCGCGCTCACCGCGTGCGCGAGTGGCGCGCGCTCGCGGCCCCGACGATCGAGCGCGCATCGTTTCGCGAATGCGTCGAACAGTTTCTGGATTTGTGTCGTGACTAGGGAGCTGGGTTTTGTCTCGCCTACGGCTCGGGGTCTGGTCTCGCCTACGGCTCGGGGTTCTTGTCTCGCCTACGGCTCGAGGCTCGCGCTCGCGGCAGGTTTCGCTCGTTTTGCGACGGTTTTCATGCTCGCTCTCAGCCAGTTCGCGAAGATGCTGGCGCTCCCGGTGGGGGCTCCGTGGCTCACCAGAAAGTACGCGAGCTTCGAGCGCACGCGGGGGCCAAAGGGGACGACCAGGCGACCACGCCCGAGATCGTCCTTCACGAGCGAGGTGCGCCCGAGCGCCACCCCCTCGCCGCCCAGGGCGGCGCTCAGCGCCATGTGGGCGTGGCTGTAGTGAGTGCCGCGCCGCCCGTGTTCTCGGTCGAGACCGGCGCGCGCGAGCCAGCGTTCCCAGTCGACGCGACCGGGGTGATCGCCGAGCACGTCGTGATGCACCAGCACGGCACGAATGAGGTCGGCCGGAGCACGCAGCTTGGAGCGCCGCTGGTACTCGGGGCTGCACACGGGAAAGACCCACTCGGTGCTCAGGCGAAGAGCCCACAAACCGCTGTAGATGCCGCCGCCGTAGCGGATGCAGATGTCGATGTCGTCCCGGCGGGGGTCCGCGATGCCGTCGTCGGTGGCCACGTGCACCTCGAGCTCCGGGTGCGCCTGACGGAACTCTCCGAGGCGCGGCAGCAAGAATCGGATCGCAAACGAAGTCGAGCAGCTCACCGTGAGCGCCGAGCTCTCGCCGACCTGGCTCACTCGTGACAGTCCTTCATGAATGTGGCGCAACCCCTCGTCGACGCTCGACAGCAGATCGCGGGCCACGGGCGTCAGTTGCACGCTGCGTGTGGTGCGCACGAACAGCTCCACGCCGAGTTGAGACTCGAGCTCAGCAATCCGGTGGCTGACCGCGCTCGGCGTGACGTGGAGCGCCCGCGCCGCCCGGGAAAAGCTCTTGTGACGAGCCACCTCTCGAAACGCGCCGAGAGCATCCAGCGAGATCGATTCATGAACCATTCTCATGAATACTAGCGAAGAATCATCGCTTGAGCCAGCCAGCGTCAGTGGCCATGCTCCACGCATGACCACGCGCACCCTCGGCAACGGTTTTGACACCACTTCTTTCCGGCACTCGAGCCTCGCGAAGAAGGCGCTCGTGGCGCTCACCGGCTTGGTGCTCAGCGGCTGGATGTTGCTCCACGCGGCGGGCGTCTTTGGCGTTTTCGCTGGCCCCGAGGTCATGAACCGGTACGCCGCGCTGCTGCGCTCGACCGGCCTCTTGTGGGTCATGCGGGTCGGCCTCGCGCTGGCCCTGCTGGCTCACACCTGGCTGGCCCTGACGCTGACGCACGAAGCCCGGCGCGCTCGATCGCAGAGCTACCGGAAGCAATCCTTCGCCGCCGGCGCGCGCGCCAGCCGCTGGATGCGTTCGAGCGGTGTCGTGCTCGCCGCGTGGCTCGTTTACCACGTCGCGCAGATGTACGGTCCCGCACACCACGACTACGTCCCCGGGGACGTCCACCACAATCTAGTGACGGGTCTCGCCTCGCCGCTGGTCGCCGTCAGCTACGTGATCGCCACGCTGCTCCTCGGAGTCCACCTGCACCACGGCCTGGTGAGCACGGCGTCCAGCCTGGGTGCTTCGGCGCGGCTGCGCCAGAAAATCGAGCCCTTGGCTCGCGGCTTCGTGGGGCTGGTGGCGCTGCTTCTGGTCGCGCCACCGCTCGCAGCGCTGGGGGGCTACTGGAGCTAACCGGTCGATGACCGGAAGGCCGTCTTTCAGCCGCGCTGAACCGCCGGTAGAGCTGACGCATTCAAACAAACGCCCTTCTAGCAGGTTGGGTCAACGACGACGATGGCGACCTGACCGGGCTCCGCTACGACAACTGGAAGATCGTATTCGCCGAGCAGCGCCAGCGAGGAACGTTTCGAGTCTGGGCTGAGCCGCTCACGAAGCTGCGAGTCTCGTGTCACGTGCCGCACGAGGAAGCGCCTCGATCATGGCATGAACGAGAACGCGAGGAAGGCGCCGAGCAGGACGAGGTGGGTGAGACCCTGAAGCGCGTTGCTGCTACCGCGTCCGAGGGTGAGACCGCTGGTCACGAAGGTGAGCGTCAGGAACGCTACGTTCTTCGCTTCGAGCCCGAGGACGAGCGGGCGCTCCGTAACGATCGCGAAAGCGCTCACGACCGGGATGGTGAGCGCGATGCTGGCAGCGCCGGAGCCAAGCGCCAGGTTCAAGCTGCTCTGCAGTTCGTTCCTGCGCGCCGACTTGACAGCCGCCCAGGTTTCCGGTGCGAGCACGAGCAGCGCGATCACGATTCCGACGGTCGCGCGGGGTGCACCGGCGGACAGGATGGCCTGCTCGATCGTGGGGCTCAGGGACTTGGCCAGCCCGATCACGGCAGCCAGGCTCAGCATCAGGCAGGCGAAGCCAATCCAGGCCATGCGCCGCGTGGGTAGCGCGTGCTCGGCCTCTGCCGTCGCTTCGTCGGGCGGTGTTGGCGATTCGAAAAAGTCCTTGTGCGTCTTGGTCTGCGCGAACAGCAGGCACCCGTACAGCACGAGCGAGGCCACGGACGCGAACACGAGCTGACCGGTGTTGTAGGTGGGCCCGGCGTGGATGTCGTGTAGTTGGGCAAAATCAGCGTCAGACCCGAGAGCACGGCCAGAACCGCGAGCAGCGAACTCGTTCCGCCCGCGTGGAAACCGAGCTCCCGAAAACGCAGACCACCCACCAGCAAACACACGCCGAGGATGCCGTTCGTGACGATGATGATCGCCGCAAACACCGTGTCACGAGCCACGACCGCGGAGTCCGGGGTGTCGTTGGTCATCATCGAAACGATCAGGCCGACCTCGATGACCGCCACCGCGAGCGCAAGCACGACCGCGCCAAGTGTGGGTCCGACGCGTTCGGCGATCACCTCGGCATGGTGCACCGCGTTGGTGACCGAGACGGCCAGCATCAACACCGCAAGAACCGTCCATGGCGCCGAGTTGCTCCCGAAGCCGCGATGGCCCACAGCGCTACGACCGACAGCAGCGACGAGACGTGGCTCGCGTCGATGGCCGCGAAGTGCGCGACTTTGAAGCTTTGACCATGCTCGACGCAGCAAAGATGACTCGAACGCCGGCAGCAAGGAGTTTCGCCGCACCGCTCGTGGGGCGTTTCACGCGCGACGCAGCAAGCAGCTTTGAATCGGTGGCACCCGGCTGCGACCGAGCGCCACCCCCTTTCACCGGGCGCGGCGCTCGGCGGGCACTGGGGACAATCGCTGGCAATTATTCACTTTAGAGGCTATCCCTGTATCCCGGTAGAATCATAGCGTGACGAGCAGGCTCACGTAGCTGAGAGCCTGATTCGGCCCCGATACGAAAAAAAAGCCGCCAAGCCACAAGGAGCGCCAAGTTCGCCGGGTATTTTTAGGATGTGCACCCTTGGGATACGTGGCGAGCTTTGCGCTCGAAGTCAGGAGAATGCTGCGCAGGCTCGCCAGGTGATCACTGCGAAAACGAGATGCAAGAGAGCGACGTAGGTGTCGGCACGCTTCTCCCAGCGCACGAGAATCCGCCGAAAGCGGTTCATCCAGCTATGCGTTCGTTCGACGACCCACCGGCGAGCCTTGTGTCGAGCATTTCGCTTGAGCTTGCGTACGTTCTGGCCGCGGCGTGCGATGTGGCCTGTGAAACGGAATTCTCTCAGTAGCTCCTCGACTTCGCGGTAATCGTGGCCCTTGTCTAGACACACGCCTTGTGGGCAAGCGCGTGTCGGGCGAGGGCGCTTGATCGGGATGCTCACGATCGTGTCACGCGCGAGCTTGAAATCGACGATGTTCGCGCCGGCGACGGCGAGCCCGAGCGGGATGCCCGCCGACTCGGTGATCACGCTTCTCTTGGTTCCAGACTTGGCTCGGTCGGTGGGGTTGGGTCCGCTTTTTTCCCCCTCCCAACGGTGCTTTTGACATCGCGCCATCCATGGATAGCCACTCCCAGTCGATGCCGACGAGTTTGTCGTAGCGGTTCAACGCTCGCACCCATGCCTTTTCGAACACACCAGCCTCGGTCCATTCGAGGAATCTACGATGCGCTGACGAACTCAAGCAGATACCCGTGCCGTTGAGCGCGTTCCAGTGGCAGCCGGTCCTGAGCACGAACAAGATCGCGTTCAGCGCGTCGCGGTCTGGAACGCGCGGATTGTGGCAGCCCAACGGATGGGTGGGTCGCGGCGGCAGCAGCGGCTCAAGCAGCGACCACAGCTCTTCCGGAATCCTCCAACCATCATCTTTGGTCACTAGTCCCATGCCGGAAGGCGTGCACGACTTGAACGCGGAACGACAATCTTTCGCCGCGATTTGTGCGGGATGGACGCAGATGGAACTACATGCCGCATTTCATCCGAAACTCGCGCGTGCCCCTGCCCGATACCCAGACATGAGCCACCAACTCAGACACTACCCAAGGCCAGCTACTTGAACCCCACGAGCGACTTGATGGCTTGGCGCGGGTTGTTGTCGATGCTGCCCTTGAAGTGCACAAGCTCCTTGGACCGGGCTTCGCCGAGTCGATCTACGAAGAAGCGCTCGCGGTGGAGCTGAGCCGTCGGGAGATTCCTTTCGAACGTCAAGTTCCACTCACCGTGAAGTACGAGGGATTCTGCGTCGGAGAAGGTCGCGCCGACCTTCTAGTTGGCGGCGAATTGATTGTCGAGCTCAAGTCCGTCGAGCAGCTAGCTGCGGTCCACGTTGCGCAAGTCATCTCGTACTCAAAAGCATTCGAACGACCTCTCGCATTGCTCATCACCTTCAACGTCGCACTCCTCAAGAATGGCATCCGCCGTGTCGTGAATAGCCGCCGCTAAATCAAAAAAAACCTTGGCGGGGCTTGGCGTCCTTTGCGGCTTGGCGGTGAAAATAGACGTTTCCGACCGGCGAGACCTACTGGGATACCGGGATAGCCTCTTAGGCGACAGAGCTCGGAGCCAAGCCCCGCTCACGGAACAGCGTTCCACCAATTGTTACGTCCCGCGGTTCATGAGCCCCTCGACCCACTCCTTACCTCGCCTTTCCAGCACTGCGACCGGCCTCGAGGTGGCCCGCGCCGTCAGCGCCGCAGGCTGCGCGGTGATCGAAGACCTGGTTCCAACTGCCACGATGCGAGCCGTCACCGGCGAACTCGAAGCTGCGCTGAACCGTGTCCCATACTGCGAGGGCAGCTTCACGGGGCGGCGTACCAAACGCGTCGCGCGCCTGGTCGCGAGGAGCTCGACCCGCCACGAGCTCTTGATGCACGAGCTCGTGCTCGAGAGCGTCGGCGTGCTCTTGGCCGGCGAGTGCTACGACTTTCAGGTCCATGCCACGAGCGCGGTACGCATCGATCCGGGTGAGCAGGCGCAGTCCCTCCACCGAGACGACGGGGTCTACCCGTTCCGCCACCCGGCGCGACCTTGTCACATCAACACGATCTGGGCGGTGGATGACTTCACGGCTGACAACGGCGCCACGCGCGTAGTGCCCGGCAGCCATCACTTCGACGACACCACCAAACCCGCCGCGAGCGACGCCCAACCGGTCGAAATGCGTCAGGGTTCGGTCCTGATCTTCGATGCAGCGCTCTATCATGGGGGCGGCTCGAACGTCTCGGCCGCCCCCCGCACCGCCGTCATCCTCGGCTACACGCTCGGCTGGTTGCGCCAGGAGGAGAATCAGTACCTGGCCGTGCCGCCCAAGCTCGCCGCGACGCTGCCGCGCCGGCTGCAGCGGCTTCTCGGCTACACGAATCACGGGTTTCTCGGCACGTTCGAAGGGCAAGACCCGTGGTCGCGCTCGCCCCAGAAGTCCCCGACGTGCTCCCGTTTCGCGACCTGTACGGAGCCGAGCTCGAGGCACTCGAGATCCGGCGACGTTGATTCCCGGAGCTCGAACGGTGGCGTCGGGGTTTCCTCCGTGGCGCGAAAGCGTAGTCAGTGCGAGAGCGCTCGATCCACGCGAGTGCCCCACCACGCCGCGTTGCCCCGGCCATTCAGCAGCAACCCGACGTGTTCGTGAGCGTCGAGATCGAGTTCGGTACACTGGTCGCCCGCGCTCTGTGGCCCCGGCCTTGCTGGCCTTTCTCGAGTCGGGGCTGACGCGTTCGTGGCACGGGATTTCGCTCGAAACGGCTTCGGCATGGAACGTGCGTAGCAGGTGCTCATGTACAAGCCGACTCTCTCAGTTCTAATCACGGCCACGCCGCTCCTCTGGAACGGGTGCGCGGGGTCCATCCCACCGCCGACGCAGCGCATGGCGGACGCTCAAGCTGCCGAAAGAAGTGCGAAGGAGCTCGGTGCCAACCGCGTGCCCGCCGCGCAGCTTTCACTCAAACTCGCGCAAGATCAGATTGCCGAAGCGAAGAAGGCGATGGCCGACGACGAGAACAAACGCGCGGACAGCCTCCTGATTCGAGCGAAAGCCGATGCCGAACTCGCACTCGCGCAGACTCGCGAGCATAGCGCCAAGGTTGGCGTCGAAGAGGCGGTTGAAGATTCAGCCGATCAGAAAGCTACGAACATAGGTCAAGGAGCAGTGAAATGAGAACCTTTCGAAATATCAGCCACCTGGTCGTTTTGACGGCGGCCACCGGAATCATCGGCTGTGCCTCGACCATCCCCCCGCAGGAGCTCGTGAATGCGCGCACCGCCTATGACCGCGCCGGTAGTGGGCCTGCGGCCCAGTTGAACCCTGCGGCCTTGCACTCGGCCAAGGAGCAACTCGACGTCGCTGAAGCAAAGTTTCGCGAAGACGGGAACACGCAGGAGACAAGGGACCAAGCGTACCTCGCGCTGCGCCAGACGGAGCTCGCGGTAGTCGTCGCACGCACGAAGCAGTCCAAACAAACCACCGAGGGCGTCGTCGACGCCATGCACGAGGACCAGACGGAAGCCGTCGCCCGTACGTCCGAAGAACTCGCGCTCAAGCAGACTCAGGTCGCCGCCCAGGGCGCGGCGCTCGCCACCCAGGGCGAGCAGCTGCGAGACGAGAAGGCACTCCGCGCGGACGCGGAGAAGCGCGCCGCACAGGCGGCGGAGGATCTCTCCAAGTTCGCGTCGGTAAAGCAAGAGCCGCGCGGCATGGTGATCACGCTTTCGGGCGGCGTCCTCTTTACTTCGGCGAAGTCGGATCTGCTCCCGGCAGCGCAGATGAAGCTGAACGACGTCGCGAACGCGCTCATCAAAGAAGACCCGATTTCGAAGATCGTGGTCGAGGGGCACACCGATTCTCAGGGTTCGGCGGCGTACAATCAAGACTTGTCGCAGCGACGCGCGCAGGTCGTGCGCGACTACCTCGTCACGCGTGGGATCGCTAGCGACCGCATCACCGCGCAAGGCTTCGGGCCCACACGCTCGGTCGCGGACAATACCTCGACCGAAGGACGCGCGAATAATCGCCGCGTCGAGATCATCGTGCAGCCGATGACCCCAACTCCCTAGTCAAGGCTAGTCAAGGAGCGAACCAGCCCGCGATACCGCTAGCTTTCGCGGGCTAGCAGCCACTCACGGGCGCTGCGTTCACTCCTCGCTTGCCCTACGCGGTGTTTGGGCGCACACCTGACTCCTTCATGAAGGGGCGCTGGCAAATTTCTCAGCGCAGAAGGACGAGAGCCGCTATGCCGGGCAATATTCCGAACGAAGTCGTAATGGCGAGGCTCAGCATCCAGGTCGCGCTCACTGCGCTCGAGACGTTGCTCGAGAAGCTCGAGGTCATGCCGCGCACCGAAAAGACCCTGATTTCTCCGGAAATGGTGGAGGCGTGCGAACGCCTGAAAGCAGCACAAGAGCTGCTCGCGCGCCTCGAACTCGGGGACGAGTAAACTCGCCACAGGGCCACCTCGAGGCGTTCACGAGAGGCCCGCCAGCCGCGCCACCTCCGTAACCAGCTCTGCGGGCGACACCGGCTTCTCCAGATGCTTCTGAAATCCGCTTCGGATCACCTTGTTGCGGTGCTCTTCCGTGGCGTAGGCGCTGACCGCCAGCGACGGTAGCAGGCCGCCTCTGTTTGCAGGCAAGAGCCGGACTCGGCGTATGAGCTCATAGCCATCTTCACCGGGCATGCCGATGTCACTGACCAGCACGTCGGGCAACTCCAGCCCCAAGGAGGCCATCGCTTCCGCCACGGAAGCGGCGGGGCGGACCAGCGCGCCATGCCGCTCCAGGAGCCCAACGAGCGCTTCCCGCGCGTCGCTCCCATCATCGACCACGAGCACCTTGACACCATCGAGCAGATTGCGCGGCAAGACCAGTAAAGCCTCCGGTGGGAGGCTGGGGGGCCGCCGCTCGATCTCTGGCGCGAAATCCGCCGCATCCGCCAACTCTTCCGGGGCGGGCAAGAGCAGCGCTGGGATAGGCAGAATGACGGTGAAGCTGGAGCCCTGATTCTTGCCGGGACTATCTGCGCGCACCGTACCGCCGTGCAACTCCACCAACTCGCGCACGAGGGTGAGGCCGAGACCCAGCCCTAGTTGACTTCGGTTGCTCGTGCCCTCCGCCTGACGAAAACGCTCGAAGACGTGGAGCAGAAAATCGTCGGAAATGCCGCACCCGCTGTCGCGCACGGTAGCGTGCACCTGATTGTCGACGCGTCCTACCGAAACCCAAACGCGGCCACCGCGCGGCGTAAACTTGACCGCATTCAGAAACAGATTCCACAGAACTTGCTGCATCCGGTCGGCGTCACCCAAGATGACGCTCGTGGCGGGGTCGCCCGAGAGCTGAATCTCGATGTCCTTGGCCTCTGCCGCCGCCCGCACCCCCACGAGAGCAGCCTTGGCCACGACCAACAGGTCGATGGGTTCGCGCGAGAGCTCGACCTTACCGGTGACGATCCGCGAGTGGTCGAGCAGATCGGAGATCAGGCGGCCCTGCGCGCTGACGCCGCGACCGATAGCGGCGAGCGCCTTGGCCAGAGTCGCTGGATCTAGACTCGTGCCGGCCGCCAAGAGCACGTTGAGCCAGCCGGAGATGACGGTGAGCGGCCCGCGCAGTTCGTGAGAGACCGTGGCGACGAACTGGTCCTTGAGTTGGTCCGCCGCCTCGGCGGACCTGCGGGCCTCGTGTTCCAGCGCCAGCAACGCCTCGTGTCCGCGCTCGGCTTGCTTGACGAGCGTTCGGTCCTGGATGGCGAGCAGAATACGCCCGCGTTTGCCGGGGTCGGCGTGGAGGCGCCGCGCGTTGAGCGACATCGAGCGAGGTCCGACGACGGGAAACTCGGCCTCGATCTCCAGCTCTTCGACACTGGTGCCGCTGGCGAGCAAGCCCTTCAGTGCCTGAAGCAGCACTGGTTGGTCCCACTGGTGGCCCAAGAGCTCGGAGAGCGGCCGGTTCCGGGTGCTGCCCTCGGTGGCCCCGAAGGTCTGGTAAAAGGCGATGTTGGCCATTTCGACGCGCAGCTCGCTGTCGAGGATCACGAGCGGCAGCGGCACCGTGTCCACGAGGGCATTGGCGTCGTCGAGGCCGCGTTGGATCTCGTCGTTCGACTTGGCAAGCAGCACGTTGCGGTCCTGTAGCTCCTGATTCAAGGTCGCCAGCTCCTCGTTGGCCGACTGAATCTCCTCTTTGGCGGTTTGCAGCTCTTCGTTCAGACTCTGCAGCTCTTCGTTGCCGGAGAGCGCTTCCTCCGTGGTCGATTGTAATTCCTCGAGGGCGGCCTCGTGCTCGCGCACGAGCGTATGCATGTATTCCGTACTCTGGGCCAATCCCAGACCGAGCCGGTGGATCTCGCGATCCTTCGAATCCGTGCCGTCAGCGGACGGTGGCGACGGTGCGGGCTCGCTGAATTGGCCCTCGATCTCGCCGGTGTCGAACAGGATGAGCAGACAGCGCTCCGCCGCCGAGCGGCCCTTGATGGGGACGACCTCGATGCTCACGCTGCGCAACTGCTCTTGGTAGCGGACGCGCAAGCCTTCCTTCCGGACAGGGAGCTCCGTACGGCGCGCGTCGTCGATGGCGAGCCTCAGCTCCATCAGCAGGCCTCGACGGAGCAGGTGTTCCAGCTCGAGACTAGCCTTGCCCTGGCCGTGGTCGAGGAAGGGATCGGTGTCGCCCCGAAATTCGAGGACCCGCAGGTCGGTGTCGACCACCACCCCGGCGGGGCCGAAGCGTGCGAGCAGCATCCGGTCCACCTCGCGCGAAACGTCCGAGACCCCCGCGGGCCGCCGGGCAGGCCGTTCCCCACCCAGGGGAAACGGGCGTGCGTCGCCTCGCACAGCGAGCAAGGCGGGAGGGCCGTTCGTCGCTTTTCTCGAGTAGATCCTGTGCGGCTCGTCGAGCACCGAGAAGAGCGCCGTCGAACTGCCGACGGACTCTGCCGGCCCAACCAGGAGCAGCCCCTCGGAACGCAACGCATAGTGAAATGTGGCGAACACCCGCTCTTGCAGCGCCGGCTCCAGGTAGATGAGCACGTTGCGGCAGCTGATCAGATCCATGCGCGAATACGGCGGATCGCGGGTGAGATCGTGACGAGCGAAGACACACATCTCGCGGATGGCCTTGCTGATCCGATAGCTATCGCCCACCTTGTAGAAGAAGCGACGCAGCCGTTCCTCGGACACGTCCTGGGCGATGTTCATGAGGTAGCTGCCCTGCCGCGCCTTGGCGAGCGCTCGCTCGCTCAGGTCGGTGGCAAAGATCTGCACGCCAGCGCCGCCCGCGAACTCGGGCGTCTGCTCCAGCAGGCACATCGCGATGGAGTACACCTCTTCGCCGCTGGCGCAGCCCGCCACCCATACACGCAGCGGCTCGTCCGAGTGTGACCGCCGGCGCAACGAGGGGAGGACTATGCCACTCAATGTCCGGAAGACTTCCGTGTCGCGGAAGAAGGACGTGACCGAGATCAGACAATCCTCGTACAACCCCCCCACCTCCGCCTCGTCGCCCTCGAGGTGGCGCGCGTACTCGCTCAGCGTCTGGATGCGGCACACCGCCATGCGGCGCGCGATGCGCCTGCGCAAAGTCGTCTTCTTGTAGGCGCCAAAGTCCGTGCCGGTCGCCTGCTGCAAGAGCTGGAGGATCCTCGCCAGGCTCTCGCGATCTTCTGGCTCGGGAGTGGTCGAAGCCACTCGTGGCACGGCGGCGGGTACAGATCCGTCGCCTTTTGCCAGCGCCGGAACCAGGTACGGGTGCTGCCCGAGCCGTGTCAGTTCGCGCGCGATGTCTTCCGGGGGCAAGACGAAGTCGACGTGCCCCGCGGCGATGGCACTCTGCGGCATGTCCGCGTGCTTGGCTGACCCAGGCTCCTGCGCAAAGGCCATGCCACCCTGGGCCTCGATCGCTTGCAAGCCCAGGGTGCCGTCCGAACCCATGCCGGACAGAATCACTCCGATGGCCTGGCTGCCCTGCGTCTCCGCGAGCGTCTTGAGGAAGGAGTCGATCGGCATGTGGGCGGCCCCCGCCTGGCCTCGGGGCACCAACTTCAACACCCCGTCGACGAGGATCAGACCCTTCGACGGCGGGATCACGTAGATGCGGTTGGGTTCCACGCGTACGTCGCCCCTGACCTCGGAAACCTCCATCTGGGTGGCCTCCGAGAGCAGCTCCGCCAGGATGCTGTCGTGGCTCGGGTCCAGGTGTTGCACGAGCACGTAGGCCATGCCGGTCTCCTTGGGCAGGGCGCCCAGCAGGCGGCGGAAAGCCTCCAAGCCGCCCGCGGATGCGCCGATGCCGACGATCGGAAACGAGCTCGACCGAGGCTGCTCACTCACCGGCGTGTGCTTTCGAGTGCGGGGGTGGATCACTGCCACGCGCCGCGCTGGCGCGTGCCAGGTCTCGGACAGTTTGGATCAGCACTGCCGGGTCGATCGGCTTGGCCAACAGCAGTTGAAAGCCGGAAGCCAGGGCCTCTCGCAGCTCCGGGTCGCGTGCGTACACCGAAAGCGCGGCCGCCGGCGGGGTGCGGATGCCTTTGCGGGCCATGATGGTGCGCATCAGGTCGCAGCCCGTCGCCCCCGGCATGGCGATGTCGCTGAGCAGTACGTTGGGCATCGAACTCTCCAGAACCGCCAGCGCTTCCACAGCCGACGCTGCAACGCTGACCACGGCGCCCTGACTCGCCAAGACGAACTGCAGGACTTCACGAGTATCCTTGTCATCGTCCACCAACAGCACGCGGATGCCCGTCAACTGGCGCTGATCGTTGGCTATCGGAGGCGGCGGAGTCCCGCCGCTGGTCCGGCGATGCCCTCGTCGCGGCCGGCGCTCGGGGTAAACGACTGACCGGGCAGTCGCTTCGGGGAGGGGCAAGTCGACGGTGAAGGTCGCGCCTCGCATCTCCCCTGCGCTTTCTGCCCAGACGTGACCGCCGTGTAGCTCGACTAGCTCTTTGACCAGCGCCAGCCCCAGGCCCAAGCCACCGTGCGCGCGAGTACTCGAGCCGTCCGCCGTGCGGAAGCGTTCGAAGACGTGGGGCAGCACCTCCGGGTGGATCCCAGGGCCAGTGTCCAGCACCTGGATGCGCGCCAGCATGCCGGCACGCGCCAGCCGAACTTCCACGCGGCCACCGGCTGGGGTGAACTTGATGGCGTTGGCGATCAGGTTGGCCACCACCTGCCTCAAACGCTGCGCATCCGCGATCAGCGGAGCCACCGATTCGTCCAGGTTGGCTTCGAGCCGGATCGATTTTTGCTCCGCGCGCGGCAGCAACACCCGCAACGCCGCCTGGATCAACTTCGCCGGCTCCAGCGCTCTCAGCTCGAGGCGCAACGTGGCATTGGCGATGCACGAGAGATCGAGCAAGTCCTCGATCAGCCGGACCTCCGCGCGGACGCTGCGTACAATCGCCTCGAAGGCTCGCAAGCGCTCGCCCTCCCGGGTCTCATTCGATCGCAGCGCGTCAGCCCAAACCAAAATCGTATTGAGCGGTGCCCTGAGCTCGTGCGAAGCCAGCGCCAAGAACTCGTCCTTGGCCCGGTTTGCGGTTTCGGCCAGCTCCAGCGCTTGCTCGAGCTGACGCGAACGCTCCGCTTCCAGAGCTGCCGCAGCCAAGAGCGAAAAGTAGGCGGCTAGCTTCGCCGCCACGACCGAGAGCCTGCGCACGTGCGCCTCCGAGTACGCTGCACCCTCCACGAACAAGACACCCACCACCTGGTCCAGGCCCACCAGCGGCACCGCCATGTGCCAGCCCGGCGCCGAGGGCGGTTCCAGAGCGTGCTCGCTCGCGACCACGATCCGATCCAACAGGGCGGTCGTCACCACCAGCAACCTGTTCCGCTCCGCGGGCGCCGTCTCGTCGAGTGTGACCAGGCGTGGCGCGCGCCCGGGCAGAGCCTCGAGCAAGGCGCAGCGCTCGTAGGGCACGAGAGCGCGCAGCCGCTGCAGCACCCGAATCACTCGCGCCTTGGAATCTTCCGCCGACTCGAGCACCTGTGCGATGTCGTAGAACACGCTACTGAGCAAGTCTTCGTCGACGACGCCGTTGCTTCGCTCGGTCATGGTTCCTTTGCCGGTACGGGTGCCGGTACGGGTAGCCCCGTGAGCACGCCACGCAGCCCGTGGAAGGGCACTCCCACTTGCACGCCACCCTCTCCGACGCCGAGCCGGCGCACGTCGGTCGCATGCCGCAAGCCGCGCGCCTTGAGCACACTGACCCCGCGCTCGAGGCGGCCTTCGATCTCGACGAACTTGAGCTGGATCACGTTATCTGCCGCGAACGAAACTCCGTGGCCCGACAGCTGCGCCGAACCCAAGAGATCCGGAACTTCCATGTTCATGTTCAAGGTGATGCCGCCTTGGTGAAAGTGCTTGGCGACCGCGTACACGAGCTCCTTGAAGCGTCGCTCAGAGGGCACACCGAGGGCCAAGCTGGTCAAGCTATCGAGCACCGCACGCCGCGCCCCCAGCTTTTCTACCTCGCGCCGCACGCGATCGAGAAAACGGTCCGTCGAGAGCTCGACGGGCGAGATGTAGCTCAGCGTCACGAGACCGCGTTCTTCGAACTTCGCGAGATCCCAGCCGAGACTCTGCGCGAAACCGCGCAGCTGGTCGGGGGTCTCCTCCAGCATGAAGTGGATGCCGGCCTCGCCGTGCTCTGCCCCTTCGAGCAGAAACTGCAGGCCGAGCAAGGTCTTGCCCGTGCCCGTTCCACCCTGGACGATGGTCGCGCTGGCTCGGGGCAAGCCACCGCCCAACATGGCGTCGAGACCCGCGACGCCCGTCGATGCCCGTTCTGGCACCGAAACCCGGTGGCCTGCAACCGCGCGAGGTTCCGACGGGGCACTGTCGGGGCCGCGCACTCGCGGGAAGAACGCGAGCCCGCTCGACCCAATCTCATAGAAATGGCCGCCTGTGACGTAGTCTGCACCGCGCAGCTTCAACACTTCGACCTCGCGCACGGCGCTGAGCTCGTGACGGGAGTTCCGGAATCGGATGATGCCATCCGCGATCGCAAACTCGGGGTGACTCGCGCCCTCGGACTCCGTGTATTCGCCCACCAAGAGACTCGTCGCTCCCCAGGCCGCGGTGTGGACGGCCAGGTCATAGACGAAGGTGCGCAACGCCACCCGCTCCCCGACGATGTCGCGAATGGCCTTGAAGCTGTCGATGACCACGACCGCCGGCGCTTCGCGCTCCACGCGGGTCGAGATTTCGTTCAGGGTGGCCTCCGCGCCCTGCCGAATCGCAGATCCGAGATCGACGAACACGATCTTTTCCTCGAGCATGTTCTCGTCGAAGAACGAGAATTGCTGCATGTACTGAATCAGCTTCAGCGCCGGCTCGGAGAGCGTCGTGAAGTACACCCCCTTCTTCCCCTGGCGCGCCAAGGCAAACAGCATCTGGAGCGAGAACAGGGTCTTGCCCGCCCCGGGCTCGCCGGCAATCACGTTCATCGAGTGCGCCGGAAGCCCGCCGCCGAGGATGCTATCGAACGCGGTAGACCCGGTAGTGAGGCGCCGCAGCGTCGGATTCGGGCTCACGGCTCGCTCTCCGAGCGAGGGGCGGCACCCAGAGCTCGAAGCTCTGGGTGTTGCGCCAGACGCTGAATCACGACCGATCCGGTCAGATCCACGAGCAGCGGCCAGAGCTCACGGGCGAGCGCCTGGAGCGCCCCGCGGGGGCCCGAGACCGAAGTCCAACTCGAAGGTAGCGTGTATCGGTATTCGAGGCTCTGTCGCGCAATGCGAAGCGCAGCCAGCTCGGGCGCCCGAGGCAGCGCGCACTGCGCGGCGCGCCGCAGCAACGTCGCCGCAGCCGCCGTCCCCAGAATATCGGCGAGCCCAGCCCAGAGCAGGGCGAAGACGTCTGCGGCGGAGCCTTCCCCGTTGGCATTGGCAGCATCCTTCACCCCCGCCTCTTCCGTACCGGACACGGACGGACCGCCCGTCGACGCCACATACCGGAACCGCTGGCTTCTAGCGGATTCAGCCGGGCCATCGTGGGGAGAAATGCGTGAGTCTTCCAAGTGCCGTCACCTCACCGGTGACGTCCGGCGTGCCGACGCCGCAGCAAGAGTGCCACAGTCAGAGGAAGGCGCGGAGTAGTCGCTGGCTAAGCTAAGGTAGGCATGCACGGGAGCGTTGACAACCCCCCCCCTCGTCAATCACTCGACACGCAGCAGCTTCGATCGAGAGCCTTCCCGCTACGCTCCAGCCGATCAGCCGCGCGTCTGCTCGCACACGAGCGCCAAGAGTCCACGAAGTCGGGCGCCGGAGTCACAACTTCTCCGCATTTTCTCCCAGCTTTCTCAATCTCGGCTCCCGAGCGCCGCCACGCCACGCGCCTAGCCTAGCTGCATGGACCGAATCTTTGCGTGGATCACCGGGCTCTGGCACTCGCGCCTGTTGCGCCTGTTGGTAGTGGGCGTGCTCGCCAGTTTGCTGCTCATCCCCGTCGCTGCCATCGACGGCCTCATCCACGAGCGCATGACCCAGCGCGACGCGGCTCACGACGAGGTCACCGCAACTTGGGGCGGCCCACAGCGCATTGCCGGACCCGTCCTGATCGTACCCTACGATCGCGTGAGTCAGGTCACCCAGAAGGATGGGCGCGTGCAGGAGCTCAGGCGCAGCTACCGCCTCCGCGTGTTGCCCGAGCAGGTCGCGATCGACTCCAAGGTCCGGACCGAGCTCAGGCGCCGCGGCATGTACCAGATCACGTTGTTCACCGCCGAGACCAAGTTCAGCGGCTCTTTCGCCAGACCCGACCCATCGGCGTTGGGGATCGAGCCGAGCGATGTGTACTGGGATCGCGCCGAGCTCGTGGTCGAGCTCAGCGAGCCGCGCGCGCTGCGCCAGCAGGTCCACCTCAGCTGGGGCGCGAAAGCGACTTCGTTCGAGCCCGGTGCGGGCGATCAGCGGAGCGTGCCTGGCGCCACGCGCGGCATTCACGCGCCGGTCCAGGTGTCCCCGGGCGTGACACGGTTTTCGTTCCAGCTGGCGCACGCCGGCAGTCGCGAGCTCCGCTTCGCGCCGGTGGGCAAGAGCAACCAGGTCAGCGTGCGCGCTGACTGGCCGCACCCGAGTTTTCAGGGGCAATGGCTACCGCGCACGAGCACCATCACGAATCAAGGCTTCCAGGCGGCGTGGGCCGTGCCCCACCTGGGGCGCAACTACCCGCAGCTCAGTCACGACGAAACCGCCCCCTTCCCCGCGCTCTTGGACGCCGCGCTCGGCGTCGATCTGATCTCCCCCGTCGATACGTACAAGATGTGCGCGCGCAGCGTGAAGTACGCGGGTCTCGTACTCCTGCTCACGTTCCTCGTCGTCTGGGTGCTCGAGGTGCTGGGCAGCTTCCGACTCCACTCGATCCAGTACCTGCTCACCGGCGCCGGGGTGTGCGTGTTCTTCTTGCTCCAGCTCTCGCTGGCCGAGCACTTCGGCTTTCTCCCCGCGCACGCGATCGCAAGCGTCGCCGTCGTCGCGCTCTCGACCGCCTACGGCTTCGTGGCGCTCGGCAACCTGAAACGCGCCCTGGTCCTCGGCGGCGTGCTCAGCTCCGTCTACGCCTATCTCTTCATCCTATTCCAACTCGAAACGTTCGCGCTCCTGATCGGCGCTTGCGCCGTCTTCGCAGCACTCGCCGCCGTGATGTACGTGACGCGCCGCGTACAATGGTGAGCCCGCGTACCTTGACACTTGCTCGACCCTCTCCCTTTACGCTCTCCTCTACTACGCTCTCCTCGACAACTTTGGGTTGCTCCGCAACCCCTACGGGCCTCGCCACCACACCGCCGCTCGCCCCGGCGCCAGGCCCCGATCCGTTCTCGACAGCGCGCAACCCCCACGTGAGGCCATCAGTCCGTCGCGACCTGTTCCCCCACTGGGTCACGACCAGCCGCACGCCCTCGCCACCCAGCCGTCGGTCGACCGCAAACTGGGCAACTGCGATGCCAGCCTGGGCGCCTCGCGACCCACGTGGGTTCGGCTGCCGCCGCGCTTGGAACCGAGGCCGGCTTCCCGAAACTGGCGCCACCTTGGACTCGCAGCCAGGTAACGACGTCGTGCCTCGCAGCCACAACGCTACGCCAGGCCGGACCTACCCCCTCGCGACCCACGGGCCTACTGGAGTAAGCGCGCCCCACGACCCACCGTGGGTAGTGGCCTGTTTTGAGCAAAACCGGCCACTACCCCACCGTGGGTCGCTCGACTGGGCAGCGCTCGGCGTCGCTTGGGCCTGCTCTCCATGGGCGCCCTCGCGACCCTGTGGATCTGTTGCACTGCGCGCTCTCGCTGGCCCCTGGTTGGCTCGCTCGCACTGGGCGCCCTCGCGACCCACTGGGTCTGTTGCACTGCGCTCTCTCGCTGGCCGCCTGATTGGCTCGAACTGCGCGCCCTCGCGACCCACTGTGGGTCTGTTGCACTGAGCTCTCTCGCTGGCCCCTGGTTGGCTCGCTCGCACTGGGCACCCTCGCGACCCACTGTGGGTTGGCTGGAACTGGCACCTCGTGGCGACACCCACGTTGGGTCGCCAGTTGGGCACCTCATGATGTCACGGAGTCCGAGGGGCGACTGCGGCTGGCTCGGTCGGGGACGCGGGGTTTGCGGTGGGGGATTGCGGGGTTCGCCCGCGTCGCGGCGCGCACGGCGTAACGGTTGTCAGCCCAGCGTGGCGTCGAGAAACATCATGACCACGAAGCCTCCGAGCAAGCTGAAGGTTGCGAGGGTTTGATAGCCGCGCCGGTGGGTCTCGGGGATGATCTCGTCGCTGATGATGTACAGCATGGCGCCGGCGGCGAAGCCGAGCGTGCCCGGCATGAGCGGCGCGGCGAGCCAGGTGGCGAGCGACCCGAGCAGGCCGCCCAGACCCTCGACGAGGCCGGTGAGTGTGGCCACCACGAAAGAATAGAGACGGCCGTAGCCCGCAGCCACGAGTGCAGTGGCCACCGCGAGGCCTTCGGGGATGTTTTGGAGCCCGATGCCCGTGGCGAGCGTGACGCCGTTGTCGATCTGGCCGCCTGCGAATCCGACGCCCACGGCCATGCCTTCGGGCACGTTGTGCAGGGTGATGGTGATGACGAACAACCAGATTTGTTTGAGGCGCTCGGTGCCGGGGCCTTCGCGACCTTGGACGAAGTGTTCGTGCGGGGCGTAGCGATGGATCAACCAGATGAGTGTGGCGCCCGCGAGGATGCCGGCGATCACGGTGCTGACCGCGGGCACGCGGGAATAACCGAGTGCTTCCGCGTAGGCGATGCCCGGCAAGATCAACGAGAAGAAGGAAGCCGCCAGCATGATGCCGGCGGCGCAGCTCAGCAGAGCATCTTCGACCGAGGTGGACAGCCGCTTGACCAAGAACACGCCGAGCGCGCCCAGGCACGTGCACAGACCGGCCAGAGTGGCTGCCAGGGTTCCGGTCGCGGGATGCATGGATTCCGAAGCATTGGGTGGTCGACGCGGCAAGTCAACGGTGAGGCGTCACGGCGTACCCACGAGTGCTCGCCCGATCAGGCCGACGGCCGCGATGGCGCTCGTCGTCAAGAGCGCGCGACGCAGGGTGCGTCCCTGGACCAAACCGTGCAGATGTCGGCTCAAGCGCATGCCGATCAGCATGGGGACGAGCAGTGCGGCGGCCACCCAGCCATCCTGCACGCTGATGTGTCCGGTGCTCGCCCGCAGCCCGAGGGTCAACAGGATGCCGAGCGTGAAGATGATCCCGAGGGTCGCGCGCAGGACGGGTCCGCTGGCGTCCCGAAACAACAGCGCGATCGGGGGGCCGCTGATGCCGGACACGTGGCCGCTGAGGCTGCCGAACATGCCCGCGGCGCCATCGACCCACGGCGAGCGCTTCAGCCGTAGGTCGGTGGAGAGCAGGGTGACCGCCGCGAGTACGCTCGCTCCGATAAGGAAATCGAGGGTGCGCTGGGTCGACATCGCGAGCAGCAGCGCCCCAAGCAGGGCGCCGGGGACACGCCCGCAGAGCACCCAGACAGCGCCCCTCCAGTCGACCGCACGCCACTCGCGCGCGAATGCCCAGACCGAAAGCGGTAGGGCCGTCAAGATCTGCGGCACCGGCGCGAGCCGTGGATCCATGAGCGACAGCACCGGTACCGCGAGCACGGCGTAGCCGAACCCAATGGTGCCCTGGATCAGCGCCGCGACCAGGGTCACCGCGCACGCCACGAGCCACTCTGAAAGCGCGAGGTCCACTGAAAATTCGCTGGGCGGTAGCACGCTCAGGCAGCGGCAAGAATCAAGAACCGGCCGATGCCGATGGCGAACGCGAACACGCCATAGAGCGCGTGCTCGAAGCTCGCCAAGAGGTGTGACCGAGTCAGCCGATAGGTGCGCATGAAGATCAAACCTCCAGCAAAGGTGGTGGCTACCGCGACCCAGTTGCGAAAGATGACGTGACCTGCGGCGAAACAAGCGGCGGTGAAGATGATGAAGCTCGTTTCGCTGCGAAACAGCCGCGCGTAGCGCTCGCTCATGAACACTCGATAAATGACGCCCTGCGGGATCACCGACAGCGCCGGATACAGCACGCCGATGGCCAGCATCATCCAGGGGTCGGTCAGCGGCAACTTCAGAAAATCGTTCGGCGCGACGATGTAGGTGGCGAGGGCCATAGCCGTGCCGACGAAGGCGAACCGAACCAGCACGACGCGCAGCGGCTGGCTGCTTGCTGGAAGTCGCAGCAGCTGTCGGTGCTCCCAGCCGTCGTGAGACGACAGCAGCAACAGCAGGAAGAAGGCGACCACCCACAACAATGGGATCAGCGCGAAATGCGCGTTCGGATGACGCAGCAGCACCACCAGAAACGCGAGCGGAACCAGGGCGAACAGAGCCACGAGCTCCACCCAACGCAGCGCGGCGGCGCGTCCACTCATGAGCGAATCATGACGAGAAGAGTCGGATTTGGGAATTGCGCCAGTGTCGCCCGTCGTCAGCGGGACCTCCCCAAGGTTGCGTGACAAAACTGTGCGCTCGCCGGCGAGCCTCTGCAAGGCGGTTCGCTGGCGGGCCCGATGGCCGTTGCCCTGCTGGCGAGCGCAGATCCAGCGCAGCGTCCATGAAAGTCTGGGCGGGCCTGGGACGACCGAGGCGGGTGACCCGGCGGCGGCGTTTGGCTAGGCTCGGGGCAACATGGGTGACGTGAGATCGCGACTGGCTCGCCTCTCGAAAGGTTTTCGAGAACGGTACTTGGACTACGACGCGCTGACCGAGCAGCTCCAAAGCTGGCAGCGTGAGTTCCCCGAATGGCTCCGCCTGGAGTCCCTGGGCGAAACCCCAGAAGGTCGCCAACTGTGGCTGGCCGTGGTGGGGCGCGAGCCCGAGCGGCTGCGTCCGGCATTTTGGGTGGACGGCAACATGCACGCTGCGGAGCTGTGCGGCAGCAGCGTGGCGCTCGCTTGGATCGAGGCGCTCTTGGAGCTTTTCCTCGAGCACGAAGGCGCGTCACTCGGTGTCTCCGAAAGTGTGCGCCGCGTCGTGAACGACGGCCTGTTCTACGTGCTCCCTCGCATGTCCCCGGACGGCGCCGAAATGGTCCTGAAGACGGGCCGCGTGGTGCGCTCGGTGCCGCGCGACACACGCCCAGCGACGCGGCGTCCGCGCTGGCTCGGCCGAGATCTGGACGGCGACGGGCAAGTGCTGATGCTGCGCTACCGCGATGACGCGGGAGAGTTCGTCGAGTCCGCGGAGGAACCCGGCTTGATGCTGCGGCGTCAGATCGACGACCCCGGCCCGTACTACCAGTTGGCTGTCGAAGGCGTCATCGAACACTTCGACGGCGTGACGATACCGACGCCGGGGGCATTCGATGACCATTTCCCCGATCTGAATCGCAACTTTCCGTGGTCCTGGGCTCCCGAACCCGATCAGGAAGGGGCCGGGGCGTTCCCCACGAGCGAGCCCGAAAGCCGCGCCGTCGTGGAGTTTGCGACCCGGCATCCCAACATCTTCGCTTGGGAGAACTATCACACCTTCGGCGGTGTCTACATTCGACCGCTCGGGCATGCACCGGACGTCGAGATGAGTCCAACCGATCTGTCTCTGTACAACCAGTTCGCAATGTGGGCCGTGGAACACACCGGCTTTCCTACGGTCAGCGGCTTCCACGAGTTCACGTACTCGCCGAACCAGCCGCTGCGCGGCGACATCGTCGACTACGCCTATCACCAGCGCGGCGCGTTCGCTTACACCTGCGAGCTGTGGGACCTGTTCCGCCAGCTGGGGCTCGAAAAGCCGCAACGCTTCGCCGAAAGCTACGTGCGGCTCGGGCGTGCGGCACACAAGCAACTCTGGCGCTGGGACCGTGAGCACAACGGTTCGCGCATCTTCCGGCCCTGGAAACCCGTGGAGCATCCTCAGCTGGGCGCGGTCGAGGTCGGCGGCCTCGATCCACGCGTCGGCGTCTGGAATCCACCCGAGCAGCGCTTGCCGGAGGTGTGTGAGAAGCAGATCCAGGTGCTGTTGCGCGTCGCTGCCCTCGCGCCGAGGGTGCGCCTGTCGTGCGTCGAGCGCACACGGCTCGCCGAAGGCGCCTGGACAGCGAAGATCGCGGTCGAAAATCTCGGATACTTGCCGACCTACGTCCTCGAATCCGCGCGGCGCGGCCCGCTCGGCGAGTGCCCGCGCCTCGAACTCCACCCGGACGGCTGCACGCTGACCAGCCCCGCCCAGCACAGCTTGGAGCTCGACCACCTGGTGGGTTGGGGACGCGGGGCATTCAGCCTGCAAAGCTCGCTGCTCGCCACCCGAAGCGCCGGCAGCGCCTCGAAGACATGGGTGTCGTTCAGCGTGCGGGGGTCTGGGTCGGTGCGCGTGCGCTTGTCGAGCCCGAGGCTCGGCGCACTGGAAACCCTCGTCGAGGCACCACTCGAATAGTCGGGACCGGGCGATGACGGGGAAGCGCGCATCCCAGAGCGGCGTTGATCCGAAGATGAACACCCGCCTTCGCCGCCGACTCTGGTTCTACGGAGGGCTCGCCGCGCTCCTGTGCGGCGGCTGCTACGCGGTCACCGCCATGCCCGGCACCAGCTTTCGGGGGCGGCTGGCGCCTGCTACGAAGGAGCTGCTGGACCTCCAGTCCCGCCTGGAACGCCACGTGCGAGCCCTCGCCGTCACGGTGGGAGAACGTCGCCTCGGCCACGGCGATTCGCTCGAACGCTCTCGCACGTACCTGTCACGAGCGCTCGGCGACTTCGACACCGTGCAGAGCGCACGCGTGGAGTTCGAGCAGCTTACCGGACCGGGCGCAGGCGCGAGCAACGTCATTCTCGAGCTCCGGGGTACTTCGAACGAGCTCGTCGTGGTGGGAGCGCACTACGACACCGCGCCGGGTACTCCGGGCGCCAACGACACGCCACCGGGGTCGCCGCAGCCGTGGAGCTGGCACGGCGCCTGGGTACGCGCCGCCACCACCGCACCTTGCGCTTCGTGTTCTTTGCCAACGAGGAACCTCCGTTCTTTCAGCAGCAGGGCATGGGCTCGCTCGCTCACGCCGAAGCGAGTCGCGCGCGCGGCGACCGTGTCACGGCGATCCTGGCGCTCGAGTCGTTGGGGCACTATTCGGCGACGCCCGGCTCGCAGCAGTATCCCCCGCTGGTCGGTTGGTTCT
The DNA here is from genome assembly GCA_025937785.1 of Polyangiaceae bacterium. Taxonomy (GTDB): domain Bacteria; phylum Myxococcota_A; class Polyangia; order Polyangiales; family Polyangiaceae; genus JAICQQ01. Next base: position 24,744 of record JAICQQ010000042.1, read on the forward strand.
ACCCCGATCAAGGCGACTTCGTCGGTTTCGTCGGCAACGTGCGCTTCCGAAGCCTGGTGCGGCGCGCCATCGGGATCTTTCGCACGGCGAGCGCATCCCGTCGGAAGGCGCGGCCCTGCCTGCGTTCGTGCCGGGCGTGGGCTGGTCCGATCACTGGTCGTTCTGGCAAGTCGGCTACCCTGCCATCATGGTGACGGACACCGCCATCTTTCGTCACCCGAACTATCACGAGGCCACGGACGAACCGGCGGAACTCGACACGCTGCGCCTCGCGCGCGTGACCCTGGGCCTGGAACATGTGATTGATGCATTAGCCAAGCCGAACTAGGCCGCGCAGGCGCACGCGGGCATTGCCGAATGCTCCCGACAAGGCCCTACACCGCCCCGACACCGCCGCTGGTTCGCCGAGCAATTTGTTACGTGATCTGCGCTTGCCCGCAACCGTGGCGACATCGGACACAGGGCAAACTCGGATCCAACAGCATGACCACTCGACCCAAGACAACCCGCCGCTACCTGCCTTCGGAGCCGCCGAGTGCGGGCATCTTCCAGGTAGTCGTCGAACCCTGCGTGTACACGGCGAGTTCGAATCGCTTCCTGCCTGCACGAACCTTGGAGCGCAAGGCTCGCCTGCGCCCCGCGACACTGTACAAGGCCCAGAGACCGAGCAGCGCCCCAGGCCGGCGCCAGCGCGTCGCCTGAGCCCGGGCTCAGGCCGGAGCGCGATCGCTCGGGACCTGGGGAGCCACCGAGACGCGATTGCGGCCGTCGCGTTTCGACGTGTACAGGGCCTCGTCGGCGCGCTTCAAGAGCTCGGCTTCGTCGCTCGCGGGGTTCGAAATGGCGATGCCCACGCTCAAAGTTGCGGCCACGCTGCGCCCAGTGCCGAGCGGTACCCGGACCCGCGAGACCTCGGTCAAGAGCTCTCCCAGCACGCGAGCTGCGCCCTCTTCGTCGGCGTTGGGTAGCACCACGCAGAACTCGTCACCACCGAGCCGCGCCACGATATCCGAGGCTCGCAGCCTGCCGCGCAAGATCTGAACGACCTGCGTCAAGACCGCGTCGCCTGCGAGGTGACCGTACTCATCATTGACCGCCTTGAACTCGTCGATGTCCAGCAGCGCCACCGCCAGCGGGCGGCGTTCGCGCGCGCTGCGCGTGAGCTCGTGGCGGAGCAGTCGGCGAAAGGCGCGCGAGTTCAGGGCACCAGTCAGTTCATCGGTCTCGGCCAGGGTTCGCAGTTCTTCGCGGGCGCGGTGCAGCTCCGTGATGTCCGACGCAACCCCCGCCATGCGGATCAGCTGGCCATCGGCAGTGTGCACCGGGAAGCCACGATTCAGGATGTGTCGGATGCCGCCATCGGGCAGCACGATCCTGAACTCCACTTCGAACGCACGCTGGCCCGCCAGCCCCGCCTGGTAGGCTCGCTCCGTCTGCTCGCGGTCTTCGGCATGGATGGGCAGGGTCCAGTTGCCCGCGTCCGCGAGCAGCGACGCGGCGGAGCGCTTCCAGACGCGCTCGTAGGCCGGGCTGACGTAAAGCACCGATCCCGAATCGATGTCGGTGACCCAGAAGACCTGATCACTGGCATGCACCAGGTCTTGGAAGCGCGCCTCGCTTGCTTCGAGGGCCGCCTGCGTTGCCTTCGCCGCGCAGAGGCTCCGAGAGAGCTCGCCGATCGCGAGTTGCTGCTCGACGACGGCTGCGAGGTCAGCGAGTGAATCGAGTTCGAGCGGTCCCCACGCCCGCGGCGCCGTGTCGAGCACCACCAGAGTCCCGACGCGAGAACCGTCGGGCGTGCGGACAGCGACGCCCGCAAGGCTGCAGAGCTCGTGCCCCGCGATCACGACCCTCTGATCGCTGCGCACTCGCCGCGCACGCCCGCCGTGCACGCGTCTGCGAGTGTCGCTCACGACGGCGACCTCTCGCGCGAACAGCTCCGGGTACGCGCGGGCGAGCTCTTGCCCCACGGCCCGCGCGTTCAATGCCACGGTGTCCACGAACGCGAGGCACTCGACAGCCGAGGGAGCCCCCGCGATCGACGCTGCCGCGGAACCGGGGACTGCGCAGCTGCGATCGGCCCAACAGAGCACGACGGCTCCCGCATCGAACATGCGCCGCGCCAAACGGGCGATGCGCGCGAGCCCCGGCTCCACCCGCGGGATGCGCAGGGCGCGAGTCAATTCCAACGCAGACGAGGGAGAGCCCGAAGGCTGTCGTGGGGCCGACGATGCCGGCGTATCGACTTGGTGCGTGGCCACGTTCAGACGATTACGGCCCGCGCCACGAGAGCTTGAGTCCGTTCTACCCACTAATATTCATGAAACATGTCGGACCAGCGGCCACTTTCAGTAATAGCGTCGAGCCCGCCAGGGGCGGGCTTATCGAACACGCCGAGTTTCCGGTGGATCCCAGGCGTGGCGTGATTGTGAGAGGGGGTAGGGCACACACGCTCCGACGAGAACCGCCGGCAAAAAAAGCTGCTCCTCGCGCTACTTCACGCGCCGACCACGGAAGAAAATCGGTCGCTGGCTGCGAGGTCGGGCCCCCGACGCTTCTGGCGGGTGCTGTGAGGCGAGCGGCCGCCGTAGCCGGTCGGCCTTCGGAGATACGGAAGCTTCCGCGGCCAGCGAAGGCATGGGCGCGCGCGCACTCGCGAACGTTGCTGGGGCGCGGGAACTTCTCGCAACCACGCTCGCCGCCATGCCGAGCAGCGCCATGTTGGCGTTTCCCAGAATCAGAACGCCGAGCAAGAACGAGTCGCAGACGCGAACGTAGATCCGTTGCTGCGCGTAGCGCAGCTCGATCGACCGCAGTTCGTCGCCTGCGTTTCGAAGCTTTCGCGCAAGCGGACCAGCCGCTTGCCGACCTCGCCCACTATCTGCGGACCGAATAGCTGTGGCAGGTCGAGCCCGGCGACGCCACCCGTGCGGTCGATCAAGAAGCTGCCAAATACGCCTTCCACGTCCTTCAACCCCGGCAGGCGCGCTTTCGCTTCTTCCTGGGAGACTCCGACTCCGTGCGCCGTTGGCACGCCCTCGGCGGCTGGGCTTTCGGTCGTGAGAGCTCGCACGGCCACGATGGAGCCGTTGCCACCTTTCTTGATCGCGTAGCGCGTACGGGCCAGGCGCGCATCGATGGTCTTGACCTGTTCGATCCCGAGCGAGCTTCCGATGAGTTCCACGAGCCTGAGCGCGTAGCAGGCCAGCCCCGGGAGCTCATCGCTCTCACCGCGCGCCGCCACCACCTCGCTTGCTGGATCCATGCGCACCGCTCCGATCACTCCGTCTTTCTCTGCGGCGGGCGCGATGGACTTTCGAGGCAACGAGCTGGCATCGGATTCCGGCACGGCCTCGTGCTCGAGTTTTGGAGGCGAGCTGCCCTTCTGACGCGGGAACTCGACGAGGTTGTCGCGGTTACTCTCGTCTTGCTGCTGGGCCGCACCCAGCAATAGTTGTTGCCATGGCCTCCGGACGCGGGAGTGCTCATCGGGATGCAGCGCACACTGATCGAGCGTGCCGTCGCGCCACCTCAGGATCTGCAGCGCCGCGGCCTCTCCGGAAGCATCCGGTGTCAGCGCATGCGTCACGTTACCTTCACTGAAGAACAAGTAACCAATCTTGTTGCCAGAGGTCACTCGAATCGCCCGGCGCGTACCGGCGAGACACTCCATTTGAACGAAGTCGAACAGATTCAGACCCGACATACTGGCAGAAAAGCCTCGCAGCTTCGGGCCCCCGCCTGCGGTCTCTTTCTCGTCGAAAACCATATCGAACTTGGTTTCACCCACGGCTCATGTCCTTTGCTCTGAAGAATAGCCTTCGAGACATGGCCTGGCGAGATGGATTCGCGGGCGACGCTTTCCAGAGAACGCAAGCGACCGTCGATACCCGATCGTCACACGGACGACGTTCTGCGAACACGCGGGCGACGCCACCGAGGCGCGAGGGCGTGAGCGCGCGGGCGTGTATTTCAACGATGTTTCTGACAATCGGAACGTTGGCGGGACCCCGAACTTCAACGCCACGACACCTGGCGTGCTCGCGGGGGAGCAGCACGATGACCCTCTACACGAACACGAAGGTCGCATCCACCGGGTTGCGTCATCACGCTTCTTCGTTCCGCAATCTCGTCGAAATACTGGTCACGGAAACTGCAGCCATTCATGAGATCGTGCTTCGCCATCCAGCGTCTGAAATTAGTCTGCTTGCTGACCCTGCTACTGCTGACATTCACCGCGCTGGCAGCTGGGGCCGACGGCGCTCCACCGCCGGCAGCGAGCGCGGCCCCGGGCGCGGCCATGACCTGGGAGCAGTACCGCGACGCCCTGGGGTTGACGCGTCCCAGCGACCTCGAACGCACTCCGCTCGGCAGCAAAGGAGGTTACCCGGTCGATCAGCTGTGGACCGTCGTCGCCGCGATCCTGGTGTTCTGGATGCAGGCCGGCTTCGCGCTGATCGAGGCGGGCTTCACCCGCGCCAAGAACACCATCAACATCCTGATGAAGAACCTGCTCGACTTCGTGATTGGCTCCCTGGTGTTCTTTCTCGTCGGCTTTGGCTTGATGTTCGGCGAAACCAACGGGTGGTTCGGGACGACCGGGTTTCTGCTGTCCGGCTATACCGAAGACACCTGGAGCTACCCGTTTCTCTTCTTTCAGACCTGCTTCGCGGCGACAGCGGCCACCATCGTCTCGGGGGCCATGGCCGAACGCACCCAGTTCAAGAGCTATCTCGCGTACAGCGCCGTGATCAGCGCGCTCATCTATCCAGTGTTCGGCAGCTGGGCATGGGGCGGTCTATTTCACGGCGCCGGCTGGCTCGAGGCACCTGAAGGAGGTCTGCTCGCGCGCTTCGGCTTACCAGCCTTCATCGACTTTGCTGGGTCTACCGTGGTGCACAGCGTGGGCGGCTGGTGCGCGCTGGCTGGCGCGCTCGCGCTCGGCCCGCGCATCGGCAAGTACGACCCCGGCTCGACTTACGTCATCCGGGGGCACTCGATGCCCTACGCCACCCTCGGTGTGTTCATCCTTTGGATGGGTTGGTTCGGATTCAACGCCGGCAGCACGGCGGGCGTCACCGGCGCAGGCGATGACCCCTTCGCAGGAACCGGCAAGGCGTTCGGGCTGATCGCGGTGAACACGAACCTGTCGGCCTGCGCCGGAGCGCTCACGGCCACGCTCAGCACCTGGTGGACCGCCGGGAAGCCGGAGATCAGCATGTCGCTGAACGGAGTGCTGGGTGGTCTCGTGGCCATCACTGCAGGTTGCGCCAGCGTCTCGCCGGTGAGCGCGATCGTGATCGGGTCCATCGCCGGCGCGCTGGTGGTCTACGCGGTGCAGGCGTTCGAACGTGTCATGGTCGACGACCCCGTCGGCGCCATTAGCGTGCACGCCGTGTGCGGCGTTTGGGGTACCTTGGCGGCCGCGCTCTTCGCCCAGCGTGGCTTCGACGGCGCCCAACTCTTGACTCAATGCATCGGCATCGTGTCCGCATTCCTGTGGACCTTCGGCACCGCCTTCGTGCTGTTCCGAGTGCTTCGAGCCACGCTTGGCCTCAGGGTCTCGGAGGAAGACGAGCTCGACGGTCTAGATCTGAGCGAACACGGCGGCGAAGCCTACCCCACCGATCTTGGCCAGCTGACGGGCGGCGAGGATCGACGTGCCGATGAGCCTGTCTAGCCCCATGGGGTCAGTACATGCGGCACTCGGGCAAAGCCCCCGTAACGACGATCGGGTGCTGCCGTGTCTGTTTGATCAGCAGGTCTCGGTAGGCGCCGACGAACTTGTACTCGACCTCGACGGCGAAGTACGGATTCTGTTGATCCGGGTCGAGCAGATTCGAAAAATGCGCATTCAAGAAGTTGAGAGCGCACGATAGCTCCTGAAGCTCCGAGGGCTCGAGCACGTTGGCGTCGGTCAGATTCGAGTGACTCCGATAAGTGATAGTCGGTGGGTTGCGCAGGCGTTCGTAAACGATCTGATCAGTGGTGATGCCTGGTGCGGGGTTGGTGACCGCGGCCTCGCCCAGTTGGGCATTGATGTAGTGGACGTCGGATCGGACCGGATCGAGCACGTTGCGACTGACCCCTACGCCCTGTGCGCGTTCGGAGCGATACGCTTCGTGCACGAGTACGGCCATCGCCACCTGACGATGGTCGATGTTGGCGAGTTGGCGTTCGTCGTGCGCGCGCTGGCCGTACAAGCTGGCCCACACGACCCGCAGCGAATCTTCGAGTGAGTCTCCCTCGGTGTCGAGCGCCATGCCCTCGGACGTGTACAAACCCGCGCCGTTGAAGCCAGGCAGATCCTCGGCGTTGGAGCTGCTGCGCATGCGGATCCTGCGCACCCCATAGCGCTCGCGAACCGCGGCCTCCAGATCTACCATCAGCTCGTCGTCGACCGGATGACTCAGGATCAAGTCCTGGATCTCTTCGAGCACGCGCCGGCGTTCGTGGTAATCGGCGAGAAAGTCGGCGTCTTCTAGCGCCGCCAGGTACCGCGCGCGCGCGCCGCTGTCTCGTGCGTGCTTCCAGAAGTGTGCCATCGGCACGGCAAAAGCACGCGGAGGGACGGCAAAACGCCCGCAGCCCCGCACCGCAGCCGACACTTGGTACATTTCGGCGAACTGCGCAGCCTTGCCACCCACGACGGGCAGGTCTTCGAAGCCGGCGCTCTCGAGATCGACGAACTCGACCACCTCGAGATCGAGGCGTGGCTCGAACGGGTCACCGGAAGGACGGCGGGACTCCCAAAAGGCATTGGCATCCTCCGACGACGCTGGACTCAGCGCGAAGCCTGCCGGCGTGACCTCGAAATGCACCAACTCCCCCAAATAGGGCTCGATCCTCTCGTCAGCGCGCGCGTGGCTCAGCGCCATGTTGGGGGTTCCGCGGTTCTGACTGAGCACGTTCACGTGCGACAAAGGCGTCTGGAACGCCTCGGTGATGAGGCCACCCACCAGCGGGATGTCGTTGGGGACGTCGTCGGTCACCACGATCACGTCGGGCCCGAGCCGCGCTGCGTTCAGATCCTTGGCGGCAATGAATTCGAGCACGCCATAGCCTTCCGCTACCGAAAGCGGCTGGAAGTCGATGTTGGAGAAGGGGGCATTCGGCCCGACCAAGGGCAGCGTGCCCTCGACGTCGCGAGCACGTTCGATCTGATCGGCCGCCTGCGCCCGGACGGTCCAGAAACGGGGATCGAGCGTGTGCGCCGCGGTCATGAAAAACGCCTCCCGCATCTGCTCCCCGGTGATCACGTCCCCGACGGCGAACTCGAGCGTGCCCCAGCCGTACCCAGGATACTTCACGAGGGTCGCGCCGTAGTAGCTGCGTCCCTCGGCGACGAAGTAGTTCTTTTCGCTGTACTCCCACCAACCCGCGTCATACGCCGCGCGCTCCTCCGGAACGCAGCGATCGAGGTGCGCCATTCCCATCAGCACCTCTCGCGCGAAGGTGAAATGAATGTCCCACGCTTCCGAAGAGAGCAGGTGAACCACGCCGCCCGAATCCAGATCGATGACGACCTTGACCGCGGCTGAATCCAGGCTAGTACCGCCGCGCGCCAGCTTCTCGAAGTCGGTCCGCGTCCGGAGGTATCGAAGCCGCGAGCCCACCTCGCGCTCGTCGACCATGTCGCACTCATTGGCAGCACCCGGGCTCGGTTCCCGGCAGAATACGTGAGGCGCCGCCGGTTCCGGCCGCGCCAGCGCCGACCGCTCGGGGAAGACCATGAAATCGAGCCGCGTGACGAGCGCGCCACTGTCGCGCTCGAACACGCTGATGACCATGTCGTCGTTCCGGTCGACGCCGAGCAACTCGTACAGCGACCCCTCGATCAGGAACAGCCCAAAGCCCCCGGCTTCGAGCGCCTGGTCGGACGCGAGCGCTAGCTCGACCCCCTCTTCGACGCCGGGCCAGGGCGCGCCGGGCGGCTGCGGCGCGATCCGAACCATGAAGGCAGCGAGATCGAGCGTGTCATCACTGGTGTTGAAGAGCTCCACGAAGCCGGACTCCTCGTCCTCGGGCAGGGCGACCTCATTGAGGTCGAGGGGGGCGGAAGGCTCGGGCCAGACCTGAGGCCAGTCGTACGCCTCGAAAGTGACGTCTTCGAGTTCGATGCGTTGTTCCGGAGGTTCGCAGCTCTCGCCGTTCGTACGATCCGCGGAGGCGTAGCGACAGATCTCGAACTCGCCGCTGGCGTCGGGGTAGCGCGCGTAAACCTCATTCTCGTCGAGCGCCGGAAACTGGACCCGATCTACCGCCTCGCAGCGCCCCTTCTTCCACACCTGCAACACTTCCCCGCCGGCACTGAACTTGAGCGGGAGGTGTCGCTCCCCTTGCCCGGGCGAGTCGTCAGCGTAGAGCACCACGCGCTCGCCGGGGGCGAGGTTGAGCTCGGGCAAGGCCGTGCGCCGCTGCTCGACGTGACCAATCTCGAAGTCCGATAACCGAAGCTCAGCGTCGCTCACGTTGACGAGCTCGACGTAGTCTTCGGTCTCGAGCTGATCGTCGAGGGACGCTCCGTCGTTGTTGCTCATCACTTCGTTGATCGCGAGCTCGGGAGCGTTCGCCCGTGCGTCGCACGCCGAGGACCGCTGGACGACGGGGTTGCCGCAACCCAGCGCCAGCGTCGCCCCGACGACCATCCAGAGACTTCGCATGTTCAACGAGCTCCCCAACGCTGCAACGCTCGTGCCTTGCTCGAGCAAGCCCCAGACGGCGCAGATTGGCGCGGCTTGGCATGGTCCATGCGTTGTTCGACGGCTCATGATGGCTCGAGTGGGCAGCTTTGTCGCTTTCCTTGGCTGCGGGTGGATGCTCGGCGCGTGCGGGAGCACCACAAAAAATGACGTAGAATCGGATACTTCTACAAACAGTCCTGGGACCAGTAGCGCCGGCGGAAGCGCCTCCGGTTCTGGGGGCTCGACGACTCAGGGTGTGACAGCGGCCGTCAGCACGAGCGCGGGAACTGGCACAGGTGGCACAACCATGACGGCCTGCCCATCCTTCGAACCGGCCGTGGGGAGTATGTGCAGTCAGGAGGCCCAAGTGTGCGGCTACGAGCAGTGCGCGCCTCCGGAGTACAACGATCGCCATCTGCTGACATGCATCAACGGCGCCTGGGCACTCACCGAATCCACTGCCTGCCCCCCGCTGCCCTGTCCTCCGACGCCTCCCGTGTTGGGAAGCGTCTGCGAGGAGCACGTCACCCCTGAACTCTGCACCTACGCCGACGCGTGCGGCGGGGCTTTCGAAGTCGCGTGTGTCGAGGGGAACTGGCAGGCGGCCGGCGGCGAAGAGCGCGACGTACCCGCTGCTCCCGACCCGCCAGCGCCGATGTGCCCGCCTTACCCCCCGTACCTCGGCGACCCGTGTTGCCCCGCCAGCGTACCGGAGACGTGCGACTACAGCGCCACCGCGACCGGAACCGACGGGGCCGCGGGCGCGTCATTCCTCATCAATCCCGTGGGAAGCACGAGCGGCGGCGGGGCGGAACCGCCACTCACCTTGACCTGTGCGGTGTGCACCCCTCAGATGACCTGGGGCTACTGTAACCTCGAGTAAACTGCATGACTCATCCTTCGCATCCAGTCCTGATCCTCGCCCGCTCCAGCATGTTGGTCAGCAGCCTCTGCTTCGGACTGCTGTTCGCCTGCGGCGGCAGCACTGAAGGCAACGCGGACGACACCACGGGACCGACCGACGGTGGACCCACCGATGGTGGACCCACGGATGGCGGTCCTACGACGAACGGCGGCCCCACGACGAACGGCGGCCCCACGACGAACGGCGGCCCCACGACGAACGGCAGCCCTACGACGAGCGGCGGTAACGGCGGCAGTGGCGGTGGGAGCAACGACTGTCCCTCCGTGGAGCCCGCCGAGGGCGCGAGCTGTTCCGAAGACGCACAAGCTTGTGCCTACGAGAATTGCGTGGCCCCGGACTACCGGAACGGTCACGAGCTCATGTGCGTCAACGGTGCCTGGTCGCTCTTCATCGAGACGCCCTGCGACGACGTTCCCATCGACTGCCCGCCGAACGTCTACCTGGGCGCGTACTGCGGCGCGCCGGAGGGTACCGGCCCGTGTACCGTCTACGACGCTTGCGGTTCATTCCGCCAGGTGTATTGCACCGACGGCTACTGGCAGTACCCTGCGAACGACAGCGAAGATGCGGCGCCGCCGCCGGACGGGTTCGGGGGCGCTTCTGCCGGGGGAGCTGGGCCTGCGGCAACTGCGACCACGGGCCCGATCAGTCCAATGCCTTTCTGCCCGGCTTACCCGCCCACGGAGGGCTCACCGTGCTGTCCGAGCAGCTACCCCGAGTACTGCGACTACTCGGTGAGCGGTTCCGACAGCGCCGTCGGTATAGCCGCCACGGGTGGTGCCTTCACTGCCGTCACTACCGGTAACGGCGCCGGCGACCCCGTCGCCCCGATCCTGACCTGTGCGGTCTGCGCACCCAACATGTACTGGGAAGCGTCGGACGTCTGCCCGTAGGCACCCCCTCGCTCCCACCGGTCTCGCAACACGTAACGAGCCAGCGGCTCAGACAACTTGCGCGTGCCCTCCGGTGTCTCGTACCTGCTCGAGAACCGCGCCATCACCAAGCGCGTATTCCCGGAACTGTTCCGTAACGCGTGCGTCGGAAGCCCACCTACATGGGTCCGGCGCACCTTCTGAGACACCTGGCGACCCGAGCTGCATGACGTCCCGTCAGACTCGATTACGCTAGCGGTACAGCCCGCGCACACAACCAGTTTTTGCGCCTCCATCTCCTGGGAAACCAGCGCGTGGTGCGACGCACGCTGGGCTCACACGACCGCCGTCGACCATCCTGCGAGTGGAGAACGGAGCACGAATTTCTGACGATTCATTATTCTGCGTTTGCTGACGGGTGAACCCTAATTCGACCATGGGGCGATCCGTATATCGAATTACCTCGCCGGTTCGGGCTGCGAGGGCGTGGTGCACATGGAAGCTTCATTTCAATGCCCAAGTTGCGGCGCGGAAATGTTCGAAGGCGCGCATTTCTGCATGGCTTGCGGCAGTTCGATGAAAAAAGGCCACGAGCGCGAATCAGTGTCGTCGAACCCCGTGCTGCCCGACGGCCCGCTCGAACTCGATGAAGACTGGGACGACGCGCACAGAGCCGTACTCAGCCAAGAGGCTGCCAGCGCGGCCGTCGTCGGCGAAGAGCCAGTGCCCGACGAAGAGATCGAGATCGAGGAGCTGGCGGCGAAATCCGACAGTAAGCATTCGAAGGGGCAGGTGCTGTTCGCACTGCGTCAGGTGCGCGACTACCTGATCGAGCTGGATCTGGAATCCAGGCCCAGCAGCGACTGCCTCGAGGTGTGCCGCAACGTGCTCGGCTCTCTGAATGGGGCTACCGAGAGTCTGGGCAACGACGTAGCAGCCGCGTGCGCGGAACTCGCCAGGGCCCTCGGGGGTCGCGACACGCAAGCCGACGAGCTGTCGCTCGTCAAGAAGAAGTACAACGCCGTCGCCAGTCTCGTGCCGGAACTCGGCGAGTTCGATGCCGAGCGGCGCGACCGCGTGAAGCTGATCCTGCGCTCGATCCTGGAACAGGTCCCGGGTCTCGGACCCCTGGGCCGCAGCAAGCTCGAAGCCGCCGGCTACGCAGACGTCCAGAAGCTGAGCCTCGCCAGCCACGAAGACCTGGTAGCCGCCGGGCTGGCCCCCGAGCTCGCCACCAAGGTGTTCGAGCGGGTGCTCCGCTTCAACCGCCGCCTGAACTCGGTGCCCCCTGAAGCCGATCGCTCCGCAGAGCGCGAGCGACTGAAGCGGTTGACCCGAACGCTGACGGAGCAGAACCAGCAGTACGAAGCACTCGAGAACGACTGGTCCAAAGGCGCGCTGGGCCTTCGCAACAAGCTTCGGGAAGAGCGCGCTGAAACGATGTCGCAGGTGAGCCTACTGCTCGCGCGCCTGGGCGAGCTCGGGACCGCCGAACGCATCGAGCGCTTGCCGTTCGACAAGAAAGCTTCAGAACTCGAGCGCCTCTTGGGCGCGCTCGACGACACGCACGGATCGACACCCTAACAATGTATCGGGAGATGGAGCATGGCTGATTACTCACGCGATGAAGTCTTACGCCGCGTCAGACTGAAACAGAAACTGCGAGGAGCCAACCTGGCGGGCGTCGACCTGTCGGGCGCTGACCTTTCCGGCGTCGATTTCGGTCGCGCAGATCTGGACGGAGCCAATCTGGAGGGAGCCAAGCTCATTGGCGCACTGCTGAAGAACGCGAGCTTGCGCGAGGCGTTCCTGAAGCAGGCCGATCTGTCTGGAGCCAACCTGGAGCGGGCCGATCTGAACGGCGCCCACCTGGAAGAGGCCCGACTCGAAAAGGCCAACCTCAAGCGCACTTCGCTGGAGGGCGCGGGCCTCGAGCAAGCGAACTTGGACGAAGCGATGCTGAGCGGAGCCGAGCTCTCCGGCGCGAAGCTGGGTCAAGCCATCCTGACGCGAGTGGACCTGTCGGGCGCCGAAATGCTGGCGTGTGAAGCGGCCGGCGCCAACTTCAGCGGCGCTCAGCTACAGAATGCCAATCTCGAGGGGGCGCGACTGGAAGAAGCCGTGTTCGTAAACGCCGACTTGGCCGATGCCGACCTCAGCGAAATCCAGGGCCGGGGGGCGCGCTTCGATGGTGCATCGCTGATGCGCACCAACCTCGAAGCAGCAGACCTTTCCGAAGCCAACTTGAGTGAGGCTGATCTGCGGCACGCGGTGCTCTCGACGGTGCGCTTCGAGCGCACGACTCTGGAAGGGGCCAAGTTGAACGCGGCCGTGCTCGAGGGCCTCGACCTGTGCTCGGTGATCGCCGCGTCGATCGACACGAGCGCCTCGGGCGACGGGAGCCAACGTGTCCATGGCGAACAGATAGCCGTGTTCTTGACCGGCACCGCCGAAGTCACGGCGCCGAGCACCCGCTACTTCGGGCGCGGCGACGTCCTGCGCGACGCTACGCTCGAGTTCGGGAAGAACTCCATGATTCACATCGACAGCCGCTTCGAGAATTGTTCGATCGAGCTCGGCGAGGGCGCCGAGCTGACCATCGGCGAACCCGGCGTCTTGAAGGACTGCCAGATCACGGGCGCCGGCAACGTCACGGTCCACGGGCGCTTCTTCGAGCGCCAGAGCCCGGGCATCGTCGGCGTCAAGCGCTTGGTGGTGAGCTCGAGGGGCGCCGTGGTCGGTGCCATCGAACAGGCCGTTGACGCGACGGTTTTCGCGTTTCAACCCGGTTGCCGGCTGCGGGTCAAGATCGCGCAATCGAAGCTTGGACAGGCGGCGGAGTAAGGAGGCACGGCGATGAGTTCAACGAGCAGTATGAATCCCACGAGCAAGCGAACGGTGGTCGAAGAGGGCACGCATTTCACGGGAAACCTGACGTCGACGTGCCCCATCGACGTCCGCGGTCGGGTGGAAGGCGATGTGCACGCGCCGTCGCTCACGGTCAGCGCGCGAGGCGCGGTGCACGGTCACGCAAAGGTCGGCTCCGTGCATTCGGAGGGTGAGCTCTCGGGCGAATTCGAAGCCGAGACGGTCGAGCTCTCTGGAACGGTCAAAGACAAGACCGTGATCCGCGCGCGTTCGCTCGAGGTACGCCTGTCTTCGACCAAAGGGCACCAGGTAGTTTTCGGGGACTGCGAGCTCTCGGTCGGCGACGAGCCCACCGAGTACGACATGATCGAAGAGCCTGCCCCAGCAGCGAGCGTTGCCGTCGCGCCCGCGCCGGATGCTGTGGCCCCCGCCGCGGACGTCCCCAGTGCCCCAGAGCCGGTCGCAGCAGCCCCCGCAGAGCCCGCCGAAGTCAAGGCCGAAGCCGAGGCCCAGCCCGAGGCCGAGGCCGAGGCTGCCTTCGACGCCGCCGGCCCAGCGGCACTCGATGCAGCGCAGGACGAGGAGTCACTGGAGAACGCCGATGAAGAGAAGCCCGTAGCTAACAGCATCGAAGAAGCGCTGGCTTCCGAGGCCGAGGCTCCCGAAACCAAGGCCAAAGGCAAGGGCAAGAACGGCAAGCGTAAGGAGAACGGTGGCGAGGCGAGCAGCGGCTGGTCTCAACCGCCGTCCCAACCTCCTCCCGCCGAGTAGCCCGGCGAGCATCGAACCGCGTCACGGGGTGCCTCTCGCGCCCCGTGCGCTCAGCTGAGCTAGAATGTCGTTCGGTAGCTGCCGAGCCCGAACTCGTGGCGGGGGCTCGCCGCGCTGGCGCCCGGTCCGTAGGTGTCGAATTGCTCTTCCTGACTGTACAGGCTCCACCATAACGTGCCGCCTGCCACACCCAAGGCGAGCGCGGACCACCCAAAGTAGGTGCCCGGGCTGCGCGCCGCTCCGCACTCGGAGTCGCCCGGCGCGCACGGATCGGCTGTGAGGCCGTGGATGCCCATCCCCAGCGCGTAGCCTCCGAACAACGTCGCCGGGATCCCGACGCCGTACAGGGCCAACGTCGACCAGAAGGGTGAGCCCTTCTCCATTTGGTAACTGGCCTCGAGCTGTGAGCCCGGCGGGTGGGGAAATGCGTTCGGTAAGCGGATCTTGGCCATCGGCGCGTCCGGCGCGGGTTCGCGCATCAGGTAATAGCCGCTGCCGGGGTTCACCCACTGCGTGCAGGGCAAGCGGCAGATCAACGCTCCTGCCTGGTCGCGGAGCGTCCAGCTTTCCTCCCAGTCGTCGGGACCTGGGATCGCAATCTGCACGGCACCCGACGAGACTACCTTGGCTTCTTGCTCGGGACGCAGCGCTGCCAGAAACAGCTGGATGGGCGACGCGCATTGATCCGCAGGAGCCTCGCCGGTGGCCCTGGCGCAGGCCGCGGGATCGCCGGCCTCGCGCAACAGTGACTCGTGACGTTTGGTGCCCGCGCTGGCGCCGACGGCAGGCACGCTCACGCCGCCTTTCCCGCTGAAGTCGCTGCCGCTATACATCTTGAACGCGCCCACGCTGACGCGCGTGACGACGTGAGTAGCGTCCGCGCAGCCGGGTCCCAGCGCGACGCGCTCTAGGTCGGTTCCGAGCAGCGTCAACTGGCCCGCGACGGTGCTCTTCACCGACAGCTTCCCGGCCTGTTCCAGCGTGGCCTCCAAGCTCACGGCGCCGATCGGCAACTTCGAATACAGCTCGTTCTTGTCTTCGATCTCGAGCGTGTCCGTCGCCAGCGTCGTGCGCTGCCAGGCGTAGCGGCCCGGCAGCGCACACCCCGGAACGATCTTCAGATCACACCCTGCGAAGCGCACGGCGACGGGTTGCGACGCGGCCAAACTCTGCAAATGTGCCTTGTCGGACGCCGACCACTCGGTCACCAGCGGGTTGGCCGAGGCACCCACCGTCTGGCAGCGTCCGCTGACCTCGCTGCCGCCACCGCCGCGGGTGGGAGCGCCGGCCTTGGGTAGGTTGCTGCACGCGGCCGCCAAGCAGCCGAACACGGCCGCTCGTCCTAGACAATCCCATGAACGCATCACGTCGTAGACTCGATAGCGTACGTTGACTAAACGCGAAAAGCGAGCTGGAGAATGCGCTGGGTTTCACCGCTGCTGCACCAGCAGTTAGGTAGTCATTTGTATGCGAAGGACCCCGGGTGTCCGCGTGCAGGGTCAGCTCACCCGTGGGGTTCGGGACGCTCCTGTGATAAGCTGGGAATCGATGCGTCCATCGCGGAGCCGACACCGGTGAATGCGCGGAAGTACCAGCGTCGCCTGTGTGCTCCGGCGCTCGCGTTCGTTTCGTTCAGCGTCACCTCCGGTGCATGGGCGCAAGTCACCCAGCCGATGTACCGCGATGCCGGCGCGCCGGCTGCGAACGAGCGCCCGTACTCGAAGCCTCGCGAGGGGCTGCAAATGGCGTTCAGTACGGGCCTAAGGTTCCCTATGGGCGATGCCACCGGTGCGCACGGTGATACGCTGGCCGCGCGCTACAGCTACCAACTGCCGCTGGTGTTCGACATCGGCTCGAAGGTCACGCGCCATGTGCACGTGGGCGGATACGCTGGCTTTGCCTGGGGTGCCGAAGGCAACGCCGACGCCGTCGAAGAGTATTGCGATGACGACGACAGCGATCTTTCCAACGACATCAGCTGTTCTACGCGCGCTTACAAAATCGGTCTGCAAGCCCAATATCACCTGGCGCCCGCGGCGCGCTACAACCCCTGGGCGGGCTACGGCGCCGGGGTGGAACTCGTGAGCCAGTCGCTGAACGACTCGACGCGTCGCTTCGAAGAGCGCACGCTGTCGACGGCGCTCACGGTCGCCAAGGTCGATCTCGGTGTCGACTTTCGATCGAGAGGCGGCATCGGCCTCGGGCTGTACAGCGAAGCTTCGGTCGGGCGCTTCGTGCACTCACGGACGGAGATCAACGGCGAAGCCACCTACGTCGGAAAGGTCGACGACCCCGCCTGGCACGTGTGGCTCGGGGCGGGGCTGCGTTTGGTGCTGTTCCCATGACGGCGGCACGATTGGGACGCTGGACGCTCGCTGCCGTGGTCCTCTGCGGCGGCTGCGGCGGCGACTCCGCGGGGGGCCCGGCCTTGGCAGAGCTCCAAACCAGCGTGGCCGACCCGAGTGGTCACACCACGAACGCCTACTGCACGGTGCTGCCGGTCTTGCTGGGTGGCAGGGCGCGCGCCGAGATCGACGTGGCCGGTGAGTTCTCCATGCTGATCGAGGGGAACAACGACCTGGTCCTGATCTCGTTCGACGGAGTGCACGACGCGACCGAGCTCGAGCTCGCGATCGACGCCGGGACTCTACGCGCGGGTTACTCCGAAAGCCTCGAGGTGACGACCACCAGGGAGCGTCGCTTCACCGTTCGGCTCTCGTCGAGGTGCACGCCGTGACACCGAAGCGAGCGGTGCTGTGGCTGTGCCTGGCTGCGGGCGCGTGCAGCTCGCCCCAGGGGACCCCGGTGGAGCTCCGCTTCGGCGATGACGGAGCGACGGCAATCGGCGGGACCGACGCCGGAGGTGCCGGCGGCAGCACCACTACGACTTCGAGCACGGCCAGCACCGCGGCAGGCGGGACCAGCGCGGGCGCAGGAGGCGACCCGGGGATCCAGTTCGGCCCGCCCACGGTGGAGCGCTTCACGCCGAGCACGGGGCCGTGGGGCACCACGGTCACGATCGACGGCCGCGATCTCGGCTCTGCCTCGCGCCCCGCAAGCCTCTCCGTGGGAGCCTCGTTGACTTTGACTCCCGACGCGGACGCAGTCGAGCGCTGGAGCGAGGCCCAGGTCGTGTTCCGCGTGCCCTTCCCGCACGAGGGACCTGTCACCTTGGAGACCGACGAAGGCTCGGCCGACGCGGGCAGCTTCACGCCCTCGCACGAAGTGGCCGGGGCCATCGGTATTGCGGTGGACACGGACGTGCTCGCCAGCGTGAGCCTCGGCAGCGGTGGCATTGCCCTCGCGCTCGGCGGCGATCCGCTGTCCCTTGCGGAGTTCGACGGAGCAGCGTGGAACGAAGCGGAACTACCGAGCGAGAATGTACGCCCGGAGACCCTGCGTTTGCACGCCAACAGCGCGGGCGAGCTGGCCGCGTTCGCGCTCGACACGGCGAGCCCGCCGGAACTGATAGCCTTCAGCGCCACGGGAGGCGAGTGGCAGGCCTCGCCCACCGGCGTGCTCGTGAGCGAACGCACGCTGATCGCCGGGGGACCGGACGGCGCCAGCGTCTGGTTCTGGACCAATGAGGGCTGGCAAAGGGCGCGTCCCACGGACGACGTCTGGCAGCTCGACAAAGGCCCCGTCGCGGATCCTTACGCGTCGTCGATGTTGCCGAGGGCTGGCGCCACCAGCGACGGCGCGCTCTGGGTGGTTCGAGCTCGGGACACCGGCAGCACCTTCAATGACAAGGGCGCGCCGTTCATGCGGCAGCTCGCGCCGGACGCGACAGCGTTCGGCAGCGAGTTTCAGATGGGCAACGATCTGGACGACTACCTCACGTCGATCAGTGTCGTGGACCACGGTCGCGGTCTCTTGATCGAGTACTGCGGCTCGGACGAGAACCTGCTGGGCGGTCCCGACGACCACGAGTGCCTGACCGCGGGTGTGGTGGAGGCTGCCGCGGCGTTCCGCAACATCGGCGCGGAATCGAGCGCGCTCCGTCACGCGTTCACCGGCGCTACCCGACACTCGCTCAGCTGTGACTCGAGCAGCGGCAATCAGGTCGACGGTGAAGTCTGGGCCTGGCCCTGCCTCGACGTCGAGACGCTCGAAATCGATCCGGCAGGCGCCAGCGTTCCGGTGTTCCGGCACGACGGGCAGCTCTTGATCCTGCGCCGCCGCTGAGCGCGCGGGCCAGAACCCGCTTCGGTTCCAGCGGTTACGGCAGCGCCCGGCGCACGCAGGGCCGCGCGTTAACACTTCTTCACGTACCGCACGGCCATTCCTTAAAAGTCCTACACCAAGCTGCTCGTGTCCCCCAACGGCGACGAGCCGAGGCTCGACGCGAAAGGAACCACGATGATTGGATTCATCATAGGCACGGCGTGTTTGATAGGCTTCATCGGAGTGTGGCGCAGCGGCCACCACCACCGCTTCCACCGATCTCTGCATCGCTGGCTGCTCAACAAGTTGGACGCGAGCCCGGGGCAAGAGCGCATTTTGCGCAACGCCTTCGACTCGATCAGGACCTCGGCCATGGACTTCGTCGAAGGCGGCAAGGCATCGCGGCGCGAGCTGGCCGATCTGCTGCGGGAGCCAAACTTCGACAACGAGAGGGTCAATGATTGGTTCGTCGCCCGCGAGCACGAGTTCAAGAGGGTACGCGAATCTGCGGTGGGCGCGCTCGCCGAGGCGCACGAGGTACTCGACGATAGGCAACGCGAATCTCTGGCGAAGCTGATCGAACGCGGCGCCTACTTCAGAAGCTGCCACCACGGCCCCTATCGCAGCCGCGTCACGGAGGCCGTATGAAACGCAAAGTGCTGCTCGTGGTGCTCGCCCTGGGTACCATCGCGGGCTACGCAGGCGCTGTCCGATCGCATCACCACCGGGACCGCCATCGTGCCTGGAAAGAAGAGGTTGCGGATCTGTGCGTCGGAGCGGCTGAGCGTCGCTGGCAGGGAAAAGCAGGTGTCAACCAGTGACACTTGCCGTCCCGGGTCTGCTAGGCTGGCAACCGCAAAGCATACCCATGACTTCGGAAGTCCTGATCATCGATGACGACACGCGCTTGTTCGAACTCGTCGCGAAGTATCTGAACCAGAACGGCGTGCTCTGCCAGCACGCCGTCGACGGGACCAAAGGCCTCAGACTGCTCGCTTCCGGCAGCTTCGACGCGGTCTTCCTGGACATCATGATGCCCGGTCTCGACGGCCTCGAGGTGCTCCGGCGCATTCGCGACAAGAGCGCGATCCCCGTCATCATGCTGACCGCCAAAGGCGACGAAACCGATCGCGTGGTAGGGCTCGAACTCGGCGCCGATGACTACCTCACGAAGCCCTTCAGCGCGCGTGAGCTGCTCGCCCGCTTGCGCGCGGTGCTCAGGCGCGGCACCCTGCCAAGCAGCGGGGAGCGGCTGAGAGTCGGGCAGATCGAGCTCGACCTGAGCACGCGGCTGGTGACGGTTCAGGGTGCCCCCGTCGAACTGACTGGGCTCGAATTCGACTTGCTCACCGCGTTGATGCGGCGCGCGGGCCGGGTCGTTCCGCGCGGGAGCTTGCTCAGCCTGGCGGGGCGCGCCGATGTCACCGTGAACGAACGCACGGTCGACGTGCACATCTCCCACCTGCGGAAGAAGCTAGCCCTGGGCGAGAAGCCCGGCAAGATGATCCAGACCGTGCGCGGAGTCGGTTACGTGCTCAACAGCGAAGGATCATGAGGAAGTGGCGCCAGCTCTGGGGCGTGAGCCTGCAGCGCCGCTTGTTCGTGGCGTTCGGCATGACCATTTTCCTGACGATGGGAGCTGTCGGGCTCACGATGCACCTGACGCAACCCGAAGGGTATAACCTGCACGATCGCTACCGACAGATCGAGCGCTTCGCCGCGTCGCGCTTCGCCAAGGTTTGGGCTGACGCGGGCGAGCGCCAGGAGCTTGCCCAGGGTCTGAGCGAAAGCTTTGGCGTCGACCTGATCGTGCGTGACCCTTCCGGGCGCGTGCTCGATCGTGTGGGTGAAACCTGCGATCACGTGCTGTTCAAGATCGACGTCGCGCACGCTGGCGAGGCGCTGGGGACCGTCGAGGGCTGCCCGCGGCACGGGCGCAAGCGCAAGTTGAGCGGTTTCCTGCTGGCACTGGCCGCGGCGGCGCTGACGCTGTGGATGGGTTCTGGCGCCATCGCTCGCAAGATCGCGCGCCCCCTCGCAGAGCTGGCAGGCGTGGCCCGTGACCTCGGCCACGGCAAGCTCAAGCGCCGGGCGCGACTGCGCCGGCACGTTCCGGGCGAGGTGGGCGAGCTGGCGATTTCCATCAACGAGATGGCCGAACGCATCGCCAAGCAGCTGGACGACCAGCGCGAGCTCTTGGCAGCGGTTTCGCACGAGATCCGCACACCGCTGGCGCGGCTCAGGGTGTTGATCGATCTGCTCGAAGACGCTAACTGTGACCAGGAGCTCACGCAACAACTCGAGCGCGAGGTGATCGAGATCGATCAGCTCACCGAAGATTTGCTCGCCAGTTCGCGCCTCGATTTTCAGGCGCTCAATCGCAGGCCGCTAGGTGCTTCAGAGCTCGCCAGACGCGCCCTCGAGCGCTGTAATCTCTCGGCAGATCTGCTGCACGCACCCGACGAGGACGTGGAGCTCTTGGGCGATGCCACGCTGCTCGGCCGGGCGCTCACGAACCTGCTCGTGAACGCGCAATGTCATGGGGGCGGCGTGGAGCGGCTGACGATCCAGCGCGAGAACGGCAGGGTCGGGTTCAGCGTCTGCGATCGCGGCCCGGGCTTCACCGAGGACAGCCTCACACGCGCCTTCGAGCGTTTCTATCAAGGCAGCGGGCCGCGTCACAAATCGGGGTCGTCTCTGGGCTTGGGCTTGGCGCTCGTGCGGCGCATCGCGCGCGCTCATGGTGGGGACGCTTTCGCTCGGAATCGTCCAGACGGCGGCGCCGAGGTTGGCTTCTCGGTCGATCGGGGACCGTGAGCTCAGCAGGTCGAGCTCGTCGCGCGACGGGCCCTTCAGGGACGCTTCGCGGGGCGGGGCCGGAGCTGGGTCAGCACCTGGGCGTTGCGCCGCAGCAACGCAGCGTCGGCGGCGTCGATCGGTCGCGCCCAACCATCCCGAAGCGATCGCGGGGAGAGCATGTGCACCAGGGGGCTTTCGAAGCGGGTTCCCGGCGGCTGCAAGACCTTGAGGCGAATTCCGGAATTTTGAAGCATGGGGCCAGTCAAGGGAGGTCGTGTCCCTTGCCTCCGCAAAGTGAATGCCCGTAGCCTCCTGCTTCGGGTCACGAAATCCCAGTTTTTGCGACAGTTTCTAGGACAATCTGAAGTTTACCGCAGCAACGCAGGACGCGCGCTCAGATCTCGAAATTGAACCCGTGTCTCAAGAGGCGCCGATACTCGGCGCGGTCGAAGCGATACAGCTGTGACGGTCGATGGGCCACGCCGGCCTCCATCTCGTCCAGCGCTTGCAACACACCCATCCGCAAGAACGAGCGGCGAAAGTTTCGCTTGTCGAGCTCGCGTCCGAGGATGGTCTCGTACAGCCGCTGCAGCTGTCCCAAAGTGAACTTCTGCGGCAAGAGCTCGAAGCCGATCGGCTGGTAGCGAATCTTGCCACGCAAACGCGCGAGCGCCATTTCGAGGATTTCGTCGTGGTCGAAAGCGAGCTCGGGCAAGCGCGTCACATCGATCCATTCAGCGCTGCGAGCGTCCGAACCAGCGGCGAGCGCGCTCGGCTTCACCAGCGCGTAGTATGCCACCGAAACCACCCGTTCGCGCGGGTCACGATCCACTCGACTGAACGTGTACAGCTGCTCGAGGTATGCGCTCTTCAGGCCGGTCTCTTCCTCCAGCTCGCGCCGCGCCGCCGCTTCCGTCGTTTCATCGACGCGCACGAACCCGCCCGGCAGCGCCCAGCCCCCCGCGAACGGCTCCTCCCCCCGCCGGATCAACAAGACTCGCAAGCCCTCGTCGTAGGTCGCGAACACCACGCAATCGACGGTCAGCGCCGGTCGCGGGTACCTGTACGTGTAGCTCATCGTGTGTGCGCCACACTAAACTAAGTGTCATGCGCACACTAGCGTCCTGTCTCCTAGTTCGTCCTATGGCGAATCAAAGATTCACCACACTAGGGCCTGTCCCTGAATTAGTCCGGCCCGTGAACGTGAACGTGAACGTGTGCGTGCCCGTGCCCGAGAAGTCGAGGAAAGAGCTATCCATGGCGGTCGAAGTGTGTTCCGTGGGTAGGCAGCATGGTTAGACATCAGCTGGACGAGCGGCAGTGGCATAAGGTTCGCGCGGTGCTTTGCGCCAAGCGCGGAGCAGGGCGCCCTGGGAAAGAC